>JBGPKC010000001.1:0-113437 GCA_041485725.1 Steroidobacteraceae bacterium
ACGGATGTTCACGCGGGCGACTTTCTCGCGCCGCTGCGGGGGGAAATTCGATCTGAGAGTTGTAGGGGAGTCGGGAAGTTGCTGAAGGTATTGGTGGAAAGGGAGGGACTCGAACCCTCGACCCCGGCATTATGAGTGCCGTGCTCTAACCAGCTGAGCTACCTTTCCACGAAGGGCGCGCATCATACATTGAACCTGAAGTATATGACGTCGCCTTCCTGGACCACATACTCCTTACCTTCCAGGCGCAGCTTGCCGGCATCGCGCGCACCGGCTTCGCCCTTACAGGCGAGGTAGTCCGGGAAGGCGATGACTTCGGCGCGGATGAAGCCACGCTCGAAGTCGGTGTGGATTACGGCCGCCGCCTGCGGCGCGGACGCCCCGACGCGCACCGTCCAGGCGCGCACTTCTTTCGGACCGGCGGTGAAGAACGTCTGCAGACCGAGCAAGCGATAGCCCGCACGGATCACGCGGTTCAACCCCGGCTCCTTCAGACCCAGATCGGCAAGAAACTCGCTGCGCTCGGCCTCCTCGAGCTGTGCAATCTCCGCCTCGATGGCTGCGCACACCGCCACCACCACGGCGCCCTCGGCGTCGGCGCGCTTCTCGAGCGCTGCCAGGAACGGATTGTTCTCGAAGCCATGCTCCGCCACGTTGGCCACGTACATCACCGGCTTTGCCGTGAGCAGCTGCAGCTCGCGCAAATCGCGGCGTTCTTCCTCGGTGAGCGCCAGCGCGCGCAGCGGCTGCGCCGCATTCAGCTGCACCTTGACGCGTTCAAACAGGACGCGCCTGCGAATCGCGTCCTGCTCGCCGCTCTTGGCCGCCTTAGTGGCGCGTTCCAGCCCCTTCTCCAGAGTCGCGAGATCCGCCAGCGCCAGCTCCGTGTCGATGATCTCCACATCCGACAGCGGATCGATCCTGCCCGCGACATGGATGACGTCGCCGCTCTCGAAGCAGCGCACCACGTGCGCGATCGCGTCCACTTCGCGGATGTGCGACAGAAACTGATTGCCGAGTCCCTCGCCCTGCGAGGCGCCGGCGACCAGACCTGCGATGTCGACGAACTCGACCGTGGTCGGAACGATCTTCTCGGGCTGGGCGATCGCGGCCAGTTGCGCCAGGCGCGGATCAGGCACCGGGACCACGCCGACGTTCGGATCGATGGTACAGAACGGATAGTTCTCGGCCGCGATCTGTGCGCGCGTGAGCGCGTTGAACAGAGTCGACTTGCCGACATTGGGCAGACCAACGATGCCGCAGCGGATGGGCATGCAGGAGACCTCGACCTGGTGCTTCAGGAGTTGGCGGGCGCCGCCGGCGCGCCCGGTACGGATTCGCGGCTGTGCAGACGGTTCATGGCGATCTGCGCGCCTTCGGTAAGCAGCAGCGGCACGATATCTGCGGCCGCCAGCAGCGCCTCATGGATGAGCTGCGCATCGGCTGCGGGCGGGCGCCCCAACACGTAATCGAGCACCGCGGCACGCTCGCCCGGGTGACCGATGCCGACCCGCAGCCGCCAGAACGCATCGCCCATTTGCGCAATGACGTCGCGCATGCCGTTGTGGCCGGCGGCGCCGCCGCCCTGCTTCAAGCGCACCACCCCCGCGGGGAAATCCAGCTCGTCGTACGCCACCAGCACCGACTCGATGGGGACCTTGTAGAAACTTGCGACGCTGCGCACCGGGTCGCCGCTGTGGTTCATGTAGCTCATGGGTTTCAACAACCACAGCTCGGTGTCGCCCACACGCGTGCGCGCCAGTTCCGCGCGATGACGGGGCTCGCTGCGGAACGTGGCGCCGTGGCGGCGGGCCAGCTCTTCAGCGAACTGGAAACCCGCGTTGTGGCGCGTGCGCGCGTATTCGGTGCCCGGATTACCGAGCCCGACGATCAGCTTGAGCGGCTCACCTGCCATGTCGTTGAGTCACACCGCAAACGTCGCCGGCCGCCGAAGGAGCGCCATGGCTCCCGCGGCGGCCGGTGTCTGGTGCAGCGCCTGTCGTGGCGGCTACTTCTTGCCGCCCTCCTTCCTGGCAGGAGCGGCCTCCTTTTTCTCCTCGCCCTTCTTGGCCTCACCCTTCTTGGCCTCGCCGGGGGCGGCCGGAGCAGCGCCCGGGGCCGCCACAGGCGGCGCAGCGCCCGGAGCGCCGGGAGCACCTGCAACGGCAGGCGCGGCACCCTCGGCAGGCACGGCGGCGACGGCCTCTGCGGCAACCGGCTCGGGCTCCTCGGCACGCGGAGCATGGATCGACACGACCGGCGCGTTGCGCTGCGTGAGCTCCGGAATCGTCACGCCCGCGGGCAGCGGAATATCCGCCAGGAACTTGGTCTCGTTGAGGCTCATGCCCGAAAGGTCCAGCTCCAGGAATTCCGGCAGATCCTTCGGCAGGCAGCTGACCTCGACGTCGGCGCGCATGTGCGATACCACGCCGCCCTGGGTCTTGACGCCGGGCGACACGCTCTCTCCCCTGAAGTGGATTGGCAGCCGGATACGGATCGCCTCGTTCTCGACCACGCGCTGCAGGTCCACATGCACGACTACGTTCTTCGCCGGGTGCATCTGTACGTCCTTGATGATTGCTTCCTGGGTGCGCTCGCCGATCTTCAGCCGCACGATCGAGGAGTAGAAGCGCTCGTCGGCGATCATGGTGAGAAGATTCTGCTGGTCGAGAACCAGCGCCTGGGCGTCCTGGTGGGCGCCGTACAGGATGGCGGGGACCTTGCCGGTGTGACGCAGGCGGCGGCTCGCACCCTTGCCTTGCGTCTCGCGGACATCCGCGCCGAAGGTGAACGAAATACGCATTTACTTGGTCTCCAGTAATGACTCAACACTGCCGGTCCGCGACCAGACCGGCATACCCAAAAAACTCAGTCGACGTACAGCGAGCTCACCGACTCCTCGTCGCGGATGCGGCGGATGGTTTCCGCGAGCAGCTCCGCCACCGACAGCTGGCGGATACGGCGGGCGCCCGTGGCTTCGGCGCTGAGCGGGATCGTGTCCGTCACGACCAGCTCATCCAGCGCCGACTGCGAAATCCTCTGCACCGCGCCGCCGGACAGCACCGGGTGCGTGATGTAGGCCACCACCTTGACCGCGCCCTCGTCTTTCAGCGCCTGCGCGGCCCGGCACAGCGTGCCAGCGGTGTCGACCATGTCGTCGACCAGCATGCAGGTCTTGCCCTCGACCTCGCCGATGATGTTCATCACCTTCGATTCGTTCGGCCGCGGGCGCCGCTTGTCGATGATCGCCAGCTCGGCGTCGTCCAGTCGCTTGGCGAAAGCGCGCGCGCGCGCCACCCCTCCGACATCGGGCGATACGATGATCACGTCGCGGTAGGCCTGCTTCCACGCCTCGCCGAGCAACACCGGCGAGGCATACACGTTGTCCACCGGGATGTCGAAGAACCCCTGGATCTGATCCGAGTGCAGGTCGATCGTCAGCAGGCGATTCACCCCCGCGCCCGACAGCATGTTGGCGACCAGCTTCGCCGTGATGGCGGAGCGCGTCCCCTTGGTACGGCGATCCTGGCGCGAGTAGCCGAAGTACGGCATCACCGCGGTGATGCGCGCCGCGGAGGCGCGCCGGCAGGCGTCCACCATTACCAGCAGCTCCATCAGGCTGTCGTTCGCAGGCGGACAGGTCGACTGCACGATGAACACGTCGCGCCCGCGCACGTTCTCCATCAGCTCGATGTTGACCTCGCCGTCGCTGAAGCGCCCGACAGAGGCGCGCCCGAGCTGCGTCTGCAGGCTGCGCGCAATGTCCTGCGCCAGCACCGGGTTGGCATTGCCGGCAAACAGCGCCAGTGTGTCGCTGGTACCCATACTTTCTGCGCTGCGTGCTTCCACCACCCTCGCCCCGTGCCCGCGCGCATCAGGCGCCGGCGTCGTGAAACCGGCTGGGGTGGAAGGATTCGAACCTCCGAATGGCGGGATCAAAACCCGCTGCCTTACCACTTGGCGACACCCCAGCATCCGTCCGCCCGCGCGGAGAGCTGGCGGGCGCGCATCTTACAGCCGCCTCAGATTTGCCGCCCGTGCTTGAGGCGTTCGTGCACGGGCGAGGTGTTCAGGCCCTGAGCCACGAAGCTCATCCAGTGATCGGGAACCCGCGCCGCCAGGCGCTCGGCGTCGCCGGCGCTCCCGCATGCGCTGAAGACGCACGACCCGGTGCCCGTCATGCGCGCCGGCGCAAATCGCGCCAGCCACTCGAGCGCTTCCGCCACCTGCGGCGCGCGCGCGCGCACGACGGGCTCGCAGTCGTTGCGCCCACCGGACTCAAAAAAGGCGCGTATTGTGATGAGGGGCGAATTTCGTGTCAATTCAGGGCTCTGGAACACCTCCCGGGTGCTCATTGAGACTCCCGGGTAGATGACGACGTACCACTTCGCAGGCAGGGTGACGGGCGTCAGACGCTCGCCGACCCCCTCCGCCCAGGCCGAGGAACCCTGAACAAAAACAGGCACATCCGCACCCAGCGGCCTCGAAAGGCTGGCCAGCTCGCTCAAGGAGAGCCCGCAGTTCCACATCTCGTTCAGCGCGAGAAGTGTTGTGGCCGCGTCCGAGCTGCCCCCGCCGAGTCCCCCGCCCTGGGGGATGCGCTTGCGCACTTTGAGACTCGCCCCAAGGCGCGTGCCGGTGGCGCTCTGGAGCGCCCGAGCGGCCCGCACGGTCAGATCCGCCTCGCAAGGCACCTCTGGCGGGCCCACCGGCCGCTCGATCTGCCCGTCCTCGCGCACACTGATCGCGACCGTGTCGCACAGGTCGATGAGCTGAAAGAGCGTCTGCAGCTCGTGATAACCGTCCGCGCGACGGCCGGTCACCTGGAGGAAGAGATTGAGTTTCGCGGGGGCGGGCCAGTGCGTCTCCGCGGGTGTCATAACTGCCAGTCATCCACGAGCAGCCGCACGCGCACCGCGTCGCGTTGCAGTGTGAGACGCGCCGGCAGCGACTCACCGCCGACCGCAACGTAGAGGGTGTAGTCGATGTGCCAGCCGGCCTGGGTGAGACCCTGCAGGCGCTGTTGCCGCTGATCGAGCTCTTCAGTGGCGGGTTGGGCCGGGTCGGGCACTCCGAGGATCCAGTAACGCAGACTCGCCAGCGGCGGATCGAACCCCAGACGCGTCGCGAGATCGGCGTGCGCCGCGGTGCTGTCCACGTGCTCGCCGCGCGCCGTGACTATGTCAAGATCATTGCCCGATGCGCTGATCCGCACGGCACCTGTTCCGAGCGGGCCCTCGAGCATCAGTTGCGAGCGCCCGGCCTGTTGCTCCCAATGCAGGTTCGCGTTGAAGCCTTCGCGTCCGGTCGCGACCGCCACACGCCCACTGAGGTCGAAATGCTCGCGCGCCTGCAGCTGCGGTCGCCGCACCTCCCACGGCGCCACCGCCGGAAAGGTCATCGGCGCGGTGCGGCAGCCGGCCAACCCGCACAGCACCACCGCTGCGCCGACGCGCAGCACCCTACTGCGCATCGGGCAGGAACCGTTTGAGCGTCGCCTTCAGCGGTCTGGAATCGGGCTGGCGGGCCAGCGCCGCCGCCCACACCCGGCGCGCCTCGCCGCGCTTGCCGCTCACCCACAGCGCCTCACCCCAATGAGCGGCGATCTCGGCGTCGTGACCGAGGGCATAGGCATGCTCGAGAGTGCCGATGGCGCCGTTGGCGTCGCCGGCACGGAAATGCACCCAGCCGAGGCTATCGAGTGCTGCGGGGTTGTCGGGCATCACGGCGAGCGCGCGGCGGATGAGCCCTTCGGCGTGCCCCAGCTCGAGCGTGTGGTCCGCCAGCGTGTAACCGAGAGCGTTCAACAGAGTCGGGTCGTCGGGTCGCTGGGTGAGCATCTGCTCGAGCGCCTCGACCGACTCGTGCACATGCCCCGCCTGTTCCAGTATCACTGCGCGGTCGTATTCGATCGAGGGATGTTGCGGATGGCGCTCGAGCGCAGTCGCGAGCAACGCCAGCCCGGTGTCCGCTTCGTCGTGATCGGCCAGCAGCCGCGCCTTGGCGAGTGTCAGGTCGAGCTCATCCTCCGGATGGTCCGCGGCGTAGTCATCGAGCAGCGCCAGCGCCTCGGCGCGCGCCTTGCGATCAAGCAGCAGCGAGGCAGCCCGCGAGCGCGCCGACAGCGCCACCGACGAGTCGTAGAGGCGGCGGTAGGCCGCGATCGCTCCCTCCGGATCGCCGTCACGCGCCGAGATATCGGCCAGATACAGCTGCGCCGTATCGTTGCCCTGGCCGCTCGACAGCAGCTCCGTGAAGCGCTGGCGGGCTTCCTTCAGGTCCCCGGAAGCGAACGCCAGCAGCGCGAGCCGCCGATCGATCTCCGCGGCCGGCGCGCCGCTGGTGCGCAGATGCTCCAGCTCCTGGTGGGCCTCCTCGTTACGATCGAGCGAGGCGAGAATCTCCGCAAGCTCGAAGCCGCCGCGCGTTCCATCGTGCGCCTTCGCCTGGCGCGCGGTGGCGACCGCCTGCGGGGCATCGCCGCGCACGACGTAGGCGCGCGCCAACACCCGCAGCGCGGCAGGATCCTTGGGGTCACGTTGCAGCGCCTGCTGCGCATACCCTGCCGCACGCTGGCCGTCGTACGCAGCCAGCGCCAGTTCGCCCAATAGTGTGAGTGTATCGGGTGAGTTCGCCGTCGGCTCCAGCGCCCCGCTCATGGCCATCAACACGGCAGGCGCATCGGACTCCTCCAGCAGCAGCGCCGTCAACTCGGTCATGCTCTTCGCCGTGCGCTGGGCAGCGCGCGGTGCGGCAGGCGTCGCCTCCGGGGCGGGCGCGGAACCCTTGCCTGCAGCGGCGTCTGGCTGGGTTGGCTTGGTGAGCGCTGCGCTCGCCGAATTGGCGTGCTCTTCGGCGCTCCAGAAGTCATGGATAGCGGCGCGTGCCTCGCTGGTGTGATACAGCTTGAGCGCCACAGCCGCGTACAGGGCGTCCGCCTCGCGATCCCCGGGCGCCAGAGCGCGCCAGCGGGTCGCGGCAGCCCAAGCGGCGGGCAGATGCTCGCAAGCCATCGCCACCTGCGTGGCGCGACGGGCAAGCTGAACGTCCGCGGCAACGGCGGCGCCATGCGCGTAGGCTTCCGAAGCCGCCCGGCAGTCGCCGCGCTTCAGGGCCACTTCCGCTGTCATGGTCAGGGCGCTGGCATCCCCGCCCGGGGGCGGTGGCACCGCTGCCTGGGTGGCGGGCCGCACGCCGGCGCATCCGGCGAGCAGCGAGGCGCACAGGACTGGGGTCAGGTTACGCAAGCTTTGATCATACTCACGCCAGCACTATAGAGCCTGCGCAAGTGGTGCGCATTGCGCAACTTGTCACAAACTTGAGACATCCCGGAGAATGCCGCGCCCAAAGCCGCAGCCATGAAGGAATCCATCCGCCAGCGCCTGCAGAAACTGTCCGATCGCTTCGAGGAGGTCGGCCGGTTGTTGGCCACCGATGAGGTGGCCGGCGGCTCGCAGCAGTTCCGCGAACTGTCCATGGAGTACGCGCGCCTGCAGCCGCTGGCGGAGCGCTTTGGCCGCTACCACGGCCTGGAACGCGATCTGGCGGCCGCGCGCGACCTGCAGGCCGATCCGGACGCCGGCATGCGCACCCTCGGGGAGGAGGAGGTGGGACACGTACAGCGCGAGCTCGAAGCCGCGGAGAGCGAGCTGCACAGGCTCCTGCTGCCGAAGGATCCGCGCGACGACGGGAACATCTTCCTCGAGGTGCGCGCCGGCACCGGGGGCGATGAGGCGGCGATCTTCGCCGGTGACCTGCACCGCATGTACGCCCGCTACGCGGAACGCAAGGGATTCGCCGCGGAGGTGCTCAGCGAAAGTCCGGGCGAGCACGGCGGCTACAAGGAGATCATCAGCCGCATCGTCGGCAAGGGCGCGTTCTCGCTGCTGAAGTTCGAATCCGGAACGCACCGCGTGCAGCGCGTGCCGGCGACCGAGGCACAGGGACGCATTCACACCTCGGCGTGCACGGTGGCGATCTTGCCCGAACTCGATGAGGTCGAGCAGATCGATATCAACCCGGCCGAGCTGCGCATCGACACCTACCGCTCCTCGGGCGCGGGCGGCCAGCACGTCAACAAGACCGACTCCGCGGTACGTATCACGCACCTGCCGAGCGGCATCGTGGTGGAATGCCAGGATGAGCGTTCGCAGCACAAGAACCGCTCGCGCGCCATGGCGCTGCTCAAGGCGCGCCTGCTGGCCGCCGAGCAGGAAAAGCAGCAGAGCGCACAAGCGCAATCGCGCCGCCTGCAGGTGGGGAGCGGCGACCGCTCCGAAAGGATCCGCACCTACAATTTCCCCCAGGGGCGCGTCACCGATCACCGTATCAACCTGACGCTCTACAAACTGCAGCAGGTCATGGACGGCCAGCTCGATGAGCTGATCGAGGCGCTGCAGCAGGAGTACCAGGCCGAGCTGCTGGCGGAAGAAGTATGAGTGAGGTCGCACCCGGTCTGGTGGTCGACAGTGTTACCGGCATCGACGTGTCGCTGCCGGTGGCCGGTCCGGGCGCACGCGCCTACGCATTCCTGGTCGACTGGCACATCCGCGTGATTCTCGCGCTCGCGTGGTTCGTCCTCGGCGCACTCCTTTATAACGGGCGCTTCAGCCTCAGCCCCCCCCTGACCAACGATGCCCGCTGGTTTGGCGCGGTGGTCGCACCCGCACTGGCGATCTATTTCCTCTACCACCACGCGGTGGAACTCGCGCTGCGCGGCAGCACGCCCGGCAAGCGCATGGCAGGTGTGCGGATCGTGGCGCGCGATGGCGGCGCGCCCAGCGCCGGCGCGCTCCTGACCCGCAACGTATTTCGCCTGGTCGACAGCCTGCCGCTGTTCTACGGCGTGGGCCTGATCACGGTGGTGCTGACGCGCGACAACCTGCGCATCGGCGACATGGCTGCCGGCACGCTGCTGGTGTTCGAGCATGCGGATGCACGCCTGCCGACGCCCGCCAGCGACGCCCACCGGGTGAGCCGGCTCGACGCGGCGGGCGCCGAAATCGTCGCCGAGCTGCTCGAGCGTTGGCCCGCGCTGCAGCCCGAGGCGCGCGTGCGGCTCGCACGGCAGGTGCTGACACGCTACGGCGCCGACCCCGCTGAGTCCGGCAACCATGACGGCGACGACGCCTGGCGCACGCGCCTCGAGCGCCTGGCGCGTCCTCAATAGCGGCCGGGCTAAGTGAACGGCTCGGCCCGGCAACGCGCTCTCACCGTCAGTCTGCTGCAGCGCGCGGATCTGTGGCGCCAGGCGCAGAGGCGCGCCCGCCGCCTCGCCCGCGGGCGCAGCGACGATGCCGCGGACGTCACGCGCCTGGCGGACGACTATCGCCTGCTCGCACATGATCTGGCGCGCGTGCGCATGCTCATGCCGGATTCGCGCACCCGCGAGTACCTGGAAGCCGCTTACGCCCGCGCGCACGCGACGCTGCATCACGGCGCCTGGCGCCTCGGCAGCGCTCTGTTGACGCTGTTCCGCGACGAGATTCCGGCGGTGGTGCGCTGGCTCGGGCCCTACATCGTGTGGTCGACGGTGATTTTCGCGCTGGCCGCGATCGGCGGGTACGCGCTGGTGCAGCGTTACCCGGAGCTCATCGCGCTGTTCGCCTCCCCCGATCTGATCGCCAGCGTGGAGCGCGGCCAGCTGTGGACGGAAGGGTTGCTGAACATCGTGCCTTCCTCGGTGCTGTCGGCGCAGATCCTGGCGAACAACATTGTCGTGAGTCTGTTCGCCTACTGCGCCGGGTTCCTGTTCGGGCTGGGCACTCTTTATATCCTCGGTTTGAACGGCCTGATGCTGGGCGCGGTGTTCGCGTTCGTGAGCCTGCACGGACTGCGCGCGCAGCTGTTCGGGTTCATCGTGGCGCACGGCTGCGTCGAGCTCTCGGTCATGTGCCTGTCGGGCGCCGCGGGCGCCGCGGTGGGCGAGGCGCTCATCCGCCCGGCGCAGGCGGGGCGCATTGAATCGTTTCGCGTCGCAGCGCTGCGCTCCGGCAAGCTCCTGATCGCCTGTGCGCTGCTGCTGGTGGGAGCGGGGATCCTGGAAGGTTACGTTTCGCCTGATCCGCGCTTTGCGCTGTGGGCGCGCAGCGCGATCGGCGCGAGTTACTGGCTATTCATGGTCGCACTGCTGTCCGGCTGGCTGTTTGGCCGGCGCGCACGCCGGCCAATGCCGTAACACGCCGCTACACGCGCCGCGAGCGACGCAGCGCTTCGTACTTGGCGAACACCGCCTGCTCGAGCAACTCCGCGGGCGCCGCCACCACCGGCGCGCCGAGCCGCTGCAGCAGCAGGCGCTGGGCCGCGGCGCGCGCCTCGTGCTCGGCGGCGGCCAGCGCGATCCACGGGTCCAGCCACTCACGCGCCTCGCCCCGGGCCAAATCGGCGATCTCTGCGCTGTGCACGCCCGCTACCACGAGCAGGTGCGGCGGGGTCAGCAGCCGCACGGCACGTGAGAGCTGGTCGGCGACGTTGGCGTCGTCGAGATCCGTGAGCAGCACGATGAGTCCGCGATGCTTCAGAAGCGCGCGCATGCTGACCGCGGCGGCCGTCGGATCCGACTCCGCCGCCTGCACCGACAGCTGTTCCAGCACGCCGCGCAGGCGCGTCACCCCGGTGAGCCCGCGCGCCGGCGCGCAGCTGGCGAGCACGCGGTCGGCGTACACCACCAGCCCGATGCGGTCGTCATGCTGCGTGACGATTTCCGCCAGGCGCGCTGCCAGGTTGGCATACAGGCCGAAGCGGTCCAGAGGCCCGGCGCGCACGCGGCTGAAGCGGCCGGCGTCGATGGCGACCAGGATGTCGAGATGCTGATCCTCGCTGAACTCACGGGTGACCAGCGTGCCGGCGCGTGCCGTTGCCTTCCAGTCGATCCTGGCCAGCGGGTCGCCACGCACGTAGCCGCGCAGCTGGTGCAGCTCCGCGCCCGCGCCTGCGACACGCCGCGGGCGCGCGCCGCCTGCCAGACCGCGCGGGCGCACCCGGGTGCGCAGCGCATCGGGAGCCACCACCACTCGTTGCTCGGGGTGCAAGGCACAGGCCCACCACGCGAGCCGCAGCGGACCCAACACGCGCGCCGGCAGCGCCGGCCAGGTCTGCGGCCCGAGCCGCACGGGCAACAGCGTCACCGGATCCTGCACCGTGGCGTGCGCCGGCGCGCTCACGCGGCGCACCTGTAGCAGGGGTTCGAAGCCCGCAGGCGTCGCCGGTGCGTATTCAACGGCGAGCGTCCGGGCGGAAGGGTTGGCGAACTCGAAAACCGCCGCGTGCGGCCGCCCGAGAAAGGCGCGCGGCGCGCTTGCGAGGCGCGCCTCGACCGGCATGCGGCGCACGAGCCATCCCTCGAGCGCCAGGCCGAACAACAACAGGCCCGCGGGGATGCGCCACAGATCCGCCACGCCAGGCTCGCCCGACCAGATCGCGGCGATCGCCATGACCGCGGTCAGCAGCACGAGGACGTAGGCTCGCTGGGCCAGATGCATGGCTGTGTGCGCCCGCTCAGCGCGGCACCGGGGTCTCGGCCAGCAGCGCACGCACGACGTCGAGGTCCGTGAGGCCCTCGAGTGCCGCTTCCGGTGTCAGCACCAGACGGTGCGCCATCACCGACACGGCGACTTGCTTGACGTCGTCGGGGGTCACGAAGTCCCCGCCGCGCAAGCCCGCCGCAATGCGGGCGGCCTTCAGCAGTGCAAGAGCCCCGCGCGTCGACAGGCCGAGTGTCAGGCGCGCGTGCTCGCGCGACGCGCGCGCCAGATCCAGCACGTAGGACACGAGCGCGTCGGCGACATGAATCTGCTCCACCTCCGCGCGTGCCGCGCCGATCAGCGCTCGCCCGAGCACCGTGATCTGCCCGAGCGCTGTCTGGCCCGCGGTCAGCACGCCGCCGTAGCGCGTGAGGATCTCGGCTTCCGCCTCGCGGGCCGGGTAGTCCATGTCGATGCGCAGCATGAAGCGGTCGAGCTGCGACTCCGGCAGCGGATAGGTACCCTCGAATTCACGCGGGTTCTGCGTGGCGATCACCAGGAAGTCCGCCGGCAGCTGCCAGGCGGCGCGCTCGACACTCACCTGCCGCTCCTCCATCGCTTCCAGAAGCGCCGACTGCGTCTTCGGTCCCGCGCGGTTGATTTCATCGACCAGCACCACGTCGGCGAACAGCGGGCCGGGGCGAAACACGAAGGTGCGCTGCGCCTCGTCGAACACGTGCACGCCGATGATGTCGCTCGGCATGAGGTCCGCGGTGCCCTGGATGCGCTTGAACTCCCCGCCCAGGGCACACGCGAGAGCCTTGGCGAGCAGCGTCTTGCCCAGACCCGGCACGCCCTGCACCAGCACGTGGCCGCGGGCGACGAGCGCAACGGTGAGCGCACGCACCGAGGCGTGCGCCCCGATCACCACGCGCCCGAGCTCACGCACCAGGAGATCTTCAAGCTGTCGGATCGATGCGCTCATGCAGCCAGTTGCCTTTCGGTGCGAACAATGAGGTTATGCAGAGCCGTCAGCGGCACGCGTTGGTCCGAGTAGGCCTGCGCGTACCAGTCCTTGAGTTGCTGCACGTCCGCGCGCGCGAGGCGCGGATGATGTTCGAGCCACTCCCAGGGTAGACCATCGCCTTGCGCCCCACGGTGAGTGCGTGCGCTGAGCCGCCGGAAGAAATGCTCGAACATGCGGCGCGCTGCAGCGGCCGGGCGCAGCACGCGCGCCAGAAATCCCCCGGTGGCGCGCACCAGTTCCGCCTCCCGTGGCGCCGGCATGCGCGTCGCCGGCAGGCGCAGGCGCGTGCTGCCCAGCACCCAGATGAGCCATACCGCCGCAAGCACCCCGATGGTGCCGTACAGGCGTGGGTCGTTGTAGAACTTGGCCGGATCGTAAGCCGCAGCCAGTCCCTGATGTTCATCATCGAACAGCACCGCGCCGGCGGAGCGCACCGTAGCGCCCACGATGTTGGCCAGCAAACGGGCGTTGTCCGCATCGGCGAGCGCGCGGTTGCTGAACAGCGAACCGAAGCCACTCACGATGATGGTCCCCGAGCCAACGGGTCGCATCCATAACACGCCCTCACCCGTCTCACTCTGGTGTGCAAGCGAAAGAACGAAGCCATCCCGCGGCACCCGTACGGTCCAGGCCTGCGGCGGGTAATCCGACCAGGCGACCACGCTCTGCACGCCGCGCAGGTAAGGATGAGGCCGGTTGGGAACCAGCGTGCCGCGTTGCGGCTGTGCCAGCTCCCGCGAGGCCTCGACCATGCGCGCGGCGGCATTCTGCGAGCCGACCGCGCGGCTAACGGCCTCGAAGTCCAGACCGGTGAGCAGTTGCAGGTCGTTGTGGATGCTGGGTCCGCCCCGACCCCAATCGGGGGTGTCCGACAAGGCGGCGAGCACCAGCAGCGTGTTGCCGGCCCTGATCCAGTGATCCACGGCACCGGCTTCCTGCACCCTGAAGGGCGTTGCAGCCGGCACGGTCATGATCAGAAGGTTGCCGGCAAGGGGCAGATCCCGCCGCTTCGCCAGTGTATCGAAGCGCTCGCGCAGCGAGACGGTGCGGATGCCTTCCGCCTCGAGCCAGCTCATCGCTCCGGCAAGTCCGTTGCCATGTCGCTCGATGGTGGTGGGACGCGCGACACGCCGCGAATCCAGTCCTTCGCCGCGCATGAACAGCGCGGCGAACAGCAACAACGAGCCGAGCGCACAGACGAGTGTGATCAGGCGTTCGCGCATGCGCTTACCTCGCACCCTGCGGATGCCTGACGGGCGCCTCCAGCGCCGCGAGCAATTCGCGGCCACGCGCCAGCGCCGCGGCCAGGGTTTGCGGGGCGGGTTCAGTGTCCGAGAAGCTCACGCGCTCGCAGGCCGTGGCAAGCTCCCTGAGACGCTCGCGATCGGACTCCTCGGGCAGGCGCGCGGCGCGCGTCAGTTCATGCACCGTGAGCGCGCGCGCCGGCGGCAGCCGATCCTGCTCCGCGAGCCGCGTCGTGATGAGTTCCAGCAGCAGTGTTGGCTGCCGGAACGGGCTGGCATGCTCCAGGCTCTGGAACCTGACCGCTGCCGGCAGGCGCGCGGCGGCGCGCGCACTTCCCGGCGTGCGCTGCCCACCCTTAAGCAGGCCCGCGACACGCAGCTCATTCACGACCACGGCACCCGCGAGTGCAATCACGAGCACCAGGGCGCCCCAGACGATCCCCTCCAGGACCGCCTGCGACAGGCCCATATCACCGATCATGCGCCGCAACCACCCCTGGTCTGCGCGCTGCGGCGGCGGCGTGAGTGCCTCACGCAGCCACTGCCTGAAACGCGCCCACCAGCCACCGCGCGGCTGATCCGGCTGCGTGAGCGTCGCGAGCACCGCGGCGACCCGCGCGACGCGCGGTTCGCGTGCGCCGGCCGCAGCGGGCGGTGGGCCCGTCAGCAGCGTGCGCAGTTCCGTCAGTCCGTCGGCAGACAACAGGCTGTCCGGCCGGTTCCAGTCACGCGGCAGCCACGCCGCCCACTCGCTCTGCGCGAGGCTCGGAGCGAGGTCCGGGCAGCGCGCGGCGATGTGCTGATAGCCGACGTCGAGATTGCGATCCAGCTGCCGCAGGCACGCATCGATCGCGCCGAGCGCATCGCGTGCCTGCGCCCCCGGCAACCCGGCGGCTGCAAGGACAAGCGCCAGGAGCCAACGGCGCATGAGTTATGGCGTGACGGGGGCCGAGAGGCGCTGTGCGAGGTCGGCGCCTTCCCGGCGCGCGGTGAGATCACCGAGCACCGCGAGCGCCAGCGCCCAGTAGAAGGGCGTGCCGACGGCGCTCAGGATAACCACCAGAACGGTGGTCGCGGCGGTAATGACGGCAATGTCACCGTGCGAGAGCAGCACCGCCAGGATTGCGGCAATCAGACCGGACAGAGAGTAGAGAACGACCAGCAGCACGAGCGCCACGCTATAGATCAGCGTCAGGCGCCACCAGCTGCCAGAGGTCAGGCGCCAGCTTTGGCTCATGCTCGCCACGGCGCCCTTGCCCGTGACCAGCAACACGGTCCACCCGCAGGACAGCGCGACCGCGACATAGCAGGCCGGAATCAGGAGCAGCACCATGCTCGAGAACCGCGCCGTCCCGTGGAGCGCGAAGGCCGGCAGGATCCAGACCACTACGGCCAGCGAGGTCAGGATCCCGAGCAGCACCATCCCCGGAAGGCGCCGCAGCCCGGTTGCCAGCTCCGCGCCCGTCGCCACCGGACGGCCGGTCGCGATGGCGTACTGGCGCAGCAGGACGGCGCTCCACAGGACGACGGCAATCAGATACCCGAGGACATACAGCGTCCACCAGACCGGGTCGTGTATCAGCGCGGGTATACGCGCCACCGCGCCACGGCCGGTCGCCAGGTAATAGATGTTCGGCAGCTGGCTGGCGATCACGGCGATCGTCGCGTACGGCAGGCAGTTCAACAAGGTCGCGCGAAAGATCCGGAAAGCCGAATCCAGAATCTCCCCGACGGACTGCGGCCGCGGGGGCGGGTACAGTATGTTTGGCATCCCTGCATCTTACCGGGGCGCGGCGAAGTTGAGTGTATGACAGGGAATTTGAGCGTGGCGGGGCTGCTGGCCGAGGGCGTGCGAGCGCTGCGTGCCGCGCCCGCGCGCACGGAACCTGCGGCAACCGCGGACCTGGACGCGCAGCTGCTGCTGGCGCACATCCTGGCGGTGCCGCGCACGCGCCTGAAATCGCACCCGGAAGACCTGCCCGACCCGTCGCGCATCCAACACTACCGGGGTCTGCTCGCGCGGCGTGCGGCCGGCGAGCCCCTGGCCTACCTCACGGGCTCCCGGGACTTCTGGTCACTGCGCCTCAGGGTTACCCCGGCGGTGCTGATCCCGCGCCCGGAAACCGAACTGCTGGTGGAACGAGCTCTGGCCCTGCGCACCGCAGCCGACGGGCGCGTGGCGGATCTCGGCACGGGCTGCGGCGCCGTCGCGCTCGCGCTCGCCAGCGAGCGTCCACGCTGGCACGTGGTTGCGACCGATGCCTGCGCGGACGCACTGGCCATCGCACGCGCCAATGCGGCGGCGCTGGGACTCAGCCGGGTTGAGTTGCGACACGGCGACTGGTACCAGCCGCTCCTTGGCGAGCGCTTCGACGTCCTGGTGAGCAACCCACCTTACGTCGCGCAAGACGATCCGGCCCTCGCGACTTCCTCCCTCAGGCACGAACCGCCGCGGGCTCTCACGCCGGGCCTGGATGCGCTCTCGTGCCTGCGTACCCTGGTGCGCGGCGCGCCACGGCACCTTGCGCCCGAGGGCTGGCTGCTGCTCGAGCATGGCGCCACCCAGGGCGCGGAGGTGCGGCGTGAGCTTGTCGACGCGGGCTTCCGTCACGTACGCTCGCACCGCGATCTGGCCGGCCACGAGCGCATGACGGAAGGACAGCGATGATCAGATTTGAAACCTCGCACGGCGACTTCACGGTGGAACTGTTCCCCAAGGAGGCGCCGGTCACGGTCGAGAATTTCCTGCGCTATGTCGATGACGGCCATTTCGACGGCACCATCTTTCATCGCATCGTGCCGGGCTTCTGCATCCAGGGCGGCGGACTGACCGCCGACTTCGCCAGCAAGAAAACGCGCGCGCCGATCAGCAATGAAGCCGGGAACGGGCTGAAGAACACCCGCGGCAGCCTGTCCATGGCGCGCACCAGCGATATCAACAGCGCCACCTCGCAGTTCTTCGTGAACCTGTCTGACAACGCCTTCCTCGATCACGGGCCGCGCGACTACGGTTATGCGGTCTTTGGCCGCGTCACGCAGGGCATGGAGGTCATCGACAAGATTGCGCGCGTGAGCACCGGCCGGCGCAAGGGCTTTCAGGATGCCCCGCTCGAGGATGTCGTGATCGTGTCCGCCCGCCGCGCGCAGCCCGCCTAGCGCCGGCGCACCGGCATAGCTTGCAGCCAGCGAATCGCAACCTCCGCCGGCGCAGCGGCGCGCTGAGCTCGTTGCGGCAGCGCGGCAGTGTCGCCGGGCGGCTGCTGAAGTGGCTCACGGTCGCGCTGCTCGGGTGGCTGCTGCTGACCGGCGTACCGGTGCTGCTGTTGCGCTGGCTGCATCCGCTCACCAGCGCGTTCATGCTGGAAGCGGGAGCGCAAGCGTGGGCAGCGCAGGAGCGCGCCTATCGCACTGACTTCCAATGGGTGAGTCTCGAGCAGATTTCCGCGCACGCAGCCAGCGCGGTGATCGCCTCCGAGGACCAGCAGTTCCCGTTCCACGCCGGCTTCGACTTCGACTCCATCCGCGAGGCCGTGCGCGCCAGCGAACGCGGCAAGCGCCTGCGGGGCGCGAGTACCATCTCGCAGCAGGTGGCGAAGAACCTCTTCCTGTGGCCCGGGCACAGCTTCGTGCGCAAGGCCCTGGAGGCCTACTTCACCGTGCTGATCGAGGCGCTGTGGCCCAAGGAGCGGATTCTCGAGATGTATCTGAACGTTGCGCAGTTCGGTCACGGCATCTACGGCGTGCAGGCGGCGGCGCAGCGTTTCTGGCACAAGCCCGCACGGCGCCTGAGCTCCTCGGAGGCCGCGCTGCTGGCCGCGGTGCTGCCGAATCCGCTGCGGCTGCGCGTCGACCGGCCTTCCGGCTACGTGCTGGCGCGGCGCGACTGGATTCTCGGCCAGATGCGCGGCCTGGGCGGCCCCGGGTACCTGCGCGCGCTGGAGAGCGAGCGGCGCACCGCGCGGTGAGGCGAACCGCTCAGGTTGGGCAGGTCGCCCCGCTTCGCCTCTTTCGGACGATGTCACGCGGCATTTTCCTGCGGTAGCATCGGGATTATGGAGCGCGAACTCACCGCGACGCACTGGCGCGGCTATGCCGAGGAGCAGTTTCCGCAAGCCGCCTGGAGCGTGGACGGGAGTGTGCTGCGCGCCATCGCCACGGGTCCCAGGGTCGACCTGATTACCCGCGAGCGTTTTCGCGACTTCGTGCTGTCCTTCGATTGGCGCCTGCCGCGCGGCGGCAGTTCGGCAGTCACGTACCGCGTGAGCGAGGAGAGCGGGCCCGCCACGCACACCGCCCCTGCCATGCAGCTGCTGGATGACGAGCACCACCAGGACGGCGCAGATGCCCTGACCTCGTGTGGCGCCCTCTACGGGCTCATGGCGCCGTGGCACGATCAGCGCAGCAGCGCCAATGCCTATCACAGCTCGCGCATCGTGGTGAATGGCACGCTGGTGGAATACTGGATCGACGAGCGTCAGGTGCTGGGCTGCGATCTCGCCAGCGAGGAGCTCACGGAACGCATCGCGCGCAGCCGGTTTCGCGACTTTGCGCAGTTCGGCCGGGCGCGCGAAGGTCACATCGTCCTGGCGCACCGCGGCACGGAAGCCTGGTTCCGGCGGTTGCGCATCGAGCTGTTGTGACGGGCGGCGCGTGAGGGCGCCTGCCCGCCGCCCTCTACGGCTCGTAGCCTAGATTCGGCCCCAGCCAGCGCTGCGCTTCTTCCCGCGTGAACCCCTTGCGGCGTGCGTAGTCCTCGACCTGCTCGCGGTCGATCTTGCCGACCGCGAAGTAGCGCGCCTGCGGGTGGGCGATGTACCAGCCGCTCACCGCCGCGGTCGGGTACATGGCGTAGGACTCGGTGAGGCGGATGCCGGCGCTGCGCTCGACGTCGAGCAGGCTCCAGCGCTTGGCCTTCTCGGTGTGATCCGGGCATGCCGGGTACCCGGGAGCCGGGCGGATGCCGCGATACTCCTCGCGCACCAGTTGCTCGTTGGTGAGCGTCTCGGCGGCGGCGTAACCCCACAGCTCGCGCCGCACCCGCTCGTGGAAGTGCTCGGCGGCGGCCTCGGCCAGGCGATCGGCCAGCGCCTTCAGCATGATGCTCGAGTAGTCATCGTGGGCGTGCGCGAAGCGCGCCAGGTGCTCTTCGATCCCGAAGCCAGCGGTGACGGCGAACGCGCCGAAGTAGTCGCCCACCCCGCTTAGCCGAGGCGCCACGTAGTCGGCGAGACACTCGTGCGGCTGGCCGTCGGGCTTGCCCTTCTGTTGCCGCAGGAAATTGAGCCGCGTCAGTACCTCATCGCGCGCATCGCTCGAGTAGATCTCCACGTCGTCGCCGACGGAGTTGGCCGCAAACAGGCCCACCACGGCGCGCACGCTGAGCCAGCGCTCCGCGATGAGCGCTTTGAGCATGCGGCGCGCGTCGGCGTACAGGTTGCTGGCCGCCTCACCGACCACCGCATCGCTCAGAATGTCGGGGAATCTCCCGGCGAATTCCCAGGCGTTGAAGAACGGCATCCAGTCGATGTAGCCGAGCAGCTCGCTCAACGGGTAGTCCTCGAAGCGCTGCACGCCCGGCACGCGCGGCGGCAGCGGCGCGTACGCCGCCCAGTCGATGGGGCGGCGATTGGCGCGCGCCGCGGCCAGCGAAGCTTGCGGAACGTTGAGCTTCTTGGCGGCATGCTGCTCGCGGCGGCGCTCGTGCTCCTCGCTCACCTTGGCGATGAGGGCCGTCCGCTGCGCGGGCTGGCTGAGCTTCTGACACACGCCCACGGCGCGTGACGCGTCCTTCACGTACACCACCCCGGCCGCGTACTGCGGCGCAATCTTCACCGAGGTGTGCGCCGGGGAGGTGGTGGCGCCGCCGATCAGCAGCGGCACCTCGAAACCCTGCCGCTGCATCTCCCTCGCCACGTGCACCATCTCGTCCAGCGAGGGTGTGATCAGTCCCGACAGGCCGATGTAGTCGGCGCGCTCGCGCCGCGCGGTCTCGAGAATCTTCTCGCACGGTACCATGACGCCGAGGTCTATGACTTCGAAGTTGTTACATTGCAGTACCACGCCGACGATGTTCTTGCCGATGTCGTGCACATCGCCTTTGACCGTGGCCATGACGATGCGGCCGTTGGAGCGTTGCGCGCCGGCGTCCTTGCTCTGTTCGATGAACGGCACCAGGTGCGCTACCGCGCGCTTCATCACGCGCGCACTCTTGACCACCTGCGGCAGGAACATCTTGCCGCTGCCGAACAGGTCGCCCACCACGTTCATGCCATCCATGAGCGGCCCTTCGATGACCTGCAGCGGCCGCTCGAACGACAGCCGTGCCTCTTCCGTGTCCGCGATGACGTAGTCGTCGATGCCCTTGATGAGCGCGTGCTCGAGGCGCTTGGCCACCGGCAGATCGCGCCACTGCAGGTCCTCCTGGCGGCGCGCGCCGCCCTCGCCCTTGAAGCGCGCCGCGATCTCCAGCAGCCGCTCGGTGGCATCAGGGCGGCGGTTGAGGACGACGTCCTCGCACGCCGCCCGCAGCTGCGGCTCGATCTGCTCGTAGACAGCCAACTGTCCGGCATTCACGATCCCCAGGTCCATGCCGGCGGCAATGGCGTGGTAGAGGAACACCGAGTGCATGGCCTCGCGCACCGCGTCGTTCCCCCGGAACGAGAACGATACGTTGCTCACCCCGCCGCTCACCAGCACGTGCGGCAGCTCGCGCTTGATGCGGCGCGTGGCCTCGATAAACGCCACGCCGTAGCCGTTGTGTTCCTCGATCCCGGTAGCGATGGCGAAAATGTTGGGGTCGAAGATGATGTCCTCGGCCGGGAAGCCGAGGCCCTCGGTGAGGATGCGGTAGGCGCGCGCGCAGACGCTCAAGCGGCGCTCGATGGTATCGGCCTGCCCCTGCTCATCGAATGCCATGATCACGGCCGCCGCCCCGTGGCGGCGCAGTTTGCGGGCGTGCTCGATGAAAACCTGCTCGCCCTCCTTCAGGCTGATCGAGTTGACGATCGGTTTGCCCTGCACGCACTTGAGCCCCGCCTCGATCACCGACCATTTCGAGGAATCGATCATCACCGGCACGCGGGCGATGTCCGGCTCCACCGCCACCAGGTTCAGGAAGCGCACCATGGCGGCCTGCGAGTCCAGCATGCCCTCGTCCATGTTGACGTCGATGACCTGCGCGCCGCTGGCCACCTGCTGGCGCGCCACCTCGAGCGCGGTGCCGTAGTCGCCCGCCTCGATCAGCTTGCGGAATTTCGCCGAGCCGGTGACGTTGGTGCGTTCGCCGACGTTCACGAACAGGCTGTCGTCGTCGATGTTGAGCGCTTCGAGTCCCGCCAGGCGGCATTTCACCGGCACGGCCGCCAGGCGCCGCGGCGCACGGCCCTGCAGGCCGGCGTGCAACAGGCGGATGTGCTCGGGCGTGGTGCCGCAGCAGCCGCCCACCACGTTCACCAGACCCGACTCGCCATACTCGCGCAGAATGTCCGCGGTCTCCGCGGGGCTCTCGTCGTACTCGCCAAAGGCGTTGGGGAGGCCCGCGTTCGGATACACGCACACGTAAGTGTCGGCGATGGCGGCGAGCTCCTCGACGTGCGGTCGCAGCTGCCGGCCGCCGAGCGCGCAGTTGAGGCCGACGAACAGCGGCTGCGCATGGCGGATCGAGTTCCAGAACGCCTCGGTCGTCTGTCCCGACAGCAGCCTTCCCGATGCGTCGGTGATCGTGCCCGAGATCGCGAGCGGCAGCGTGATCCCGCTCTCGTCGAACAGCGTGAAGGCCGCGTAAATCGCCGCCTTGGCGTTCAGGGTATCGAACACGGTCTCGATCAGCAGCAGGTCGACGCCGCCGAGCAGCAGCCCGCGCGCCGCTTCCAGGTAGGCGCCGACGAGCTGATCGAAGCTGACACTGCGATGGCCCGGATCGTTGACGTCGGGCGACATCGAGGTCATGCGGTTGGTGGGTCCGAGCGCGCCCGCGACGAAGCGC
Organism: Steroidobacteraceae bacterium; assembly: GCA_041485725.1. Classification (GTDB taxonomy): domain Bacteria; phylum Pseudomonadota; class Gammaproteobacteria; order Steroidobacterales; family Steroidobacteraceae; genus 13-2-20CM-66-19. The sequence goes on from JBGPKC010000001.1 coordinate 21,718, forward strand.
GGGCCGCCGCTGCGCTGCGCGGACTCATCGGCCGCCGCGCGCGCCAGGCGCGCGGCGCGGTAGTTCAGTTCCGGCACCAGCGCGGCGGTCGCATAGTCCGCCTGCGAAATCGCAGTCGAATTGAAGGTGTTGGTTTCGATGATGTCGGCACCGGCGGCGAGATAGGCGCGGTGGATGTCCGCGATGATCTCCGGGCGGGTGAGCGTGAGGATGTCGTTGTTGCCCCTGAGGTCGCAGCCGTGCTCGCGCAGCCGCTCGCCCCTGAAGCCCCGTTCATCGAGCTTGCGCTGCTGGATCATCGTTCCCATCGCGCCATCGAGCAGCACGATGCGCTCCCCGAGCAGCCGCTTGAGACGCTCGATGCGCGTGCAGCGCTCGGTTTCATCGAGCGGCTCGAGCGCGAACGGCGCCGCGAGCGAGCGCGCCGTTGCGGGCATGTCACGCCCGGCCTCGCGGTCGGCGCGCACCTGAGCGCCCGGCTGGTGCGCGGTGTGCCGGCAGGCGCTCACGCCGGCGCTTCCTGGCGCGCGGCGCCCGCGGAGCGCGGTACCGGCCGCAGCCCGAGCGCATGACAGATCGCGTAGCTCAGCGCCGCGCGATTCAGGGTGTAAAAGTGAAAGTCGCGCACGCCGTGGCGGGTGAGCGCCTCGACCTGCTCGATCGCAACGCTGGCGGCGATCATGCGACAGGTATCGTGATCGTCATCGAGGCCGGCAAAGCGCTCGTGCAGCCACCGGGGAATGCTCGCGCCGCAGCGTTCGGCAAAGCGCAGCACCTGCGGGAAGCGGGTGATGGGCAGAATGCCCGGCACCAGGGGCGCGCGCACGCCGGCCGCCGCGCAGCGATCGCGAAAGCGCAGGAAAACGCCGGTGTCGTAGCAGAACTGGGTGATAGCGCGGGTCGCGCCGGCGTCGATCTTGCGCTTGAGGTTATCCAGATCCGCCGCCGCCGAGCGCGCCTCCGGATGCACCTCCGGGTAAGCCGCGACCGAGATGTCAAACGGCGCGACGGCGGCGAGTCCCGCGACCAGCTCCGCCGCGTAGCGAAAATCCGCGGCGTGCGGCTGATGAGAGCTCTGCCCCTGCGGCAGATCGCCACGCAGCGCGACCAGGTGGCGAATGCCCTGGTCCCAGTAGCCGCGCGCGATCGCGAGGATCTCGCTGCGCGAGGCGCCGATGCAGGTCAGGTGCGGCGCGCCCGTGAGCGCCGTGTCACGCTGGATGCGCGTCACAAGGTTGTGAGTGCGTTCGCGCGTGGAACCGTCCGCGCCGTAGGTCACCGACACGAAGCGCGGTGCCAGCGGCGCGAGGCGCTCGATGGAGTTCCACAGGATCGTCTCCATCGCCGCGTCCGCTGGCGGGAAGAATTCGAATGACACACGGAGCGGGAGCCCGGTGGGGTGCGCGTTCATGGACGAGCCCCTGCCGCGCTGGCGAGCTGCCCCGGGGCCGCGGCTGCAGGCCGCGCGACGGCCGCGAGCACGTGCTCCCCGTCGGCTTCGACAGGACTCAGGCGCTCGCACGTAAGGCCGGCATCGCCCAGCAAGCGGCGCAGGCGCGCCAGCGGATGTTCCACGATGCGCTCGCGCGACCTCTCCAGCGATTCATAGGGCTCGAAGATCCACAGCCGTCCGCTCGGCGTGAGCAGCCGCCGCGCGTGTTCCAGCATGCGCGCCAGTGTGTCTGCGCTCGCGAAGGTGTCGAGCAGCACCGCATCGAATGGCCCTGCCGCGCGCGCGAGATCCGTGTCGCTGAGGACCCCGGGGCTCGTGGCTTGAAGGACCCGGCAGGTGAAGCCCCGCCGCTGCGCAAATGCGCGCGCGCTTTGCGCCGCGCGCCGCGAATGTGCGATGGCCGTGCAGTGCCGGCTCGCGCGCGCTGCGCTTTCGAGCAGTTCCGGATGACTGACCCCGAACACCAGCACCGCTTCGAGCGGCGCGCTTAAGCCCCCGGCGGCGACCAACTCGGCAAGCGCCCGGCCGAGGCGTGACTCCGCACCGTGCGCGTGCGTCTGGGCATCGGGCACGGCGCCTGCGCGCGCGTCGCTACGATCGCGCACCAGCATCGGATCGCTGCGATCGAGCTGCGCGAGCAGGCCACGCACGAAGGTCGCTCCTTCGGCGCCCTCGGCCAGGCGGTAATGGACCCATTGTCCGTGCCGCAGCCGCACCAGCAGACCGGCCTCGCACAGGATTTTCAGATGCCGCGACACGCGCGGCTCGCTCTGTTTCAGCGCCCGCGCGAGATCCGAAACGCTCAATGCACCGTCGGCACACAGCGCGAGCAGGCGCAGCCGGCTGGGCTCGCCGGCCGCCCGCAGCCACTTCACCAGGATCGGCGGAGCCGTCGAGTACATTCAAGAATTGTACAATTCTTTATGTGCTCCGCCAAATCGTCAGGAATAGTCTGTCTGATGAGGCAATTTCAGCGAATGCACTGGTTAATGGATCACTGACGATCCACCTGCACGTGGACCCTCGGCGAACAGCGCTTCCACGTCCGCGGCGTCGAAGCGGTATGGGCGGTGGCAGAACTCGCAGGTCACCGTCACGGCCCCCTGCTCCCGGAGCACCTCGCGAACCTCCTCGGCCCCGAGCGCCCGCAGAAGCCCCGCGACCCGGCCCTGACTGCAGCGGCATTCGAACCGCACGGGCGCGCCGCGAAACAGCCGCAGGTCGTGGTTGGTGAAGCCCTGCGCCAGCAGCTCTTCGGCCGAGCACTGCAGCAGTTGCGCCGGGCTCAGGCGCTCGAGACCACGCTGCGCGCCCTCCCAGGCCGCTGCGACCTCCTGTGGATCGCCTGCGCCCGCATCGGGCAGCTTCTGCACCAGCATCCCGGCACCGCAAGCGTCGTCCGCAGCGAGCAGCACGCGCGTCGGCAGCTGCTCGGAGGAGGCAAAGTACGCCTCCAGCGATTCGCTGAGCGAAGTACCGGCGAGGGGCACGACGCTCTGGTAGCGCATGCTCTTCTCGTCCGCCTCCACCGTCACGGTGATGCGGCCGTCGGTGCCGACCAGCCGGCGGAAGACCGCCCCGCGCCGGCAGTCGCCGGACAATTCGCGCAGCGCAGCGGCCTCATAGCGCGCCACCGCACGCAGCCGGAAATTGTGGGCGCACTGCGCGACCAGCAACCCGACTGCGCCGTTGCCCTGCAACTGGAAGGTGAGCGTGCCGCGGAACTTCAGGGTCGCGGCCAGCAGCACCGAGGCGGCCACCGCCTGACCGAGCAGTTCGCTCACGGCCGGCGGGTAATCGGTCTGCGCGCGCAGCTCGCGCCATGCGCCCTCCAGGCGCACCCAATGGCCGCGCACGGGCCTTTTCTCGAATATGAAGCGACGCACCTCGTCGCTCACCGGGACAGCGCACTGATCCATTGCCACCACAATGCGGCAGGCACTCACGCGCTTCAACCCCGCCTGTGGCGCTGCCCGATCAGCGCGCGCGGCGCGCGTCGCGATTGAAGCTCAACCACCGAGCTTGGTGCGCAGCAGCTCGTTCAGCTGTGCCGGGTTGGCCTTGCCAGCGGTCGCCTTCATGACCTGGCCCACGAAAAATCCGAACAGCTTGTCCTTGCCCGCACGGTACTCGGCGAGCTGAGCGGGATTGCGGGCCATCACCTCATCGATCACGCGTTCGATGGCGGCGGTGTCGGTGATCTGCCGCAGACCCTGCGCGTCGATCACCGCATCGGCACTCGCACTGCCCGACCACATGGTCTCGAACACCTCTTTGGCGATCTTGCCGGAAATGGTCTGGTCGCAGATGCGTCTCAGCAGCCCCGCCAGGCGCGCCGGCGGGAGCTTGCCGGAGCCGACCTCGAGGTTCTCCTTGTTCAGGGCCGCGGCGAGCTCTCCCATGACCCAGTTCGCCGCCAGCTTGGGTTCCTGCGGCAGCTCGCGCACCACCTCTTCGTAGTAGGCGGCGAGCTCGCGGCTGGCAGTGAGCACGCCCGCATCGTAAGCCGACAGTCCGTACTGTGAGACAAAGCGCGCGGCCTTCTGGTCCGGCAGCTCCGGCAGAGTGGCGCGCACCGAGGCGATGAGCGCCTCGTCGAGCACCACCGGCAACAGGTCCGGGTCGGGGAAGTAACGGTAGTCGTTCGCTTCCTCCTTGGAGCGCATGGCGCGCGTTTCGCCCCTGTCGGGATCGTACAGGCGCGTCTCCTGCACCACCTGGCCGCCGGACTCGAGGATATCGATCTGGCGCAGAACCTCGTAGTTGATGGCGCGCTCGACGAAGCGGAACGAATTGAGGTTCTTGATCTCCGCGCGTGTGCCGAACTTGTGCGCGCCGGCCGGGCGCACTGAAACGTTGGCGTCGCAGCGGAACGAGCCTTCCTGCATGTTGCCGTCGCAGATCTCGAGGTAGCGCACCAGGGTGTGCACCTTCTTCATGTAAGCGACCGCTTCCTTCGCCGAGCGCAGGTGCGGCTCGGAGACGATTTCCACCAGCGGAGTGCCGGCGCGGTTCAGGTCGATGCCGGTCACCCCCGGCAGGCCCTCATGCAGTGACTTGCCGGCGTCCTCCTCGAGGTGCGCGCGGGTGATGCCGATGCGCTTGACCTGGCCGTCATCGAGCACGATGTCGAGCGCCCCCTCGGCCACGATCGGCAGCTCGTACTGACTGATCTGATAGCCTTTCGGCAAATCCGGGTAGAAGTAATTCTTGCGCGCGAATACCGATTGCGCGGCGATGCGCGCGTTGATCGCCAGGCCCAGCTTGACGGCCATGCGCACCGCTTCCGAGTTCAGCACCGGCAGTACACCCGGGTACCCGAGGTCCACCAGGTTCGCCTGCGCGTTGGGCGGGGCGCCGTACGCGGTGGCGGAGCCGGAGAAGATCTTCGAGCGGGTGGCGAGCTGGGCGTGAATCTCCAGCCCGATCACCGTTTCCCACGCGCTCATGCGTAGCCCTGCGGCACGCGCGTATGCCAGTCGGTGGCGCGCTGAAACGCATGCGCCGCGCTCAGCACCCGCGCTTCGCTGAAGTGCGGGCCCACGATCTGCAGGCCCACCGGCAGATTCTGCACGAAGCCGCACGGAATCGACACCGCCGGCAGTCCCGCAAGATTCGCGCCGATGGTGTAGATGTCGTTCAGGTACATGGTAATGGGGTCGGAGGTCTTGGCGCCGATCGCAAAGGCGGGCGTCGGAGTCGTCGGTCCCATGAGCACGTCCACGCCGCCGAAGGCGCGCGTGAAGTCAGCGTTGATGAGCTGCCGCACGCGCTGCGCCTTCAGGTAATAGGCATCGTAGTATCCGGCCGACAGGACGTAGGTGCCGGTCATGATGCGCCGCTTCACCTCCGCCCCGAAACCCTCGCCGCGCGAGCGGCGATACAGATCCGTGAGATCGCGCGGATTTTTGCAGCGGTACCCGAAGCGCACGCCGTCGAAGCGCGCCAGATTCGACGAGCATTCCGCCGGCGCCACCACGTAGTACACCGGCACCGAGAGCGGCAGGTGCGGCAGACTCACCTCGGTGAGCCGCGCGCCGAGCTGCTGGTAGAGCTTGAGTGCCTCGCGCACCCGCTGCTCGTTGTGCGCATCCAGTCCCTTGTCGAAAAACTCCCTGAGAAGTCCCACCTTCAGGCCCGCGAGCGGCTGCTCGAGGGCGGCGACGTAGTCGGGCACCGGCGTGTCGACGCTGGTGGAATCGTTGGCATCGAACCCGGCCATCTCACGCAGCATGAGCGCGGCGTCTGCGGCGCTGGCCGTGAGCACGCCGCCCTGGTCGAGACTCGAGGCGAACGCGATCATGCCGTAGCGCGACACGCGCCCGTAGGTGGGCTTGAGCCCAGTGATGCCGCACAGGGCCGCGGGCTGGCGGATCGAGCCGCCGGTGTCGGTCGCGGTCGCAGCCGGGACGAGGCGCGCGGCGACCGCGGCGGCGGAGCCGCCCGAGGAGCCGCCGGGCACGAGCTGCGGGTTCCAGGGATTGCGCACCGGTCCGTAATAGCTGGTCTCGCTGGAGGAGCCCATCGCGAACTCGTCCATGTTGGTCTTGCCCAGCATGATCGCGCCGGCGCCCTTGAGTCTCGCCACCACGGTGGCGTCGTAGGGCGAGACGAAGTTATCCAGCATGCGCGAACCGCAGGTGGTGCGTACACCCTGGGTGCAGAAAATGTCCTTGTGGGCGATCGGCACGCCCGTCAGGGCACCGCCGGCGCCGGCGGCGAGTGCCCGATCCGCGGCCGCAGCATCCGCGAGCGCCTGCTCGCGTGTCACCGAGATGAAGGCATTGAGCGCGGCCTGGCTCGCATCGATCCTGTCCAGGTACGCGCGCACCAGTTCCACACTCGAGAACTTCCTCGCCCGCAGGCCCGCGGCCAGCTGTGTCAGCGTGCTGGTGTGCCAATCGCTCACGCGTGCCTCACTCGATGACCTTGGGCACGAGGTACAGGCCGGCGGCGACCTGGGGCGCATTGGCCTGATACAGCTCGTGGCGGTCCTGCTCGGTCACCACGTCCGGCCGCAGGCGCTGCGACAGGCCGGGAAGCGGATGCGACATCGGAGCGACGCCGATCGTGTCGGCGCGATCCAGGGCGCCGACGAACTCAAGAATCCGTGACAGGCTGTCCTGGTACACCGGGATCTCGGATGAGCTGAGGTCGAGCCGCGCCAGGGCGGCGATGCTTGCGATCTGCTCGCGTGTGAGGGCCATGGGAGGTTCGCGGCGCGTGTGGCGAAGTGAGAAAACCAGCGCAAAATCATACATGTTGCCTTGCTCAATGTCCTCTCGGTTGCTAGATTACGCGCCACTTTCGGCGTCGCCCGCCGCCCATTCCCGGTCGCTTCATGTTCAAACGCCTGCGCGGTTATTTTTCCAGCGATCTGTCGATCGATCTCGGTACGGCGAACACCCTGATCTATGTGCGCGACAAGGGCATTGTGCTCAACGAACCCTCGGTGGTCGCCGTGCAGGACGAGCCCGGGGGCCGCGGCAAGGTGATCGTCGCGGTCGGCTCCGAGGCCAAGGCCATGCTTGGGCGCACGCCCGGGCACATCACGGCCGTGCGTCCCATGAAGGACGGTGTGATCTCCGACTTCACCTACACCGAGAAGATGCTGCAGCACTTCATCAACAAGGTGCACGGCAACCGCACGCTCAAGCCCTCGCCGCGCGTGCTGGTGTGCGTGCCGTTCGGTTCCACGCAGGTGGAGCGGCGCGCAATCCGCGAGTCGGCCGAAGGCGCGGGCGCGCGCAACGTGGCGATCGTGAGCGAGCCGATGGCCGCGGCGGTGGGCGCGGGACTGCCGGTGCACGAGGCGCGCGGCTCGATGGTGCTCGATATCGGCGGCGGCACCTCCGAGGTTGCCGTGCTGTCGCTGAATGGCGTGGTGTACGCCAACTCCGCGCGCATCGGCGGTGATCGCATGGACGAGGCGATCATGAACTACGTGCGCCGCAACTACGGCATCCTCATCGGCGAGGCGACCTCCGAGCGCATCAAGATCGAAATCGGTTCGGCCTACCCCGGGCAGCAGGTGCGCGAACTGTCGGTGAAAGGCCGCAACCTCTCCGAAGGCGTGCCGCGCAGCTTTACGCTGAACAGCAACGAGATCCTCGAGGCGCTGCAGGAGCCGCTGCAGAGCATCGTGAGTGCCGTGAAGCAGGCGCTCGAGCAGACTCCTCCGGAGCTGGGCGCGGATGTCGCCGAGCGTGGCATCGTGCTCACGGGTGGCGGCGCGCTGCTGCGCGACATCGACAAGCTGCTTACCGAGGAGACGGGGCTCCCGGTCGTGGTGGCGGATGACCCCCTGACCTGCGTGGCACGCGGTGGCGGGCGTATTCTCGAGCTGATGGACGAGCTGGGCCCGGGACACTTCGGTCTTGAGTAGCGCAAGGAACGCGCGAGCCTGAGTGGCCGCCTTCGGGACAGCAGCCGGCAGACCGCTGGGGCGGGGCGGCTCTCCCGGCTTTCGCTTTACGCTGTATGCCGCGCTGGCCGTCGTGGTCATGTACCTCGATCAGCGCCAGCACTACCTCGAGCAGCTGCGCTACGTGCTGCAGGCCGCCGCCTACCCCATGCAGCTCGCGGTGAACTCCCCGCCCGCCGCCTGGCAGTGGATCAGGCGCAGCTTCGAGAGCCGCGAGCAGCTGCAGGCTGAGAATGCACGCCTGCGCGCCGGGCAGCGCGACCTCGAGTTGCGCTCCATGCGTTACGAGGCCCTGGCGCACGAGAACGGCGAGCTGCGCGGACTGCGTGCGGCCCTGCCACCGGTCGCCGACCGCTGGCTGGCGGCGGAGATCGTCAACGTCCAGCTGAGCAGCCTCAGGCAGCGCCTCCTCATCGACCGCGGGGCAGTCAACGGGGTTTTCAAGGCACAGGCGGTGCTCGATGATCGCGGACTGATCGGCCAGACGACGCACGTGGGCCCCTGGAGCGCGGAAGTCATCCTGATCACCGACCCGGAGCACGCGGTTCCGGTGCGCATCGAGCGCACGGGTCTGCGCACCATCGCCGTCGGTGCTGGCGACGCCAGTTCACTCGCGCTGCCGTACCTGCCGGCCAATGCAGACATCAAGAGCGGTGATCTGCTGGTCACCTCGGGCCTCGGCGGTGTGTTTCCGCAAGGCTATCCGGTGGCGCGCGTCACCGAGGTGCACCGCGACGCGGTGCAGCCGCTGGCCCACGTGCGGGCTGCGCCGCTGGCGCACATCGACACCGACAGCGAGGTCATGCTGGTATGGTTCCGCGCGGACCACCCGGCGGCGCCCACGCCCACAGCCGATTCCCTGGGGGAGCTGAGGAGCGGCACCCCCTCCATGCAACCGCAGGCCGCGCCACCGCGACCGCAAGTCGCAGCGCCGGGGCCGCCGGCTGCCGCGCCGCAACCCGCCGCGCCGCGACCGCAGTCGGCGGGGCCGCGAAAGCAACCTGCCGAACCGAAGGCTGCCGCGCCGCAGCCCGCCACGCCGGAGCCCGCCACGCCGGAGCCCACCACGCCGGAGCCCGCCACGCCGCAGCCGGACGCATCGCAGCCCAAGGAGGGTCAGTGAACGCGCCAGGCCGCGGCCGCATACTGTTCACGGCGCTCGTGGCACTCGTGCTCACCGTGCTGCCGCTGCCGCCATGGCTCGACGTCCTGCGGCCGGTGTTCCTGGTGCTCGCGGTCCTGTACTGGTCGGTGAACGCCCCGCGCACCGGCGACATCGCCCTGGGGTTCTTCGCCGGCCTCGCGCTCGATGTCTTTCAGGGACCGGTGCTGGGGCAGCACGCGCTGGCGCTGACGCTCGTCACCTACATCGGCGTGCGCGAGCACCAGCGCATCCGCTCCAAGCCCGCGTTCCAGCAGGCGCTGTTCGTGTTCGGCGCGCTCGCTGTTTACGAGTTCGTGCTGTTCGCGATCGACGGCTGGAGCGGCCACCCGGTCACGAGCCCGCTGCGCTGGGTCCACGTCGTGACCGGTGCACTGCTCTGGCCGCCCGTTGCCGCCATACTGGGCCACGGCTCGCGCGGGCACGCGTGAACGGAACTGACGGGTCCTAGCCATGCCGGCGGTGCGCATCAAGGATCACTGGCGGGAACAGCGCCTCTTCGATCAGCGCTCGCTCACCTGCGCCGCGATCATGGCAGTGGCGACCGTCGGCCTGATCGTGCGTCTGTTCGTGCTGCAGGTGTCGCGTCACGAGTACTACGCGGATCTCTCCCAGGGCAACCGGGTACGCAACGAGCCGATCCCGGCGGCGCGCGGGCTGATCCTCGACCGCCATGGCGAGGTGATCGCGGGCAACCAGCCCGCCTACCAGCTGGAACTGGTGCCCGAAGAAGTGCCGGACATGCATCAGACCCTCAAGCGCCTGGTGCAGTTCGATCTCGTCCGTGCCGAGGACGTCGATGAGCTCGAGCGCACCATCGACTCGAGCCGCAGGTTCGACAGCGTGCCGATCCGCCTGCGCATGTCGGACGAGGACGTCGCGCGTTTCGCCGTGCGGCGCTTCGAGTTTCCGGGCCTGGATATCAAGACACGCCAGACCCGCTGGTACCCGAACGCCGAGCTGGCGGTGCACGCGCTCGGCTACGTGGGCGCCATCAGCGAGCAGGATCTGAAGCACATCGACCGCGCCGCCTACGCCGGCACGTCCCTCATCGGCAAGCTCGGTGTCGAGAGTGCCTACGAGCACGAGCTGCATGGCAGCAACGGCTTTCGCGAGGTTCTCGTCAACGCCTCGGGACGCTCGGTGGAGCGCCAGGGTGCTTTCGTCCCCAACCTGCGCACCAAGGCACCGGGAGCGGGCGAGGATCTGCTGCTGTCGATCGACCTCAAGGTGCAGCGCACCGCCGAGGCGGCGCTCGCCGGGCATCGCGGTGCGGTGGTGGCGCTCGATCCGAACAACGGCGACGTGATCGCGCTCGTCAGCCTGCCGGGCTTCGATCCGACGATGTTCGGCCGCGGCATCACCGCGAGCGAGTACGGCGTCCTGCAAAGCGACATCGACCATCCGCTGTTCAACCGCGCGCTGCGCGGCACCTATCCGCCGGGCTCGACCGTGAAGCCGGTGATCGCGCTCGCCGGACTCACCTATCACGTGGTGGATCCGCAGGCGCACCGCTACTGCGCCGGCGCCTTCCACCTGCCCGGCAGCTCACACGTGTTCCACGAATACCACAACGAGCACCATGGCTCCGTCGATCTCGATGATGCCATCGCGCGCTCCTGCGACATCTACTTCTACGGCCTGGCCGATGTGCTGGGCGTGGATCGGATCGCCACGTTCATGGCGCCGTTCGGCTTCGGCAGCGGGACCGGTATCGACATCGGCGGGGAGAAGCCCGGCATCCTGCCCTCGCGCCAATGGAAGGCGAAAGCCTTCTCGCGGCCCGCCGACCAGGTGTGGTTCCCGGGCGAGACCGTGAACTTCGGCATCGGCCAGGGTTATCTTACGGTGACGCCGCTGCAGCTGGCGCACTACGCCAGCATCATCGCCACCCGCGGCAAGATCTGGAAACCACGCCTGGTCGCGGCCTACCGCGATCCGCGCAGCGGACAGATCCGTCGGGTCCCGGCGGTGTCCGAGGGCGAGGTGACGGGCATCGCACCCGAAGACTGGCAGCGCGTGGTCCACGGCATGATCGGCGTCACCACGCGCGGCACGGCGGCCGCGATCGGCGCGCATGCTGCCTATACCTTTGCCGGCAAGACCGGCACCGCGCAGGTGTTCTCGGTCGCACAGAACGAGAAATACAACGCCAAGCTGATCAGCGAGCGCCTGCGCGATCATTCCTGGTTCATCGCCTTCGCGCCCGCCGATGAGCCGCGCATCGCACTGGCGGTGCTGCAGGAGAACGGCGGCGCGGGCGCGAGCGCCGCGGCGCCCATCGCCCGCAAGGTGCTGGACGCCTACCTGCTCGGCGCAGACGGGAAGCTCAAGCCGCAGACATGATGTACGGGGAAGTCACCTCCGGCTCACGCACGCGCCGTACACTCACGGGCGCTGCGAGTGTGCTGTTCGAGCTGAAGATCGACGGTCCGCTGGTGGTGGGACTCGCGCTCATCGCCGCGTTCGGGCTCGTCGTGCTGTACAGCGCCTCCGGCCAGAGCACGGCCACGGTGGTGCGCACCGCGCTGCGGCTGCTGCTTGGCGCCATCGCCATGCTGTTGCTGGCGCGCGTGAACCCGAACTTCCTGCGCCGCAGCACGCCGTGGATGTACGCGCTCGGGTGCCTGCTGCTGCTCATCGTCGTCGCGATCGGCCACGTCGGTATGGGCGCGCAGCGCTGGCTGAATTTAGGCCTGTTCCGCTTCCAGCCGTCGGAGCTGATGAAGCTCGCAGTACCGATGATGTGCGCCTGGTACCTGCACGAGCGGCCGCTGCCGCCGGGCTGGACATCGCTGGGACTGCTCAGCGTGCTGATCGCGGTGCCCGTGGGGCTGGTGGCCATCCAGCCCGACCTGGGCACCGCCGCGCTCATCGCGATCGCCGGCGCGCTGGTCATCATCCTCGCCGGCCTGCGCGCGCGCGTGATGGTGGCGTTGCTGGGGCTCGCCGCCCTGGGGGCCTGGTTCGGCTGGAGCTTCATGCACGACTACCAGCGCAAGCGCGTGCTCATGTTGCTCAACCCGCAGGCCGATCCACTCGGCGCCGGCTACCACATCATCCAGTCGCAGATCGCGATCGGCTCCGGCGGCGTGTTCGGCAAGGGCTGGATGAACGGCAGCCAGGCACAGCTCGAATTCCTCCCCGAGCGCTCCACCGACTTCATCTTCGCCGTCATCGGCGAGGAGTTCGGCCTCCTCGGCCTGCTGCTGCTGCTCATGCTGTACGTGTTCGTCGTCGGCCGCGCCATCTATCTCGCCACCCAGACCCAGGACACCTTCGCGCGTCTGCTGGCCGGCAGTCTCGCGCTCACCTTCTTCGTGTACGTGTTCATCAACGCGGGTATGGTCACGGGACTGCTGCCGGTGGTCGGCGTGCCGCTGCCGCTGGTGAGCTATGGAGGCAGCTCGGTCGTGACGCTCCTCGCCGGCTTCGGTATTCTCATGGCGCTGTATTCACGGCGCAAACTCATCGGGTCGTAGTCGAACACGTGGCGTTGAACAAGTGCCGTTACTCCCTGCTCGCCGCGCTCGCATGCGCGCCGGCGGGCGCGCAGCCGGCCGCCGCGGCCGCGGCCGGCTTCGATCTGCAGCGCCCCGAGATCGTGGAATTCGTCAACGAGGTGGTGAGCCGCGACGGCCTCAACCGCAAGGACGTGCGCGCCCTGCTGAAGGAAGCGCAACCGCAGCCAAAAATCATCGAGACGATGAACCGCCCCATCGAGAAAGTGGCACCGTGGTGGGAATACCGCGATCACTTTCTGACCGCCGAGCGCATCAGCGAGGGCACGAGCTTCTGGCTCGATCACAAGAACACGCTCGAGCAGATCTCCGCCCAGTATCAGGTGCCGTGCGAATACCTGGTGGCGATTCTCGGCGTCGAGACCCGCTACGGGCGCCAGACCGGTCGCTACCGCGTGCTGGATGCCCTCGCCACGCTGGCGTTCGATTACCCGCCGCGCCACAGCTACTTCCGCGAGGAGCTCAAGCAGTTCCTGCTGCTGGCGAAGGAGCACCAGCTCGACCCGCTCTCCGCCACCGGCTCCTATGCCGGCGCGATGGGCGCGCCGCAGTTCATGCCCTCCTCCTACCGGCGCTACGCGGTGGCTGCCCACACCGACCGGCGGCGTGATCTGTGGGGTGACTGGGACGACATCCTGGCGAGCGTGGCGAACTACCTGCACGAGTACGGCTGGACGGCGGGCGGGCCGGTGCTGTCGGAGACCCGGCTCGAGCCCGATCCGAGCTTCCAGATCGAGCCGCACAATCTCGAGCTCAACCAGACCGTCGAGAGCCTCGCCACGCACGGCGTGAAGGTCGAGATGAGCGTGCCGGCCGATACGCCCGTGGTGCTGATCTCCGCCGAGCAGCGCGATGGTCCGGCCTACCGGGTCGGGTTTCATAATTTCTACGTGATCACCCGCTACAACGCCAGCGCCCGCTACGCCATGGCGGTGTACGAGCTGGCCCAGGCCGTCGCGCAGCGCGTGCACGACGCCGCGCCGTGAGGGCCGCGCGCCGCGCAGCCGCGCCGCTCGCAGCGCTGAGCGCGGCCGCGCTGTGCGTGCTGCCGGCAGCGTGCTCGACGCTCACGCGCCGTGCGCCGGCGGAACGCGCGCCCCTGCCGGCACCAGCGCCGGCACCCGTGCCGCCGCCGCCGGCCGGCATCGAATCGATTCCCGATGCCGTACCGCGCGCCGAGCCGCGCAGCGCCCACGGCAATCCGCCGTTCTACGACGTGTTGGGCCGGCGTTACTTCGTGCTGGGCGCCGCCGACGGCTACCTGGAACGCGGGGTGGCGTCCTGGTACGGCCCGACCTTCCATGGCGGCAACACCTCGAGCGGTGAGCTTTACGACATGTACGGCATGAGCGCGGCTCACAAGACCCTGCCGCTGCCGACCTATGCGCGCGTCACCAATCTTCGCAACGGCAGGAGCGTCGTAGTGCGCATCAACGACCGTGGCCCGTTCGTCGCCAACCGCCTCATCGATCTGTCTTACACGGCGGCCACCAAGCTCGACATGGTCCGCGAGGGCACCACGCTGGTGGAGGTGCGGGCGCTGACGCCGGGCGCGGCCGATGACCTGACGCGCAGCGCGCAGTCACCGCCACCCTCGCTGTATGTGCAGGCGGGCGCATTCGCCGATGCACACAACGCGCAGCACCAGCTCGAGCGGTTGCACGCCGCCGGACTCGCCAGCGCCTTCATCGTGTCGCCCCTGGAAGGCAAATCACGCCTGTACCGAGTGCGCCTGGGGCCCGTGACCAGCGTAGCGGAATTCGATCAGCTCGCCGCCCGGCTCGCAGCGCTCGGGATCCGCGACGCCCGGCTGGCCGTCGACTGATAAGATCGCACCCGTGGTCCGCTCATTGTTCACCGTCGCGCTCGCCTGGGTCGCGGCCGCGCATGCCGCGGCCCCGATACCCAAGGCCCCCGAGGTCAATGCGCGCTCTTACCTGCTGGTCGATCACTTCAGCGGCCGGGTGCTGGCGCAGGATCACGCCGACGAGCGCGCCGAACCCGCCAGCCTCACCAAGCTCATGACCGCGTATGTGGTCTTCAAGGCGCTCGCGGAAGGCAGGCTGAAGCTCACCGACATGGTCACCATCAGCGAGCACGCCTGGCGTACCGGAGGTTCGCGCAGTTTCGTGCAGGTCGGTACGCAGATCCCGGTGGACATTCTCATCAAGGGCATGATCGTACAGTCGGGGAACGACGCCAGCATCGCGCTCGCGGAGAAAGTCGGCGGCACGGAACCGGCGTTCGCGCAGATGATGAACGAGTACGCGCGCCGCCTGGGCATGAAATCGAGCAACTTCGAGGACAGCGACGGCATGCCCGCGCCGAATCACTACACCACGGCACGCGACACGGCGACGCTGGCCAACGCCCTGATCCGCGAGTTTCCGCAGTTCTATCCGCTGTTCGGCCTGCGGGAATTCATGTGGAACAACATCCGCCAGGACAACCGCAACGGCCTGCTGGGCAAGGACCCATCGGTCGACGGTCTGAAGACCGGGCACACCGACAGCGCCGGCTACTGCCTCGCGACTTCCGCCAACCGCAACGGCATGCGGCTGGTGTCGGTGGTCATGGGTGCCCCCAGCGTCAAGGCGCGCGAGGACGCCAGCGCCGCACTGCTGAACTACGGCTACACTTTTTTCGAGACCATCCGCGTCAAGGCGGCGCGCGAGACGGTGCTGAAACCGCGCGTATACAAGTCGGCGGGCGAGTTTGCCTCGATCGGCGTGCCGTACGATGTCTACGCGACCGTGGGCCGCGGCCAGGGCGCTGCTGTGCGCACCAGTGCGCGCCTGAGCGGCGAGCCGCTGATCGCGCCGCTCGCGGCCGGCAAGCCCGTGGGCGAGCTGAGCGTAGCGGATGCCACGGGCGAGGTGATCGCGCGCGCGCCGCTCACGCCGCTCGCGCCGGTGCTCGAGGGCGGGCTGTGGACGCGCACCGTGGACAGCGTGGCACTGTGGTTCCATTGAGCCCTCGAGCGCGGTAAGCGCCAGGCAAGCGAAGCATGGCCGAGCCCCTGCCCCTGTGCTACCTGAACGGCGCCTACCTGCCGCTCACCGAGGCGCGTATCTCCCCGCTCGATCGCGGGTTCCTGTATGCGGATGCCGTCTACGAGGTCATGCCGGTGTACGGCGGGCGCCCGTTCCGCTTCGCCGCCCACGGCGAGCGGCTCACGCGCAGCCTCGCCGGCATCAGCATGGCGGATCCGCACACGCGCGAGGAATGGCGCGCGATCCTCGGCACCCTCATCGAGCGCAACGGCGGCGGCGATCAGTATGTGTACTGGCAGGTGACGCGCGGCGCGCAGTCGGGCCGCACGCACGCACCGCTCCCACACATCCCACGCACCGTATTCGCGTTCTGCGCCCCCCTGCCGGTGACCGGCCCCGACGTCCTCGAACGCGGGGTCGCGTGCGTGACCGCGGCCGACAGCCGCTGGGCGCGCTGCGACATCAAGTCCACCGCGCTGCTGGCGAACGTGCTGCTGCGCCAGTTGTCCGTGGACGCGGCGGCCGCGGAGACCATCCTGCTGCGCGATGGGGAGCTGACCGAAGCCTCCGCTTCCGCCGTGCACGTGGTGCTCGGCGGGGAGCTGCTCATGCCGCCGCACTCGCGCCGCATCCTGCCCAGCACCACGCGCGGCGTGGTGGAAGAGATGGCGGCCCGCACCGCCATACACTGCCGGGTGGTGCCGATCAGCGAGACGCAGCTGCGCGCCGCGGACGAAGTGTGGATCTCGTCCGCCACCCGCGAGGTGCAGCCGGTGACCTCCCTCGACGGCCACCCCGTCGGCACGGGTAAGCCCGGACCGCACTGGCGGCGCGTGCACGAGGAGCTGCAGCGCTACAAGCACGAGCTCGCGGGCACCCCGTGGTGATGCGGGTACTGATGCTGCGCTAGGACGGCGCGCGTATAACCTGTTTGTCACCTGCCCGTTACCGGGTGGAAACTGACGACCCGGTCACGGCCCCGGTAGCATCGCCGCAATGTCCATTACTCTGGATCAGGTCACCAAGCGGTACGCCGGCGCGCCGGTGGTCAACGACGTCTCGCTCGACATCGGTGACGGGGAGTTTTTCGTGCTGCTCGGGCCCAGCGGCAGCGGCAAGAGCACCCTGCTGCGCGCCATCGCCGGGCTGTCCGGCGTCGACCATGGCCGCATCGCGCTGCACGGCCGCGACGTCACGCACGTCGCCGCCCGCAAGCGCGGCGTGGGGCTGGTCTTCCAGAACTACGCGCTGTTCGGCCATATGACGGTGGCGGAGAACATCGAGTTCGCGCTGCGCGTGCGGCACATGCGCGCCAAAGCGCGCCGGCAGCGCCGCCAGGAGCTGCTGCGCCTGGTTGCGCTCGAGGGGTTGGATCAGCGGCTGCCGGCGCAACTCTCCGGCGGCCAGCAGCAGCGTGTGGCGGTGGCGCGCGCGCTGGCGCACAAGCCCGAAGTGCTGCTGCTCGATGAGCCCTTCGGAGCCCTGGACGCGAAGATCCGCGAGGAACTGCGCCGCACCATCCGCCAGGTGCAGCGCGAGCTCGGGATCACCACCGTGCTCGTGACCCACGACCAGGAGGAAGCCTTCGCGATGGCGGACCGCATCGGGATCATGAATCTCGGGCGGCTGCTCGAGCTGGGTGCACCGCACGATCTGTACTCGCGCCCCGCGACGCGTTTCGTGGCCACCTTCCTCGGCGCGGCCAACCTGATACTGGCGCGCCGCACGCCCGATGGCATCCAGATGGGCGCCAACACGGTGGCTGCGGCCGAGAGTTCCCCCGGCGTCCACGAGCACGAAGTGGTCGCGGTGGTACGCCCGGAGGAAGTGGAGGTTGCGGCGTCGCGCGATGGCCTCAGCTCCGGTTACTTCGCCCGCGGAGTGGTGCACGAGGTGGTGTTCAGCGGCGCGCTCGAGAGCCTGCGCGTGCGCCTCGAGGATGGCGCGCAGGCCCCGCTGCTCGCGCAGGCGGACGGCGATGCCAGCGCCTCCCTGCTGGTGACGCGCACGCAGCACGAACAGCGCGGCTTCGAGGTGCACCCCGGTCAGAGCGTCGCCATCGGCGTGCGCCGCGTGCACGTTCTGCCCACACCGCTGTCCAGCTTCACCGCCTGTGCCGCGAGCGCCGCGCTCACCGACATCCTGAGTCGCCAGCCGCTGCTCGCGGAGCTGGCCGTGCGCATGAAGACGCGCATCGCGATGCGCGTGGAGCCGCAGCTGGGCGTAGCGGACGCGGCCTGCGCGGTGGACAGCCCGTTCGTGGGCACCACTGCGATCGCTTCGCAGACCGACTGCGCGCAGCGCGCCGAGTGGCTGTTGCGGCGCGGCGCGAAGGACCTGCTGGTGCTGCCGGAACAGGCGGCCGTACCGCAGCGCGTGCTGATTCACTGGATGGATGAAGCGGCGCGCAGCGCCACGCTGGCGGTGTCGGCGAGCGTGCTGCGCCATCTGTCCGCGGAAGCCGTTTACGTGGGTATCTTTCCCGAGCAGTCCGCCAGCGCCCACCCCCAGCACGGCATGCGCGAACTGCTCGATGCACGCTCCGAAGCGCAGCTGGCGCACGGCCTGGAGATGCGCACCGAGCTGCGCTTCGGCGACGTCGCGCAGCAGCTGGCGCGACGGCTGGCGGAAGCGCCCGCGCAGATGCTGATCGTGGGCGTCACGGAGCTCACGCGCTTCGCGCAAGCGTTGCACGGACTGCTCGACGGCGGGCAGTGGCCGGTATTGATCGTGTACCGCGGTTCCCCATGAGCTTCCGCCAGCCCAGCGTCCTGCCCGGTTTTGGGCTGACCTTCGGCTTCACCACGTTTTTCCTCAGCGCCATCGTGCTGCTGCCGCTGGCCGCGCTGGTGCTGGCCGCGGCCTCCATGCACTGGAGCGACTTCGTGCACGTGGTGCTCAGTCCGCGGGCGCTCGGCTCGTACCGCCTGTCCTTCGGCGCCTCCTTCCTGGCCGCAGCGATCAATCTGGTGTTCGGCTTCATCATCGCCTGGACCCTGGTGCGTTACGAGTTTCCGGGCAGAGGGCTCATCGACGCGCTCATCGATATGCCCTTCGCCCTGCCCACCGCGGTCTCGGGCATCGCGCTCACCACGGTGTTTGCGCACAACGGCTGGATCGGCCGCTACCTGGAGCCCTGGGGCGTGAAGGTCGCGTACACCTGGCTGGGCGTGACGCTCGCGCTGACACTGATCAGCATGCCGTTCGCGGTGCGCGCGGTGCAGCCGGCGCTGCTGGAGGTGCGGCGCGATCTCGAGGAGGCGGCGGAGACCCTCGGTGCGCACCGCTTGTACGTGTTCCGTCACATCATCCTGCCGACGGTGCTGCCGGCGCTGCTCACCGGCTTCACGCTGGCGTTCGCGCGCGCGCTCGGGGAGTACGGTTCGGTCATTTTCATCGCCGGCAACCTGCCGATGAAGACCGAGATCACCCCGCTCCTCATCGTCATCCATCTCGAGGAATTCGACTACCAGGGCGCCGCGGCCCTGGGACTGGTGATGCTCGGCATCTCGTTCGTCGTACTGCTCGCCATCAACCTGCTGCAGGCGTGGGGCCGCCGCCGGCACGTCAGGGCGGCTCACTGATGGCCGCGGCACAGCCCGCCGCGCTCGCCGGCGACGCCCGGCGACCCGGACAGCACACCTGGCTGCACACCGTGGTGCGCTGGCTCTTTATCGCGGTGTCGCTGACGTTCCTGGCGGCGGTACTGCTCGCGCCGCTCGCGACCGTGTTCGCCATGGCGCTCGCGAAGGGGTTGCAGGCCTACCTGCGCAGCTTCGCCGACCCGGACACCGCGGCTGCCATCCGCCTGACCCTCACCACGGCGCTGGTGGTGGTACCGATCAACACGATGTTCGGGCTCGCCGCCGCCTGGGCGATCGCCAAGTTCGAGTTCCGCGGCAAGAGCATTCTCATCACGCTCATCGATCTGCCGCTGGCGATCTCGCCGGTGATCGCGGGCCTGGTCTTCGTGTTGCTGTTCGGCCTGCACGGCTGGTTCGGCGTGTGGCTGCGCGAGCACGACCTCAGCATCATCTTCGCGCTGCCGGGCATCATGCTGGCTACCATGTTCGTGACGTTTCCCTACGTGGCGCGCGAGCTGATCCCGCTCATGCAGCAGCTCGGGAACAACGAGGAAGAAGCCGCCATCACGCTCGGGGCCGGTGGCTGGATGACCTTCTTTCGCGTGACGCTGCCGAAGATCCGCTGGGGCCTGGTGTACGGAGTGGTGCTGTGCAACGCGCGCGCCATGGGCGAGTTCGGCGCGGTGTCGGTGGTGTCCGGACACATTCGCGGACTGACCAACACCATGCCGTTGCACATCGAGATCCTCTACAACGAATATAACTTCGTAGGCGCGTTCGCCGTCGCCTCGCTCCTCACCCTGCTCGCGGCCGTGACGCTCGTGGTCAAGACCCTGGTCGAGCGCACCGGTTACCGGCGGCGCTGACGGCCATGCGCGCGCGCCTCGCACACCTGTGGAGCACGCTGTGGCCGGACCCGGCGCGGACCAGCCTGGGCTGGTGGCTGGTGGCGATCCACTTAGGGCTGGTGCTGCTGGTGGGCGGCGGAATTTCCTGGTACGCGAGCGGCATGCTGCACGACCTCGCGGATCAACAGGGCAAGGCGCGCGTGCAGCTCGCGGCGACCACCGCGCGCGAAGACCTGCGGCGCATGGGCGAGGACGCACTCGCCACGGCGCGCGCGCTCGCCGACAGTCCGACGCTGCAGCGCCTGACGGCCGAAGGACAGAGCGAAGCGTTGCCGCCGTTCCTGCGTCGCTCGTGCGAGGCGGCTGGCGTGGACGCCTGCGCGGTGCTCTCCGGCAAGAGCGTGGTCGCCGTCTCAGGGCCGGCACTCGACTGGCAGAAGATTCTCACCGCGAGCGCCGAACAGACCGCGACCTTCATGGCGCTGCCGGCGACCGAGCGCGTACCGCTTCTCGGCGCCCGTGCCGCGCTCGGCGAGGCGGGCATGAGCGTGTACGTGGTGCGCCGCCTGGACCCGAAGTTGGCGCGCGCCCTGAGCGGGGAGGTGGGAGCGGAGATCAGGCTCATCGACTACCGCGCCTACAGCCGCGGCCCGCTGAGCGCGTTCACGCCGCTGTACTCCGCGGCGCTTGCCGACGGGCACTCCGCGGTGCAGCGCATCGACTCGCAGGATGTGTATGCGTGCGCGGTGCCGGTGTTCGCCTCCAGCGGCGAGGCGATCGCGCTCATCGAAGCGCTGCTGCCGACCAGCGCGGTCGACGCGCCCACCCGTCACCTGGTGAGAAAGCTCCTGGTGACCGCGTTGATCCTCGGCGCGCTCGCGGTCTTCGCCGGCTTGATCCTGGGCGAGCTGGTCGCAGGCCCGGTGCGCGCGCTCACCGCCGCCGCCACTCGCCTCGGCGCGGGGGATTTCTCCGCCTCGATTCCGGCGGGCGGAGCCGCGGAGGTCGGTGCCCTGGCGCGCACCATGGAGACGATGCGCCGCAACCTCATCGATCTCACCAGCACGCTGCGGCGGCGCGAGGCCGAGGCACAGGCGGTACTCAGCGGCATCGTCGAAGGAGTGTACGCGGTCGACAAGAACCGCCTCATCCGTTACCTCAATCCGCAAGCCGCGCGGCTGCTGGGTGTGACGCCCGAGCAGGCGGTCGGCCGTTTCTGCGGCGACGTGCTGCAGCCGCGTAACGAAGACGGCCGGCGGCCCTGCGATTTCCGCTGCCCGATCGTGCAGGCGCGCAGCGCGGGCAGCGCCAAGGCCGTCGAGCACCTCGGTGCGGCGCCGGGCGAGCCGCGCACCGCGGTGATCACCAGCGCCGCGCAGGTCGATGGCCTGCAGGTACAGGTGATCCGCGACGAGACCGAGCTCGAGGCGGTTCGCCGGGCCCGCGACTCGGTGCTCGCCAACATCTCGCACGAGTTCCGCACGCCGCTCGCCGCACAGCTGGCGTCGATCGAGCTGCTGCTCGCGGGTCTGGAGCACATGCCGGCGGCGCAGCAGAAGGAGCTGGTGACCTCATTGGAGCGTGGCACGCTGCGTCTGACACAGCTCATCGACAACCTGCTCGAGAGCGTACGCATCGAGTCCGGACAGCTCGCTATCCGCCGCCAGAGCGTGGCGCTCGCCGAGGTGGTGGAAGACGCGCGCGCCCTGGTGCGCTCGCTCCTGGCGCAGCGGCGCCAGACCCTTAACGTCACCCTGCCCGAGGATTTGCCGGTGGTGGCGGGCGACAAGCCGCGTCTCACCCAGGTGTTTGTCAACCTGCTCGCCAACGCCAACAAGTTCGCACCCGAGGACAGCACCGTGCGCATCGGCGCCGAGGCGCGCCCGGGACAGGTACTCGCATGGGTGGAGGATGAAGGCCCGGGACCCGCGGCGAGCGACGGTGAGGCGCTGTTCGCACGGTTCCAGCGCGGTAGCGGCGCGGAACCGGAGGCGGCGGGGCTCGGACTGGGTCTGTGGCTCGTGAAGTCGATCATCGACCGGCATTCGGGCAGCGTCGCCTTCGAACGCACCGCCGCCGGCCGCACGCGCTTCACCCTGATCCTGCCGGCGGAGGACGGCGCATGAAAGTGCTGGTGGCGGACGACGACGCGGATCTGCGCGAGCTCATTGCCTTCACGCTGACGCAATCGGGGTATCTGGTGGTCAAGGCGGGCGATGGACCCTCCGCGGTGGGTCGCTTCGAGGAGGAATCCCCGGACCTCGTGGTGCTCGACATCAACATGCCGGGCTTGAGCGGTTTCCAGGTCTGCGAGGCGATCCGCAAGCGCTCGCGGATCCCGGTGATGATGCTGACCGTGCGCGGCGAGGAAGAGGATCTGGTGCGCGCGCTCGGGCTCGGCGCCGATGACTATCTCACCAAGCCGTTCAGCCCGCGCACGCTGCTGGCGCGTATCAAGGCGCTGCTGCGCCGGGCGGGAATGGAAAACACCACCCCGCTGGCTGCCGGGCGCGTGACACTCGACCTCGCCGAGCACACCGTGCGGATCGGAGCGGGCGAGCCGGTGCGGCTGACGAAGCTCGAGCTGCGGCTGCTGCAGATGCTGCTGGCGAATTCCGGCCACACGGTGAGCTCTGATCGGCTGCTCGTGCAGGTGTGGGGACATCGCAGCGGCGGTGACCGGCAGCTCCTGAAGCAGCTGGTGCACCGGCTGCGGCAGAAGATCGAAGCGGATCCGGCGGCGCCCGCGCTGCTGCGCACCGCCGCGGCGGGCTACAAGCTGCTGGTCGAATGACGCGGCCCACGGGCCCTGCGGCGTTACTCGCCCTAACGCGCCGAGATCTGATCGAACACGCCGCCGTCGCTGAAGTGCGTGCGCTGCGCCTGGGCCCAGCCGCCGAAGTCGGTGATGGTGAGCAGCTTCAATTGCGGGAAGCGCCCCGCATAGCGCGCGGCGATCTCCGCATCGCGCGGCCGGTAGCCATGCCGTGCGATGATCTCCTGCCCTTCCTTGCTGTATAGATACCCGAGGTACGCCATCGCCACCTCGCGCGTGCCGCGCCGCAAGGCCACCTTGTCGACCACCGCCACCGGCGGCTCGGCGAGAATGCTCACCGAGGGCACCACGATCTCAAGCTGGTCCGCGCCGAGCTCGCGCACCGCGAGCAGCGCCTCGCTCTCCCAGGCCACCAGCACATCCCCGAGTCCGCGCTGCACGAACGTGGTCGTCGAGCCGCGAGCGCCGGTGTCGAGCACCGGCACGTTCCGGTAGAGCCGGCGCACGAACTCGCGCGCGCTCGCCTCGTCGCCCCGCGGCTGCGTGCGGGCCCAGGCCCAGGCGGCCAGATAGTTCCAGCGTGCGCCGCCCGAGGTCTTGGGGTTGGGCGTGATCACCGCCACGTCGGGCCGCACGAGATCGCCCCAGTCGTGAATCGCTTTGGGGTTGCCCTTGCGCACCAGCAAGACGATGGTGGAGGTATAGGGCGAGCTGTCGTCCGGCAACAGGGTCTGCCAGTTCAGCGGCAACAGCTTCGCGGTAGTGGCGATCGCGTCGATGTCGGCTGCCAGTGCCAGGGTCACCACATCCGCGGCAAGCCCGTCGATCACCGAGCGCGCCTGCTTGCCCGAGCCGCCGTGTGACTGATCAACACGCAGGCCCTGGCCGGTCTTCGCCTTCCAGTACCTGGCAAAGGCGGCGTTGAAATCCACGTACAGCTCGCGCGTGGGGTCGTAGGAGACATTCAGCAGCGTCACGCGAGTCGCATTCGACTCAGACTGACCCTGGCAGGACGCGAGCAGGACAGCGAGAGCGCAGAGCGCGACAGCCGCCGCCGCGCTTCGCAGACAGTAGGCTGATGCCATCACCGCATGCTAGCCGCGCGGCGAGGCGATGTCAGTCGCAAGGCGGTTACGGTGGGGTGACGACGCGGTAGCCGAGCGCCCGCAGCAGGTGCGGCTCGAGCGAACGCGCGCAGGCGCTGACGGTGCGAGGTCCGCCGAGCTCCGCCAGCCGCGTCATCTGCAGGCCCTGATAGCCGCAGGGATTGATGCGGCGGAAGGGTTCCAGATCAAGGGCCACGTTCACGGCGAGGCCGTGATAGCTGCCGCCCCGGCGCACGCGCACCCCGACGCTCGCGAGCTTGCGGCCGTCGACGTACACACCGGGGGCGCTGCGCCGGCCCTCGGCGCTGATGCCAAACTGCGCTGCCAGATCGATGACGCCGCGCTCCAGCGCCGTGACGAAATCACGGATCGCAAGACCCGCGCGCCTGAGATCCACCAGCGGATACACCACCAGCTGTCCCGGGCCGTGATAGGTCACCTGGCCGCCGCGGTCGACGTGCACCACCGGGATATCGCCGGGCGCCAACAGGTGCGCGCGGCTCGCGTTCACGCCTAAGGTGAAGACCGGCGGGTGCTCGAGAAACCAGATCTCATCCGGGGTCGCCGCGGCGCGCTCTTCGGTGAAGCGCTGCATCGCGCGCCAGGTGGGCTCGTACTCAACCAGTCCCAGGCGCCGGATCACGGGTGCGGGCACGGCGGCGTCCGCCGCAGGCGCGCGCGGCGTGCACACAGCAGCCGTGCCGCCCAGGCTCATGTCGCCAGGCGCCGGTTGTCGAGGCCGGCGTTGTTGCGGTTCAGGGCCTGCTCCGCGCGGTAGCTCGAGCGCACCAGAGGTCCCGACACGCATTCGAGGAAACCACGCGCCAGCGCCAGCTCGCGATAGCGATCGAACTCCTCCGGTCTCACGAAGCGCTGCACCGCAAGGTGATTCACGGTCGGGCGCAGGTACTGCCCGAGGGTCACGATGTCGACGCCGGCAGCGCGCAGATCCGCCAGCGTCGCGTCGATCTCCTCGTCACTTTCCCCGAGCCCCAGCATGAGACTGCTCTTGGTCAGAACCGAAGGCCGGCGCCGCTTGGCGGCCTCCAGGACCTGCAGGGTCTGTTGGTAGCCGGCGCGCGGATCGCGCACCGGATGCGTCAGGCGCCGCACGGTCTCGATGTTCTGCGCAAACACCTCGATTCCGGAGTCGACCACCGTCTCGACATCCGCCCGCACTCCCTGGAAGTCCGGCGTCAGCGCCTCCACCGCCGTGTGCGGGTTGCGGCGCTTGATGGCGCGTACGCAGGCGGCGTAGTGCGCCGCCCCACCGTCGGGGAGGTCGTCGCGATCGACCGAGGTGAGCACCACGTAGCTGAGCCTCATCAGCTCGACGGTGCGCGCGGCGTTCTCGGGCTCGTCCGCGTCGAGCCAGCCGTGCGGGTTGCCCGTGTCCACTGAACAGAACCGACACGCACGCGTACACACCGCGCCCATCAGCATGATGGTCGCGGTGCCCGCGTTCCAGCACTCACCGATGTTGGGACACTTGGCTTCCTCACAAACCGTGGCGAGGCGGTGCTCCCGGACGAGGGTCCGCACGCTCTGGAAGCCGGCTCCCGTGGGCGCCTTCGCCTTGAGCCACGGCGGCTTGGCGCTGCTGGCGCGCTCGCTGCCGGCGCCGCGCTTGATGCCGTCACGGATGGCGGTAAACCCTTGAGTCGTCAGGTATTTGTCGCCGCTTCGGGCGCGCGCGACCTCCGCCACCACCGGGATGCCCTTCAGATCCGACATAGGGTCATTGTAGCGCACGCACCCGCGCATCCAGGCTCGCCAGACGCTCCACCGTGCCCACATCGCACCACTCGCCGCGATGCACCCGGCCGCGCACCAGGGCGGCCGCGATGGCGCGATTCAGCAGCGGCAGGAGCGGAAAGCCTCCGGGGGTGCAGCCGCCGAAGAACTCCGGCCGGTACACGCCGACCCCGGAGTAGGTGTAACGATCGGTGTCGCGAGTCACCACGAGATCACCCTCGAGCCCGAAGTCGCCGCGCGGGTGGTGCGGCGGGTTGGGGATCAGCACCAGGCGGGCGTGCGCACCCTCCTCGAGCGCCAGGGCTGCAAAGTCAATGTCGGTCCAGATATCGGCGTTGACGACCAGGAACGGCCCGGGTCCGAGCAGCGGCACGGCCCTGAAGATACCGCCGCCGGTTTCCAGCGGCACCGGGCCTTCATCGCTGTAGGTAATCAACACACCATAGTCGCGACCGTCGCCGAGCGTCGCGCGCACCTGAGCCCCCAGCCACGAGAGGTTGATGACCACCTCGCGGATGCCGGCGCGCGCCAGTGCCGCGAGGTGCCAGGCAATGAGCGGCCTGCCGCCCACCCGCACCAGGGGCTTCGGCGTCGAATCGGTGATCGGTCGCATGCGCTCGCCGCGGCCGGCCGCCAGCAGCATCGCCTTCATGCGTGCCCGTCCGCCGCGCGCGCGAGATCGGCTGCGACCTGCGCGTTGGCGCGCGACAGCTGCGCCACGACGCGCTGCTCGAGGAAAGAGCCAAGCGCGGTGAGCTCGCCGTAGCGCGCACAGGTGTCGCGCACATAGTCGAGCGTGCGCGGCAGGTCGGGCAGATAGCCGGGCTTGCCGTCGCGGTACCACAGACGACAGAAGATCCCGAGCACCTTGATGTGCCGCTGCACGCCGATGAGATCGAACCAGCGCAGGAACTGCGCCTCGCCTGCCCCGGCATCGCCGCCCTGGGCGCGCAGCTGCGCGCGATGGCCGCTCACCCAGCGCACTACGCGCTCGCGCGGCCAGGCGATGTAACAGTCCTTCAGGAGCGACGCCAGATCGTAAGCCACCGGCCCGCGCAGCGCGTCCTGGAAGTCGAGAATCCCCGGATTGCGCTCCCTGACCACCATGAGATTGCGCGCGTGATAGTCGCGGTGCACGAACACCACCGGCTGCGCGAGCGCTTCCTGGATGAGGAACTCGAACGCGGCGCCCAGCAGCTGCGCTTCATCGGCTGACGGCGTCAGCGACAGGTGCCGGGCAAGAAACCACTCGGGCATGAGCGCCATCTCGCGCGCCAGCTCGGCGCGGCCGTACGGGGCGAGCTGCGCGCACGCCTCGCGGCCGCGCACCTGGATGACCGCGAGCACGCGCAGCGCATCTGCGTACAGCGGCTCGGGATCGTCCCCGGCGTCGAGCCGCTCGAGATACAGCGTCGCGCCCAGATCCTCCAGCAACAGCAAGCCGCGCTGCGCGTCGCTCTCATGCACGTGAGGAACATGCGCCCCCAGGGACTCGAGCAGTTGCGACACTTTCAGATACGGACGCACGTCCTCCTTGCCCGGAGGAGCATCCATCACGACATACGTGCCGGCAGTGCAGAACACGCGGAAGTAGCGTCGAAAGCTCGCGTCACTGGATGCGGGCTCGATGCGCAGCACCGGCAGGCGAAGATCGCGCGCCAACCAATCCCTAATCAGCGCAACTCGCGCGTCGGTCTCAAGCATGTGAAGCGTCGGGGTTTCGGGGCGCCTGGGCGTGGCGCGCCATTATAATGCCGCTCTTCATGCCGCGTTCGAGCCCATTCTGGATCGTGATCGTCGTCTCGCTTGGCGCCACGTTGCCAGCGGCCCGGGCCGAAGACCCTCCCTGCCCGACACTGCTCGGGCAGCCGGCGGCCGCGGCTGCCGCGAGCGCGGCTCCAGCCGCAGCACCCTTGGATGTGCCGCGCAAGTCGGCGGCGGACGACCGCCACATCGACGTCGCGAGCGACCAGGCAGTACTCGGCGTCGATGGCAACGCGACGCTCAAAGGCAACGTCGTCGTCCGCCAGGGCGAGCGCGAGATCCGCGCCAACGAGGTGCAGTACGACGCGCATAACTCCTCGGTGAGCACTGCGGGCCACATCGACTACACCGACTCCCTCGTGCATGTGACGGGTGCGGGCGGCAGCTACTCGGCGGCGGCTGGCGCGGAGTTCAAGTCGGCCCAGTTCGCTCTGCGCCAGCGCGCCGCACGCGGCGCCGCGCGCGACATGACGCTCACTCCCCAGGGCGTGATTCGCCTGCGGGGAGTCATGTTCACGACCTGCCCGGCGAACGATACCTCCTGGCAGCTGCAGGCCGACAACATCATGCTCGACACACGCAACCGGGTCGGCACCGGAAGCAATGCGCAGATCCGCTTCATGGGCGTGCCGCTGATGTACCTGCCGTGGGTGTCGTTTCCGCTGGGCAACGAGCGCAAGAGCGGCTTTCTTTTCCCGGGCATCGGCAACACCTCGAGCGGCGGCCTGCAGCTGTCGGTTCCGTACTACTGGAACATCGCGCCGAACGCGGACTTTACCTTCCAGCCCATCGAGTACAGCAAGCGCGGTCCCGACCTGGGGGGCGATCTGCGCTTTCTGACGCAGCGCCAGCACGGCGAGCTCGACTGGAGCTATCTGCCCCACGACAGCGTCTTCGGCGGCAACCGCAGCCGCGTGCGGCTCACCGATGTCGCCGAACTGCCGCACGACCTGCGTCTCAGCGTAAACGCGGAGAACGTCAGCGACACCAGGTACTTCGAGGACTTCTCCCAGGGCCCGGAGGGCACCAGCACCGCCTTCGTCGAGCGGCGCGCCACGCTCTCCTACCGCGGCGAACACTGGAGCGTCGATGGCGAAGCGCAGCAGTACCAGACTATCGACTACACGCTCGCGATCACCGACCGGCCGTACGCGCGCGTGCCGCGCATTGCGGTGAGCGCCGACTATGGCCTGGGGGCGGCGGAGCTGGTGCACTACGGCATCGATTCCGAGCTCGTCGACTTCCAGCGGGCCACCGGAGTCACCGGTTGGCGGGCGGATCTCACGCCGGCGGTCTCCCTCGATCTCACCGGCCCCGGATATTTCCTGCGCCCCGCGCTCGCCTGGCGCGCGACCCAGTACCAGCTCGCCAACCTGGCGCCCGGAGCGGCGCGCTCGCCCTCACGCATAGTGCCGATTGCGAGCTTCGACGCCGGACTGGTGTTCGAACGCGACGCCAGGGGCGATCGCAAGCTCACGCTCGAGCCGCGCGTCCTGTACCTGGACGTGCCGTACCGCAATCAGGATCAGCTGCCGGTGTTCGACTCTGCGCTGCCGGATCTGAATCCGGTGGAACTGTTCCGCACCAACCGTTATGTCGGCGCCGACCGCGTGAGCGATGCCAACCAGGTGAGCGCGGGCGTCACCAGCCGCCTGCTCGACGCCCACGACGGCCGGCAGTTCCTCGCCGCCACCCTCGGCCAAACCTACTACTTCGAGACTCCGCGCGTGACTCTGCCGGGGGAACTGCCGACGACCGAGAAGCGCTCGAATTTCGTGGCGCAGCTCGCCGTCACGGCGTTCCGGCACTGGAGTGCCGACGCCGGGGTGCAATGGGATCCGCAGACCCAGAGCAGCGAACGGACGCAGGTGAACCTGCAGTACAAGTCCGCCAGTGATTCGGTGATCAACCTGGGCTACCGCTATGAGCGCGCCGTGTTCGAGCAGGTCGAGCTGTCGGGCGCCTGGCCCATCAGCAGCCGCTGGAACGTGTTCGTGCGGGACGTCTATTC
This sequence comes from Steroidobacteraceae bacterium, assembly GCA_041485725.1. Classification (GTDB taxonomy): domain Bacteria; phylum Pseudomonadota; class Gammaproteobacteria; order Steroidobacterales; family Steroidobacteraceae; genus 13-2-20CM-66-19. The sequence continues at coordinate 51,115 of JBGPKC010000001.1, forward strand.
CCTGCGCGACCATGTCGGGCTGGAGCGTTTCGCCGGCTTCGAGTACCGTGCGTGCTGCTGGCGGGTGCGGCTGGGTGCGCGGCGCTACGTGAACAGTCACGACAGCAGCCGGCCCCAGGAGACCGGAATCTGGCTGCAGCTGGAACTCGCGGGCCTTGCCAGTGTCGGATCGGCGTCGGACGCCTCCCTCACCGAGACGATCCGGGGTTACACGCCCGCCGAAGCGACTACTCCAAAGAATCAGGGCCCGCTGAAGGGCACCTGGTAAGGAACAGGAAATCACATGCAGCGGATGTTGACTTCAGCCCTGATGCGGCTTGCGGTGGTGGCGGCGGCCCTCACCCTGCAGCAACCGGCGCACGCGCAAACCCGCGAGCTGGCCACCAAGGGTGAGCTGCTCGACCGCGTGGCGGCGATCGTGAACGATGGCGTCGTGCTCAACAGCGAGCTCGAGGCGCAGGTGGACGTCATCAGCGTGCGGCTGCGCCAGCAGAAGCTCGAGCTGCCGCCGCAGAACGTCCTGCGCCAGCAGGTGCTCGAGCGCCTGGTACTGCAGGAGATCCAGATCCAGCGCGCCAATCACGCCGGCGTCAAGGTATCTGACGAGACCGTGAACGCCGCGCTGCAGGACGTGGCGAAGCGCAACGGCCTGACGCTCTCGCAACTGCCCGACGCCCTCGCGAAGCAGGGCGAAGACTACACCTCCTATCGTGAGGACCTCCGCAAGGAGATCACGCTCTCACTGCTGCGCCAGCGGGATGTGCTGCAGCACATCAGCGTCACGCCGCGCGAGATCGACCAGTTCCTCGAGAAGCAGGCCAAGACCCCCTCCGAGCGCAACGAGTACAACGTGTCTCACATCCTGATCGCCGTGGCCCAGGAAGCGAGCCTCGCGCAGCTCGACCAGGCGGCCAAGCGCGCCGCTGACGTTTATCAGCGCGCCAAGGGCGGCGAGGATTTCGCCAAGCTCGCGGTAGCCTACTCGACCAGCCAGACCGCCCTCGAGGGCGGCGCGCTTGGCTGGCGCAAGGGCGGCGAGCTGCCCACGTTCCTTACCGACGTAATCGCCAAACTCAAACCCGGCGAAGTAGGCGAGCCGCTGCGCACGCCGACCGGATACCACATCATCAGGCTGAATGAGGTGCGCGGCGCCAGCGGCAAGGCCGTGGAGGACCAGATCCACGTACGGCACATCCTCATGAAGACCACCGAGCTGGCCGACGATGCGACCGTGCGCCAGAAGCTCGCGGCACTGCGCGAGCGGATTCTCAAGGGCGAGGAGTTCGCGGGGCTCGCCCAGACAACTTCCGAGGACCCGGGATCCGCGGCCGAGGGCGGTGATCTGGGTTGGGCGGGACCGGGAACGTTCGCCCCCGAGTTCGAGCAGGCGATCGCGGGACTGAAGGACAACGAGGTCAGCGAGCCGTTCCACACGCAGTTTGGCTGGCATATCGCGCAGCTGCTCGGGCGCCGCCGCTTCGACAACAGCGACGAACTCAAGCGCCGGCAGGCCATGGAAGCGATCCGCGCCGGCAAGGCGGACGAGGAGACGGAGCTGTGGCTGCGCCGCATGCGCGATGAAGCGTTCGTCGAATTCAAGTCATGAGGCGGGTGGGTCCCCACCCCTCTCGCCATGATTCCGCGTATCGCCTTGACCTCAGGGGAACCGGCCGGAATCGGGCCGGAGTTGTGCCTGGCGCTGGCCCTTGAGGCGCTGCCCTGCGAGCTGGTGTGCCTCGCCGACCGCGAGATGTTGAGTGAGCGCGCCACACAGCTGAACCTGGCGGTCACACTGCGCTCCTACGCGCACCGGGCCGGCGCACCTGCTGCTGCGCACCACGGCGGCAGCCTCAGCGTCGAGCACTGGCCGCTCAGTGCGCCGAGCGTGCCGGGACGTCCCGACACGGCGAACGTGCCCTACGTGCTCGCGCTGCTGGAGCGCGCCGTCGCGGGCGCGCTGAGCGGGGAGTTCGACGCCATCGTCACCGCGCCGGTGCACAAGCGCGTGATCAACGACGCCGGCGTGCGCTTCAGCGGCCACACTGAATTTCTCGCGCAACGCACGCGCAGCCCGCACGCGGTGATGATGCTGACCTCGGGCGAACTGCGCGTGGCGCTCGCCACCACCCACCTGCCGCTCAGGGCCGTGAGCGATGCCATTACCGTCGACTCCCTGTGCGAGTCGGCCGCGATTCTGGCGCGCGCTCTGGCGCGCTGGTGGGCCATCCCGGCGCCGCGCATCGCCGTGTGCGGCCTGAACCCTCACGCCGGGGAAGGCGGCTATCTGGGCGACGAGGAGCTGCGCGTAATCACTCCCGCGGTGGCGCGGATGCAGGCGAGCGGCATCCGCGCCGCGGGACCGTTGCCGGCGGACACCGTGTTCGTGCCACAGGTACTCGCGGGCTTCGATGCGGTGCTCGCCATGTATCACGACCAGGGGCTGCCGGTGGTCAAGCATGCAGGCTTCGAGCACGCGGTCAACGTGACGCTGGGCCTGCCGATCGTGCGCACCTCGCCGGATCACGGCACCGCGTTCGATCTGGCGGGCACCGGTCGGGCGGACTGCCGCAGTCTTGCCGCCGCGGTGCAGCTGGCAAGCCGTCTCGCCGCACAGCGGCGCTGATGCCCGGCGCCGCGAAAGCGCCCCGAGCGCCGCGCCGCAAGCGCTTCGGCCAGCATTTCCTGCATGACCCGGCGGTGATCCTGCGCATCGTGCGCGCGCTTAGCCCCCGCGCCGGCGATCACCTGGTGGAGATCGGACCGGGACGCGGCGCGCTCACCGGCGAGCTGCTCGCAGCCGCAGGCTGCACGCTCGATGCCATCGAGATCGATCGCGATCTCGCGGCGCTGCTGCGTGAGCGCTTCAGCGATGCGCCGCGCTGCGTGCTGCACGAAGCGGACGCGCTGCAGTTCGACTTCACCGCCCTGGCGCGTGAGCGCGGCGGGCGGCTGCGCGTTGCCGCCAACCTGCCCTACAACATCTCCACGCCGCTGCTGTTCCGGCTGCTGGCGCACGCGCCGGCGATCCTCGACCTGCACGTTATGTTGCAGCGGGAGGTGGTGGCGCGCATCGCCGCCCAGCCGGGCGATGCGGACTATGGGCGCCTCGGCGTCATGCTTGCGCCCCAGGTCCGGGTCGAACGGCTGTTCGACGTGGGTCCGGGCGCCTTCCAGCCGGCCCCAAGGGTGTGGTCCGCGGTCGTGCGCCTCAGCATACGGGCCGAGCCGCTGTTTGCGGTGAGCCCGCACTACCCGGCCGTGGTGGCCGCGGCCTTCATGCACCGCCGCAAGACCCTGCGCAACGCCCTGAGCCGGCTGCTCACCCGCGAGCAGATCACCGCCTGCGCGGTCGATCCCGGTGCCCGCCCGGAGACGCTCACGCCGCAAGCATTCAACACCCTGGCACAGGCCCTCGACCGCGCGCGTCCGTGACGTTAGTCTTCCGGCCAAGCGGTGCCTGGGGGACTCCTCATGACAGTTTACCGTCGCATCCTGCTGGTCGTTGACCTGACGGAAGGCAGTATCGCGATCGGCAGCAAGGCGCAGGCGCTCGCCGCGGCGCTCGGCGCCGAAGTCGAGCTGCTGCATGTCGTGGAATTCGTGCCGGTCGAGCCCATGGGCGAGACCCTCATGCCGGCGGTGCAGATCGAAGAGGAGCTGCTCGAGCGCGCCCGGCAGCGCCTGGCGGCGCTCGCAGCCGAACTCGGCTTGAGCGGCGCTTCCTGCCGGGTCGAAAGCGGCAATGTCAAATCCGAGATCGTGCGCGTCGCGCGCGAGCGCCGTGTCGACCTCATCATTCTCGGCAGCCGCGAGCGCCACGGGCTCTCGATTCTGGTAAATCTCACCGAGGACACCGTGCTGCACGCCGCCCCGTGCGACGTGCTCGCAATGCGCGCCGGCCGCGGTTAAAGCGCCGGGCACTCCGGTAGAATCACGCCCATGAGCTCCCACGACCACAAGATCCGGGTCGACGTCGAAACCAGTTACCTGGACGAGCAGTCCGACCCGCGCGAGAGCCGTTACGTCTTTTCCTACACCATCACCATCCGCAACGAGGGCCAGGTGCCGGCGCGACTGCTGACCCGCCATTGGGTCATCACGGACGCCAACGGCAAGGTGGAGGAGGTGCGCGGCGATGGCGTGGTGGGCGAACAGCCGTACCTCAAGCCCGGCCAGGGATTCCGTTACTCCAGTGGCGCAGTGCTGGAGACCCCGGTCGGCTCCATGCAGGGCAGCTACCAGATGCTCGCCGACAACGGTGCGCACTTCGATGCGCCCATCCAGCCGTTCCGGCTCGCGATGCCCGGAATTCTGCAGTGACGCGCTATGCCATCGGCGACGTACAAGGCTGTGACGAGGAACTGCGCGCTCTCCTGAGGCGGCTGAAATTCTCGCCGGATCGCGACCGGTTGTGGTTCGTCGGGGATCTGGTCAACCGCGGCCCGGACTCGCTGGCGGCGCTGCGCCGGGTGCGCGCACTCGGCGACAACGCGGCCGTGGTGCTGGGCAACCACGATCTGCATCTGCTGGCGCTCGCGCACGGCGCCCACCGCCGCCGCAAGTCCGACACCCTGGACGAGGTACTGGCGGCGCCGGACCGGGACGCGCTGCTGGAGTGGCTCGTCACGCGCCCTCTGGCGCACGCCGAGGGCAGGGATCTCATGGTGCACGCGGGGCTCGTGCCGCAATGGACGGTCGCCCTGACGCTGAGTCTGGCGCTGGAAGTCAGCAGCGCGCTGCGCCGCGACCCGCGCGCGCTGTTTGATCAGATGTATGGCAATGAGCCGGACCGCTGGGATCAGCAGCTTGCCGGCATGGAGAGACTGCGCTTCGCCATCAACGTGCTGACACGCCTGCGCGTGTGCACCGCGGACGGACGGGTGGATTTCACCATGAAGGGTGAACCCCCTCCGCCACCCTCGCCGCTCCGTCCCTGGTTCGCGCACGCGCAGCGCGAGAGCCGCGACGCGCGCGTCATCTTCGGCCACTGGTCGGCGCTCGGCCTGGTGCGCGACCACGGCGTCATCGGCCTCGATACCGGCTGTGTGTGGGGCGGCGCGCTCAGCGCCGTGGACCTGGATTCCGAGTCCGCGCCGGTTGGCGTGCCCTGCGCCCGCCATCAGGTCAGCGGAGACTTCAAGAGGCGGGCGAGCTGATCGGACCCCAGGTGACGCTCATCTGCCGGGTCCTGGAGGTGTACATGCGCGGTGTGAGCTCCAGGTCGATCGGCTTGCCGGCCGCCGGCGTGATGGGCAGGTAGAGACGCTGATCCGCCTGTACCTCCAGGACCCCGATCGTCCCCGGCGTGACCCTGAAGGCGAGCCGCACCGGCCAGGCAGCTCCTTCGGCCGGCTTCAGGGTGATGCTGCCCGAACCGCTGGCGGCCGTCAGGTCCAGCACCAGGGTGTTGCGCTTCCAGTACTGCGGGAAGGAGCTCGGGACGCCCGCGGCGGCGCTGATGTCGAGTTCGTGCACGGGCGCGGCGGCGGGCGCCGGCCGCTGATGCCACGGCCAGTGCATGGCGGGCAGGTGGCCGCAGCCGGCCGCCAACAGCACCAGCAGCGCAGCCGCTGCGCGCCCCGCGCTCGCTCCTCCGGGCCCTGACCGCATCGCGCTCTCCTCGCTCCAGCCTTGCTGCGCGTAACATACCGCGAAAGGCACGGAGGACACATGGAATCCCTGCAGGCGTTCAATTTCCGGCAATGGATCGATGCCAACCGCGCGCAATTGAAGCCGCCGGTGGGCAACAAGCGTGTGTTTCGCGATGGCGATTTCATCATCATGGTGGTGGGCGGCCCGAACGCCCGCAAGGACTACCACGTCGACCCGGGGCAGGAATTCTTCTACCAGCTCGAAGGCGACATGGTGCTCAAGACCATGCAGGACGGCCGCGCGGTCGATGTGCCGATCCGCGCCGGCGAAGTCCTGCTCATTCCGCCCAACATGCCGCATTCGCCACAACGGCCCGCAAACACCCTGGGCCTGGTGATCGAGCGCCGACGCCGCCCGGGCGAGCTCGATGGCTTCCAGTGGTACTGCGAGCACTGCGGTCAGCGCCTGTACGAGGAGTTCTTCCCGCTCACCGATATCGAAACGCAGTTTCCGCCGGTATTCGAGCGCTTCTTCGCGAGCAGCGCCAAGCGCACCTGCGGACGCTGCGGCAAGCTCATGGAGCGCTCGTAGGTGGATGCGCGCATCGCGGTCGGTGGCCGCGAGCTCAGCATCGATGTGGCGCGCCCGGTGACTCTCGCCGTGGCGCTGGATTTCGCGGGCCCGCAGCCGCGCCATTTCGGCGCGCCGCGCGCCAGCTCGCTACCGTTCGAGACTGCGGGGTTCAAGGGCTCGGTTGAGCGCGGCGCGAGCTGCAATTGCGAGCTCATCACGCTCATCCCGCACTGCAACGGCACGCACACCGAGTGCGTCGGGCACCTCACGCGCGAGCGGCTGGATGCCTGGCGCGTGGTTCCGGCAGGATTTCTGCCGGCGCTGCTGCTGTCGGTCACTGCAGAAGCTGCGGACGCGGCGGGTGAGGGGAGCGAGCCGGCGCCGCGGGCGAGCGACCGGCTCATCACGCGCCGCGCGCTGGAGCGCGGCTGGCCGGTGAGCGCTCCGTTCGAGGCGCAGGCGCTGCTCATCCGCACCCTGCCTAACACCGCGGACAAACGGGTGCGCGACTACAGCGCAGCAACGCCCCCTTACCTGTCGCAGCAGGCGGCGCAGCTGCTCGTCAGCCGCGGCATCCTGCACCTCATCGTCGATGTGCCCTCGATCGATCGCGCGCATGACCAGGGCCGGCTCACGGCGCACCGCATTTTTTTCGGGCTGCCGCCAGGCTCGGTGCAGCTCGGCGCCGCGGCGCGGCCCGGCGCCACCATAACCGAACTGGCCTTCATGCCGGACGAGCTGGCCGACGGCGCCTACCTCCTGGAGCTGCAGGTGCCGGCGCTCGGCGGGGATGCGGTGCCGAGCCGTCCGTTGCTGTACCGCTTGCGGGCGCCAGCGTCATGAGCGAGGAATCGACACTGGAGGCCGCGCGGGCCCGCGATGCGCTCGACCCGCTGCGCGGCTTTCGCGAGCGCTTCGCGCTGCCCCGCAATGCGCGCGGTGAGCCGCTCGTCTACCTGTGCGGTCATTCATTGGGGCTGTTGCCGCTCGCGGCCCGCGAGCTCGTGCTTGAAGAGCTCGATGAGTGGTCGCGGCTTGGCGTGCAGGGCCACGAGCACGCACGGCGGCCGTGGGTGCCTTATCACGAGAACCTGACCGCGGGGCTTACCGCCCTCAGCGGCGCGCACCCCACCGAAGTGGTCGCCATGAATTCGCTCACGGTGAACCTGCACCTGATGCTGGCGAGCTTCTACCGTCCCACGGGCAGGCGCACCCGCATCCTGATGGAAGCGGGCGCGTTCTCCTCCGACCGCCATGCGGTCGCCTCCCAGATCGCCTGGCGCGGCCTGGATCCCGAGGCCGCGTTGCTCGAGCTGGCGCCGCCTGCGGGCGAGGACACGGTGCCGGAGGAGGCCATCGAAGCCTGCCTCGCCCGGCACGGCGAGGAGATCGCGCTGGTGTTGTGGCCGGGAGTGCAGTTTCGCACCGGCCAGGCGTTCGACCTCGCGCGCATCGGCCGCGCCGCGCACCGGCACGGCTGCATTGCGGGCTTCGACCTGGCGCATTCCATCGGCAATACGCCCCTGGCGCTGCACGACGCCGAGGCGGACTTCGCGGTGTGGTGCAGTTACAAGTATCTGAACGGCGGCCCGGGTGCGATCGGCGGCTGCTTCGTCCACCAGCGTCACGTGGACGCGCAGCCGCGCCTGCGCCACAGCGGCGGCCTGCCGGGCGCGCGCCTCGCCGGCTGGTGGGGCCACGAGCAGACGACGCGCTTTCTGATGGAGCCGCAGTTTCGCGCCGCCGGCGGCGTAGCCGCCTGGCAGATCAGCAACCCGCCGATCCTCGCCGCGGCACCGCTGATTGCCTCGCTGGCGATCTTCACCGAGGCGCGCATGGAACGGCTGCGCGCGAAGTCGGTCGAGCTTACGGATTTTCTCGAGCGGCTGATCCGCCCGCTCCGGGGGCAGGTGCACATCATCACGCCGCGCGACAGCGCGCGGCGCGGCTGTCAGCTGTCGCTGCGTATCAGCGGCGCAGGCACGCGCGTGTTCGCGGCTCTCGGCGCACGCGGCATGGTGTGCGACTGGCGCTCGCCTGACATCATCCGGGTGGCGCCGGTGCCGCTATACAACCGCTTTGAGGACGCCTGGCAGTTCGCCCGCGCGCTGCGCGAAGTCCTTCAGGAAACCGCTTGAACCCGCAAGCGCACCCGACAGTCAACATCGTCGGCGCGGGCCTGGCCGGGTCGCTGCTGGCACTGCTGCTGGCGCGGCGCGGACTGTTCGTGACGCTGCATGAGCGCCGGCCCGATCCGCGGCAGGCGCAACCCGAGCGCGGGCGCTCCATCAATCTGGCGCTGGCCGCCCGCGGCATGCGCGCCCTGGAGCGCGCCGGTGTCATGGAGCGCGTGCGCCCGCTGCTGATCCCGATGCGTGGCCGCATGGTGCACGGGTTGTCCGGGCAGACCGCGTTGCAACCGTACGGTCAGCGCGAACACGAGGTCATCTGGTCGGTCGGCCGCGCCGATCTCAACCGCGTGCTCATCGAGGAGGCGTCGCGCCACGCGGGTGTGAGCGTGCGCTTCAACCAGCTGTGCCTGGGCGCGGATGTGCGTGAGGATGGGCTGCGCTTTCGCGACCAGGCGAGCGGCGCACTGCACGAGGTGCCGCTCACGCCCACCATCGCCACCGACGGCGCAGGCTCTGCGGTGCGCGGCAGCCTCGCAGCCGCCGGGCTCGTGAGCGTGCACGAGGAGTGGCTCGACCACGACTACAAGGAGCTCAGCGTCCCGCCCGCGACCGGCCGGCCTGCGCTCGAGCCCAACGCGCTGCACATCTGGCCGCGGGGCGGCTTCATGCTGATCGCGCTGCCCAACACCGACGGCAGCTTCACCGCCACGCTGTTCCTGGCGCGCACTGGCGCGGCCAGCTTCGCCGCGCTCGCCACGGACGAGGCGGTCGCCGGTTTCTTTCAGCACCAGTTCCCGGACGCGCTGCCGCTCATGCCGGATCTGCTCGCCGAGTTCGCGAGCCACCCGCAGGGCCAGCTTGGCACCGTGCACGCCACTCCCTGGCACGTGGCGGGGCGCGTGCTGCTGCTGGGCGATGCCGCCCATGCCATCGTTCCCTTTCACGGCCAGGGCATGAACGCCGCATTCGAAGACTGCGTGATGCTCGATGCGCTGGTGGCGCGCGCCGCCGACTGGCCGGCGGTGTTCGCGCAGTTCGAGCAATCGCGCCGCCCGAACGCGGCGGCGATTGCTCACATGGCGCTGGAAAACTACACCGAGATGCGCGATGCCGTGCTGGATGCGCGCTTCGTGCGCCGCAAGGAGCTCGCCATGGGACTGGAGCGGCGCTTTCCCGATCGCTTCATTCCGCGCTATTCAATGGTGATGTTTCACCCCGAGATCAGCTACGCCGAGGCGCTGCGGCGCGGGGCGGTGCAGGCGCAGCTGCTGGATGAGCTGGACCCGGGACCGGGCACCGAGCCGGATCCTGCCCGCGCGGAACAGCTGATCCGGGAACGTCTGCCGCCGATAACCTGAAGCGCGCGCGGCAGGCGCGTCGAGGGCCTGAAGTGCCGGAGACAATTGAGATTCGATGTCTCGAGACCCTCGCAGACCGCGAGATCCAGGGACTCTGCGACGTGCTGATCGACTGCGTGGAGGGTGGTGCGTCCGTCAGCTTCCTGCTGCCGATGTCGCGCGCCAAGGCGCAGGCGTACTGGCGCGCTGCGTCCGCGAGCGTGACGCGCGGCGAGCTGCTGCTGCTCGCCGCCCAAGATGCGGCGGGAACGATGGTCGGCACGGTTCAGGTCATGTTGGCTCAGCCGGAGAATCAGCCGCATCGCGCCGACCTCGCCAAGATGCTGGTGCATCGACGCGCGCGCCGGCAGGGCGTGGGTGCGGCGCTGCTGGCCGGCGCGGAACGCGCCGCGCTCAGCGCCGGCAAGACGCTGCTGGTGCTCGATACGGCCAGCGGCGATGCGGAGCGCCTGTATGCGAGGCACGGCTGGCAGCGCTGCGGGCAGATTCCGCATTACGCGCTGTGGCCCGATGGCGCGCCCTGCGCGACCACTATCTTCTTCAAGTTCCTGCGCAGCTGAGGCGGCAGCTCAGTGATGTCGCGGCGCCTGCGGTGCGTTGCGGCGCTCGAGCGTCACGAACGTGACCGGATAGGCGTGATCCTCATCCGCCGGGTGCATGTTGCATTCGACGTCGGCCCATTGGGTCGCATCGAAACCGGGAAAGAAGGTGTCGCCCGGCACATCGGCATGCACGTGGGTGAGATAGATGCGGCGCGCAAACGGCAGCACCAGACGATAGACCTCCGCGCCTCCTATCGCCACCAGCTCATCGCAGCCGCCGGTGTGCACGAGCGCCTCCTCCACCGAGTGCACGACGATCACGCCGGCGGCGAACCAGCCGCGATCCCGTGTCAGCACGAGATTGGCGCGCTCGGGAAGCGGGCGGCCGATGGACTCGAAGGTCTTGCGGCCCATGAGGATGGGCTTACCGAGCGTGAAGGTCTTAAAGCGCTTCAGATCCTTCGGCAAGCGCCACGGCAGCGCGTTGCCGCGGCCAATGACGCCGTTTTGCGCCATCGCGACGATCAGTGAAACCAGCGGCTGCGTGGCGCTCATCGGGAGATTATGACAGGCGCGGCAGCCGCAAAGCCATCCGGTAAACGTGGTAGGGAGCTAATCAGATTTCCACCGCGGTGTTGAGGATGACGACGTCGCGGAACGGCATGCGGAAGAACTCCGCCGCCTGCGTGCTGTATTGCTGCATGCGCGCAAACAGGCGGCGCTGCAATCCGCGCAGCCCCGGCAGCGGTCGGGCGCGCACCACGTGGCGGCCGACGAAGAACGAGCTGTCCTCGGTGAACACGCGCAGGCCGCGCGCGCGGCACGCCTTGAGGGCTTCAGCCACATCCGGCGTTTCCATGAAGCCGAAGCGCGCGGTGATGAAGTGCACGCCCGGCAGCGGCTCTTCTATGCGCAGGCGCCGCACCGGATCCTGGCGCGGCGTGTCGGCGATCTCGACGTTGAGAATGATGAGGCGCTGGTGCACGACACTGTTGTGCTCGATGTTGCGGATCAGCGCCGACGGCACCAGATTGGCATTGCTGGCAAGAAACACGCCCGTCCCCGGCACGCGGTGCACGCCGGCGACCAGCTTCGCCAACTCGCTGCGCGGCACGGCCAGCTTCGCCAGCGCCGCGCGCAGCTCGAGCCGCCCGCTGCGCCAGGTGGTGAATATCAGGCACAGCGCAGCCCCCAGCGTCAGCGGAATCCATCCCCCGTTGGGCACTTTGGTCAGGTTTCCCGCGACAAACGCGCAGTCGGTCACCAGCATCAGGCCGAACAGGCCCGTCACCTGCCATTTCGGCCAGTTCCACTGCGTGGCGGCGACGAACGCACCCAGGATCGTGGTGACGACCATGGTGCCGACCACCGCGGCCCCGTAAGCGCCCCCCAGGGCATCGGAGGAGCCGAAGCCGACCACGAAGGCGATGACCGCGGGAAACACCAGCCAGTTGACGATCGGCACGTAGATCTGGCCGTGCTCGAGCGCCGAGGTCTGCAGCACGCGCAGCCGCGGCAGCAGGTCCAGGTGCACCGCCTGGCGCGCCATGGAAAACGCACCCGAGATCGTGGCCTGGGATGCGATGACGGTGGCCGCGGTCGCCAGGGCCACCAGCCATGGCAGGACCGTGGCGGGCACCAGGTAGTACAGCGGGTGGTCGACCGGCTTACCCAACTCCAGCAGCAGCGCGCCCTGGCCGAAGTAGTTGATCACCAGCGCCGGGCCCACCAGCGCGAACCATGCGATGCGCACCGGGCGTTTGCCGAAGTGCCCCATGTCGGCATACAGGGCCTCACCGCCGGTGATGGCGAGGAATACGGCGCCGATGATCGCCAGCGCCACCTGCGGCCGGTGCAGCAGCAGGCCGATGCCGCAGGAAGGATTCAGCGCGGCCAGCACCTGTGGGTTGCGGCTGATGGGAATGGCGCCAATGACCGCGATCACCACGAACCAGACCACCATGACCGGGCCGAACAGGCTGGCCACTTTGGCGGTGCCGCGGCTCTGATACGCAAACAGCACGGCGATGACAACGATGGTGACCGGGATCACGGCGCTCTTGAAGCCGGGGTTCAGGACCTCCAGGCCCTCCACCGCGCTCAACACCGAGATCGCCGGCGTGATCAGCGCGTCGCAGAAAAAGAAAGCGGTGCCCGCGAGCGCCAGCCCTACCGCGACCTTCGCCCAGGTGCTGCCGGTGATCAGCCGCCGCTGCGCCAGGGCGAACAGCGCCAGGATCCCGCCTTCCCCCTCGTTGTCGGCGCGCATGATGACCGTCAGGTACTTCAGGGTGACGGAGATGGTGAGGCTCCAGAAGATCAGCGACAGCACGCCCAGCACCGCTTCGGCGTTGAAAGTGCCGGCCGCGCCAAGCGCCGACTGCATCGCATACAGCGGGCTCGTACCGATGTCGCCGTACACGATGCCCATGGCACCGACCACCGCGGACACACTGACGCGACGCGAGTTGTTCATGTGGATTGCCGGCCGCGGCCCAGCTCAGCAGCGGCGGCGGCTGCCTGGCCCCTCGGACTCCGGCTGCGGCGCGCGCGGCGGCGGCCACAGCATGCTGCCGCGGCAGCGCTGGTAGCCGCAGCGGCATGCAAAGATCGCGTCGATGTCCGGCGGGTCGTCCGCCTCGCGCTGGATCTGGTAATCGTAGGTGAGCTCCTCGCCCGCTCCGATGGTGCGGATCGCGTCGATGTACACGCGCTGGTTCTCGATCAGCGATTCGCAGTTCGGCTCGCAGGAGTGATTCATGAAGCGCGCCTCGTTGCCATCGACGCCGGCGTCGATCACGGTGTGCGAGTCGACGATGAACAGGAAGGTGTGGTTATCGCCTGCATCCTTGTGGTCGTAACGGCGATCCGCTTCCGTATGCGACACGCGTTCGCCCAGGTACTCGATGATGCGTGTGCCGCTCGGGATGCGCCGCGCGGCGAACACACCCAGGCCGTGCAGGCGCGAATCGCGCACCTCGATCAGCGGCGCCTGCCCGCCGGTGTCTGCCGCGTTCACACCGCCACCGGCGCCCTGATCGGCGCATGATGCTGGTAATTCACGAACTCGAAGTCCTCGTACTGATAAGCGAACATGCTCGCCGGGCGGCGGCGGATCAGCAGCTGCGGCAGCGCGAACGGCGTGCGCGCCAGCTGCAGGTCCGCCTGCTCCAGATGATTCAGGTACAGGTGGCAGTCGCCGCCGGTCCAGATGAGCTCACCGGGCTTGAGATCGCATTGCTGCGCGAACAGGTGCGTGAGCAGCGCGTAGCTGGCGATGTTGAATGGCACGCCGAGAAACACATCCGCGCTGCGCTGGTAGAGCTGGCAGGACAAGCGTCCGGCGGCCACGTGCAACTGGAAAAACGCATGGCAGGGCATGAGCCGCATGCGCTCGAGCTCACCGACGTTCCAGGCGCTGACCATGATGCGGCGCGAATCAGGCTCGGTCTTGAGCCGCTCGACGGCCTGGGCGATCTGGTCGATGGCGCGTCCGTCGGCTGCCGGACAGGCGCGCCACTGGCTGCCGTAGACCGGGCCCAACTCGCCGTGCGCATCCGCCCATTCGTCCCAGATCGTAACGCCATGCTCGTGCAGCCAGGCGACGTTGGTGTCGCCGCGCAGGAACCACAGCAGCTCGTACACCACCGAGCGTACGTGGATCTTCTTGGTGGTGACCAGCGGGAAGCCGCGGGCGAGATCGAAGCGCATCTGGTGCGCAAACACCGACAACGTGCCGGTGCCGGTGCGGTCATCCTTGCGCACGCCCTCGGTGCGGATCCGGCGCATCAGCTCCAGGTACTGTTTCATGGTGCGCTGGCGAAATTGCCCGAGGGCGCGCGCACGCGGTACGCCCACAGCAGCAGCGCGACGCCGCCCACGATCATCGGCGCCGACAGCAGTTGCCCTTCCGTGAACCAGCCGCCGGCGAGATAGCCGATGTGCTCATCCGGCACCCGCACGAACTCCACCAGGAAGCGCGCGACGCCGTAGACAGCCAAGAACAGCCCCGTCGGCGCCAGCCGCGGCCGTGGGCGTGCGGTGAACCACCAGATCACGGTGAACAGCAGCAGGCCTTCGAGGGCCGCCTCGTAGAGCTGCGAGGGGTGCCGCACCTCGCCGTTGACTCGAAATCCCCACGGCACGGTTGTAACCTTGCCCCACAGCTCGCTGTTGATGAAGTTACCGATGCGGCCAAAGAACAGGCCCAGCGCCGGCAGCGGCACGGTGAAATCGTAGACGTCGGCGGGATGGCGGCCATGGCGCCAAGCAAACAGCGTCAGCGCGGTGGCGACACCGACCAGTCCGCCGTGGAAGGACATGCCGCCCTCCCACAGCCTGAGTGGATACCACGCGTCGTTCGCCCAGAACGTCAAGCCATAGAACAGCACGTAGCCGATGCGCCCGCCGAGAATCACACCGAGCATGGCGAAGAAGATGAGATCGTCGACATCGTTCTTCTGCCAGCTCGAGCCGGGCCTGGCGGCCCGCCGGCGCGCGAGCCACCAGGCGGCCGCGAACCCGAGCAGGTACATGATGCCGTACCAATGCACCCTGATCGGGCCGATCTCGAAGGCCACCTTGTTGAAACCGGGGAAGGTCAGCATGAGGCGCGAAGTTTAGCCGACCTCGCGCGTCACGCGGCAGAAGAACGCCTTCAGATAGCGGGTCTCCGGGATCGCCGGGTGCACGGGGTGGTCGGGCGACTGACCCCCCGCTTCCAGGATCTGGACGAATCGCCCGCTGTGACGCGCGGCGTTCTGGATGGCGTTGACCAGCTCTTCGGGCGCGAGATGGTATGAGCACGAACAGGACACCAGCAGTCCCTCGTCCGCGAGCAATCCCAGGGCGAGCTGATTGAGCTTGCGGTACGCCGCCTGCCCCTGCGGGATGTCTTTCTTGCGCTTGATGAACGCGGGCGGATCGAGAATCACCACCTCGAACCGCTCGCCCTGCTCCCCCAGGCTCTTCAGTGCCTCGAACGCCTCCGCACGGATCACTTCGACAGCGGTGCCGTTGCGCCGCGCGTTGAGCCGCGCAAACTCCAGCGCCGCCTGCGAAGCATCCACGCAATGTGCGCGCGCGGCTCCATGGGCGAGCGCCGTGACCGCCCAGGCCCCCACGTACGAGCACACATCGAGCACCCGTGCGCCCGCTGGAATGTAACGCGCCAGCCGCGCGCGGTTGGCGCTCTGGTCGTAAAACCAACCGGTCTTCTGGCCCGCGGCGAGCGGCGCCGTGAACGACAGAGCGCCTTCAGTGACTTCGATGTTGCCCGGGACCGTGCCGAACGCCGCCTCCGCAACCCGGGGCAGATGCTCGAGCTCGCGCGCCGCGGAGTCGTTCTTCCAGAACAGCACCGCCGGTGCGAGCACTGCGCGTACCGCGGCGGCGACCTCGTCGCGCAGCGCCTCCATGCCGGCGGTGGCGATCTGACCGACGATCACGTCGCCGTAGCGATCGAGCACCAGTCCCGGCAGCTGGTCCGACTCGCCAAATACCCAGCGGTAATAGGGCGCCGTGCCCAGCCGCCGGCGCAGCGCGAGCGCCGTCGTGAGTCGCCGCTCGAGCAGCGCCCGGTTCACGGGTTGCGACGGGTCCCGCGACAGGATGCGTGCGCAGATGAGTGCGTGCGGGTTGACGCAGGCGTAGCCGACAAATGCGTCGCGCTGCGTGCGCACCTGCGCCACGGCACCGGGCGCGAATGCGGTCAGCGGCGTGCTGTCGGTGTCGACCTCATTGCTGAACACCCACATGTGCCCCGCCGCCAGGCGCCGTTCCTCGCCGCGCTTCAGGCGCAGCACGCCCGCGGCAGGCTCGGCGTGTGGGGCATCGGGGTTCGGCATCGGAAGCGGAAGTATACAATCGGACCCGGAGATCGTGATGCACACCAGCCATCTCAATAGTGACGGCACGCCGAAGTACACCAACCGTCTCGCCGCCGAGACGAGTCCGTACCTGCAACAGCACGCTCACAATCCCGTCGAGTGGTACCCGTGGGGCCTCGAGGCGTTCGAGAGCGCACGGAGGGAAAAGAAGCCAATTCATCTGAGCGTAGGATATTCGGCCTGCCGGTGGTGCCACGTACTCGAGGAAGAGAGCTTCGAGGACGAAGCCACCGCGCGCCTGCTCAACGAGCTGTTCATCAACATCAAGGTCGATCGCGAAGAGCGCCCCGACATCGACCGCATCTACCAGATCGCGCAGCAGATGCTCACGCAGCGCGGGGGCGGCTGGCCGCTAACCATGTTCCTGACGCACGATGACCAGCGACCGTTCTTCGGCGGCACCTACTTTCCGAAGGAGGCGCGCTACGGCTTGCCGGCCTTCAAGGACATCCTGTTGCGCGTCGCCGGCTACTACCGCGATCATGCCGCGGAGCTGCGTTCGCAGAACGATGCACTCATGGCGGCGTTCGCCGGGCTCAATCCCCCGCCGGCTGCCAACGACACCGAGCTCAGCGACGTGCCGCTCACCACCTGCCGCGCACAGCTGGGGCGCAGCTTCGATCCCCGCCACGGCGGCTTCGGCGGCGCGCCGAAATTTCCGCACCCGCTGACCATCGAGCGGCTGCTGCGCGACTGGCATGCGAGCGCGGCCGCGCCGGAGCCCGACCTGCAGGCGCTGCATATGGCGACGTTCACGCTGCGCCGCATGGCCGAAGGCGGGATCAACGATCAGCTGGGAGGCGGCTTCTGTCGGTACTCGGTCGATGAGTACTGGATGATCCCGCACTTCGAGAAGATGCTGTACGACAACGGCGCGCTGCTGGCGGTGTACGCGCAGGCTGCGCTGGCGAGCGGCGATCCGTTCTATGCGCGCGTGGCGCTCGAGACTGCTGCGTGGACTGTGCGCGAGATGCAGTCCCCGCAGGGCGGCTACTACTCGAGCCTCGATGCCGATTCCGAGGGTCACGAGGGCAAGTTCTACGTATGGGATCGCGCGGAAATAGCTGCGGCGCTCAGCGCCGAGGAGTTCGCGATGTTCGCGCCGCGCTTCGGCCTCGATGGAGCTGCGAATTTCGAGGGCCGCTGGCACCTGCGTGTGTGCGCGCCAGTGGATGAGATCGCAAAGCGCGTGTCCCGCACGCCCGCCGAGGTCGAGGCGCTGCTGGCGTCGGCGCGCGCCAGGCTGTTCGAGATCCGGGCGCAGCGCGTGCGTCCGGGCCGCGACGACAAGATCCTGACCTCATGGAACGCGCTGATGATCCGCGGCATGGCGATCGCCGCGCGCGCGCTGGCGCGCGATGACCTGCTGGACTGCGCCAGCCGCGCGCTCGATTTCATCCGTGGCACGCTGTGGCGCGACGGGCGTCTGCTGGCGACCAGCATGGATGGTCGCACGCATCTGAACGCCTATCTGGATGATTACGTGTATCTCGCCGATGCGGTGCTCGAGCTGCAGCAAGTGCGCTTCCGGGGCGAGGAGCTCGGGTTTGCGCAGCAGCTGCTCGAGGTGGTGCTGGCGCATTTCTCCGACAGCGCGGCCGGCGGCTTCTACTTCACCTCCGACGATCACGAAACCCTGATCCATCGCTCCAAGTCATTCAGCGACGACGCGACCCCGGCGGGCAACGGCATTGCCGCCTGTGTGCTGCAGCGCCTGGGGCATGTGCTGGGCGAGCCCCGCTACCTGGCGGCGGCGGAGCGCACGCTGCGGGCGGCGTGGCCGGCGCTGCTCAGCCATCCGCACGCGCACACCACCCTGCTAACCGCCCTGGAGGAGCTGCTGTATCCGCCTGCGATCGTTATCATTCGCGGTGAGCCCGCGCTGATCGAAACCTGGCGCACCGAGCTGGCGAAGCTCTATGCGCCACGGCGGCTGGTGCTCGCCATACCGGCCGACGCTCCCGATCTGCCGCCGGCGCTCGCGGACAAGGCACCGCGGGCGGATACCGTCGCCTACGTCTGCCGGGGGAGCAGCTGCTCGGCGCCGCTGGATTCGCTCGGCGCGCTCATCGGAGAGTTGCGCTAGCCTCTCAGGAGAGCAGCTCGACATTGCCGCCGATGGCGGCGGTGTTGATGGTGAGCGTGCGCTCGGTTGCGAAGCGCAGCAGGTAATGCGGCCCCCCGGCCTTGGGTCCCGTGCCCGACAGGCCCTGGCCGCCGAACGGCTGCACGCCAACCACCGCGCCGATCATGTTGCGGTTCACGTAGGTGTTGCCCACCGGCAGCGCGTGGAACACGTGCTGGGCGACGCTCTCGAGACGGCTGTGCACCCCGAGCGTAAGGCCGAAGCCGGTGCGGCGGATCGCCTCCAGCACCTGCGGCAGCTGCCCGCTGCGATAGCGCGCCAGGTGCAGGATCGGTCCGAACTCCTCGGTCCTGAGCTGATCGAGGCTGCGCAGCTCGAACAGGTGCGGCGGGAAGAAATGCCCCGCTGCGAGGCTGGCGTCGAGCTCGCAGGCATACAGCAGCTTCGCCTCGGCGCACATGCGCTCGGCATGCCTGCGCAGGCGCAGCTGCGAGGCCTCCGAGATCACCGGGCCGACATCGGTGGCCAGATCTCCCGGTGCGCCGATGGTCAGGCAGCGCATCGCGCCGATGAGCATCGCAATCACGCGCTCGGCGATTTCCTCCTGCAGGTACAGCACCCGCAGCGCCGAGCAGCGCTGGCCGGCGCTGTTGAACGCAGACATGATGACGTCGTCAACCACCTGTTCGGGCAGCGCGGTCGCATCGACCACCATGGCATTGACGCCGCCGGTCTCGGCGATGAGCGGCACGATCGCGCCGTCGCGATTGGCGAGCGTGCGATTGATCGTGGCCGCGGTGGCGGTCGAGCCCGTGAACGCCACACCGGCGAGCGCCGGGTGTGTGAGCGCCACCTCGCCGAACGCCACACCATCGGCCGGGGTGAGCTGCAGAGCCTCGGCCGGCACGCCCGCCTCATGCAGCAGGCAGGTCATGGCATGCGCGATGAGGGGCGTCGCGGGCGCCGGCTTCGCGACCACGGTGTTGCCGGCCGCGAGCGCCGCGGTGATCTGCCCGGCAAAGATCGCCAGCGGGAAGTTCCACGGGCTGATGCATACGAACACGCCGCGGCCCTGGAGCGAGAGCGTGTTGCGCTCACCCGTCGGCCCCGGCAGCTCCTGCGGTGCCCCGAACAGCTCGCGGCCCCGTGCCGCGTAGTAGCGGCAGAAGTCGACCGCCTCGCGCAGCTCCGCCACCGCGTCCGGCAGCGTCTTACCGGCTTCGCGCACCAGCAGACTCAGGAACTGCCCGCGTCGCGCCTGCAACAGCTGCGCCGCGCGCGTGAGGCACGCGGCGCGCTCGGCCGCAGGCCGCGCGTCCCAGGCCGGCTGCGCCTCATGTGCACTCTGCAGCGCGCCGCGGATCTCATCCGCAGTCGCATCACGGGTGAGCCCCACCGTCTCGCGGGTGTCGGCGGGCGAAACAACCGGCGTGCTCACATCCCGCGCACGGCGGCCGCTCAGAATCGGTCCGCCGGAATAACTCTCGCCGGCGTGCAGCTGCACTTCAGTCTGGAGCGCGGCGAGCGCAGCCGGGTCGCCGAAATCCTCGCCGTCGGAGTTGGCGCGCTCGGCACCATACAGTGCGTGTGGCTCGCGCACACGCGCCGCTCGGGTCGCTTCGGCATTCAGGGAAGAGATGGGATCGCGCACCACCTGCTCCACGGGAATCTGTGGGTTCATGAACTGATGGACGAAGGAGCTGTTGGCACCGTTCTCGAGCAGCCGCCGCACCAGGTACGGCAACAGCTCCTCGTGAGTGCCCACCGGCGCGTACACCCTGACCGGCGGCAGAGTGGGAACTTCGGCGCGCGCCGCCTCGTAGAGCGCCTCGCCCATGCCATGCAGGCGCTGGAACTCGTAACCAGCGCCCGCCGGCGCGAGCTCGAGCACCGCGGCTACCGTGTAGGCGTTGTGGGTGGCGAACTGCGGGTGGATCGCCGCGCCGGCGGCGAACAGATGGCGGGCGCACTCGAGGTAGCTCGCGTCCGTCGCGGCCTTCGAGGTGTACACCGGGAAGCTGGCGAGCCCGCGCTCCTGGGCACGCTTGATCTCACTGTCCCAGTACGCGCCCTTGACCAGTCGCACCGTCATCCGTCGCCCGCTGTCGCGTGCCAGTGCGGCCACCCAGTCGAGCACCAGCGGCGCGCGGCGGCCGTAGGCCTGCACCGCGAGTCCAAGCCCCTCCCAGGCGCGGGTCGCCGCATCCCTCGCCAGCGTCTCCACGATGTCCAGCGACAGGTCGAGCCGGTCTGCCTCTTCGGCGTCGATGGTGAATCCGATACCGGCGCGCGCGGCGCGGCGCGCGAGCTCCACTATCCGCGGAGCGAGCTGCTCGTTGACGCGCTCGTTCTGCAGCTGCGTGTAACGCGGCTCGAGCGCCGACAGCTTCACCGAGATGCCGGAGCGGGCGTGCACCGACCCGGAAGTCTGCTCACCCAGGGCCTCGATCGCGTGGGCATACGCATCGAGGTAGCGCAGCGCGTCCGCTTCGGTGCGGGCGCCCTCGCCCAGCACGTCGAAGGAACACAGGGCGAGTCCGGGCTCGGAGCGGCCGCGCGCGAGCGCTGCGTCGATCGTCTCGCCGACAATGAACGCGTGCCCCAGCAGCTGCATCGACTGACGCAGCGCCGCGCGCACGATGGGGGCGATCATCGGTTTGGTGAGGCTGGCGGCGGTGAATTCCCCGGACAGTTCCGCGGACACTTCCGGTAACAGCCGGCCCGCCGCGCCCAGCAGCGTGAACCCGGTTCTCAGCAGCAGGTCGGTGTCGCCCGGAACGCCGGCGTCGCGCACCGCGGCGAGCCGCTCGGCGATCAGCTGGTCGGCGCGCCTCGGGTCCGGCGTGCGCAACAGCGCCTCCGCCAGGCTCATGAGCGCCTTGCCCTGCGCGCTGTCGAGCGGGAACTGCTCGAGCATCCTGTCGACCAGCGGCCGGGAGCGTTTGTCCGCGCGCGCGGCTTCGACCCAGCGGGCGGCGCGGGTCGCGGCGCGCTCGAGCGCCGCCTGCGCCACGGACAGGTCCGCGAGCAATTCGTCGGAGGCATCCGCCTCCGGGCGCAGCGTCGCCGCGCGCAGCTGCGCGCGCAGCGCGGTGAGGTCAGTCACCTCGTGATTCACCTGTTGAGCCGCCGCGCCGTCACGCATGTCGCTTGGTCCGTTGGCCAGTCAATTACACTCATGATAGGCTATTCCATAGAGAATAATCGTCCGTTATAGCCACATTAACAGCGAAATCAACTGCCATGGCGCAAAAATCGACCTCCGCGACCGCCACTTCCCACCGCGGTCTCGACCGCATCGACCGGCGCCTGCTCGCGCGGCTGCAGCAGGACGGCCGTGCGGCAGTGTCCCAGCTCGCGCGCGAGGTGCACCTCACCGTGACACCGACGCTCGAGCGGGTGCGGCGCCTGGAGTCCGCCGGGTACATCGAGGGGTATTTCGCGCGCCTGAACCCGGCCAGGCTCGGGCTCGGCCTGCTCGCCTACGTGGAGGTGTTACTCGATCGCACCACGCCCGACGCCTTTGAGCGCTTCAAGCAGGTGATGCTGGCGCACGACGAGGTGATGGAGTGTCACATGGTGGCGGGAGGGTTCGACTACCTGCTGAAGGTACGCGTGACGGATATGGAGAGTTACCGCCGCTTCCTCGGGGATCGCATCGCCGCGGTGCGCGGCGTGCAGCAGACCCACACCTACTTCGTGATGGAAGAAGTGAAGTCCACACACCGGATCATCGTGGCGGAGAGCTAACCCGCCAGCACCTGCGCGGTTGCGCGCGCGAAGTACTCGAGGTTCTCCTGGCGCAGGCCCGCGATATTCATGCGGCTGTCGTCGGTCATGTAGACGTGATGGCGGGCGCGCAACTCGCGCACCTGCCCGGTGTTGATGCCGAGGAAGGAGAACATGCCGCGCTGCGTGGCGATGAAACTGAAGTCGCGCTGCGGGCAGTGTTCCCTGAGCTGCTTCACCACCGCGTGCCGCAGGCCCTGGATACGCTGGCGCATGGCCGCGACTTCGTCCGCCCACGCTGCGCGCAGCGGCGCAGCGGCGAGGATTCCGTGCACGATGGCGGCGCCATGGTCCGGCGGCATCGACCAGATGCCGCGCGCGATGCGCACCAGCTGGCTGAAGCTGGCATCCGCCCCCGCCGGAGTTTCGTTGACGACGTGCAGCGCGCCGGTGCGCTCGCGGTACAGGCCGAAGTTCTTCGAGCACGACACGGCACACAGCACCTCGGGAAGCTCGGCACAGAACAGGCGCAGGCCGTACGCGTCCGCCTCCAGCCCGTCGCCCAGCCCCTGGTATGCCATGTCGATGAACGGCAGCAGCTGCCGCCGTTTCACCAGCGCGAGCAGCTCCCGCCATTGTGGCGGCGACAGATCCGCGCCGGTGGGGTTGTGGCAGGCGGCCTGCAGCAGCACCACCGCCCGCGCCGGCAGACGCTCGAGCGCCGCCGTCATGCGATCGAACCGCACGCCACCGGTGGCGGGATCGAAGTATGGATAGCGCTGCAGCTCCAGTCCGCTGCCGCTCAGCAGCGGAGCGTGATTGGCCCAGGTGGGCGTGCTCACGTGCACGACCGAGTCCGGCGAAGCCGTGCGGATGAGCTCCGCCCCCAGTCGCAGGGCCCCGCAACCGCCGGGCGCCTGCACGGTGCGCACTCGTGCGGTGAGGCGCACCTCGTGCTCGTCGCCGAGGACCAACCGCTCCATGGCCTCATTGAATCCGGGGTTGCCCGCAGGGCCGACGTAGGTCTTGGTGCTCTGGCGCGCCAGCAGCGCACTCTCCGCCTGGCGCACCGCCTCGAGCACCGGCGTCTCGCCGCGATCGTCGCGATACACCCCGACACCGAGGTCCACCTTGCGCGGATCGGGGTCGGCGCGAAACGCGGCCATGAGGCCGAGGATCGGATCGGGAATGACGCGCTCGAGCCGTTCAAACATGATGTGACTCCGCGGGAGCTACTGGCCGGCCAGGGCGCCGAGTGCCTGCTTGCGCGCCGCTTCGAACTCATCGCCGGGCTTCCACGTCGGCATGCCATCGGCCTGCGCGATGAGCCACGCAGACAGCATATCGAGCTGCGCGTCCTGAATCATGCCGTCGAAGTTCCAGCTGCCGTCGAGCCTGTCGGCCGGCTGATGGTATTTCTTCAGCTCCCACTCCTCGAGCTGCGTGCGGCCCCAGCCCGCCGGCCGGCCGATGACGTCTGTGCCGGCTGCGAAAAACAATGCCGGTACGCCGATCTTGGCGAATGAGAACTGGTCGGAGCGGTAGTAGTAGCCGCGGTCGGGGAACTGATCGGGCTTGAGTACGCGTCCCTGGAACTTGGCGACCCGCGCGGCGATCGCATCGAGCGAGGACTTGCCCATGCTGATCAGCGTCGCATCGCGGCTGCCGCCGAAAATGTTGCCGCCGTCGATGTTGATGTTGGCCGCGATGCGGCCGGCGGGGAACGAGGGATGCAGCGCATAGTAGCTCGAGCCGAGCAGCCCGCGCTCCTCGCCGGCGACGAACAGCGCCAGCACCGAGCGGCGCGGCCGCTGGTGGAGGGCGGCAAACGCCTGCGCGATCGCCAGTACCTGCGCGCAGCCCGAGGCGTTATCCACGGCCCCATGGTAGATGCGGTCGCCGCTGGCGTCCGGCTCGCCGATGCCGAAGTGATCGTGATGCGCCGACAGCACCACGACCTGCGCCGCCAGCTTCGGATCACTTCCGGGCAATACCCCGCCGACGTTGGCGGTCTGCACGCGCGAGAGCTTGTTGCTGAACGCGACGGAGGTGCGGATGCCGAGCGGCACCGGCGTGAAATCACGCGAGCGGGCGGCCGCGAGCAGCCGGTCGAGATCCTGCCCGCTCGCGTTCAGCAGGCGCCGCGTCGCCTCCTCGGTGGCCCAGGCCTTCAGGCGCAGCCGCGGCTCGCTCCCGGCCGGCAGCTCGAATTGCTCACCGCCCCAGGAACTCTGCACCACCTGCCAGGGGTAGCCCGCGGAAGGCGTCGTGTGGATGACGATCGCGCCCGCGGCCTTCTGGCGCGCGGCGCTGGCGTACTTGTAATCCCAGCGGCCGTAATACAGGCGCCGCTTGCCGGCGAACAGATTCGGATCCCAGTCCGGGTCATTGTTCATCATCACGAGGATCTTGCCCGCGAGATCGGCGCCCTTGAAATCGTCCCACTGGTACTCCGGGGCCTGGATCCCGTAACCGACGAACACCAGTTCCGCGTCATCGAGCGCCACGCTCTCGCTCTGCAGTCCGCTCGCGGCGATGTAGTCATCCCGCCAGGCGAGGTCGACGCGCGCGTTCTTGCCCTGGAAGCTCCAGCTCTTCGGGAACTGCGACTGGATGCCGACGATGTCGAACGGCTGCTGCCAGGCTCCGGTGCCGAAGGCGGCCGTGTAGCCCATGCCCTCCAGCCGTGTCTGCAGGTACAGGCGCGTCAACTGATCTGCACGGGTGGCCGGTCCCCGGCCCTCGAGCAGGTCCGACGACAGGAAGCGGATCGGGGCCTCCAGCGCGCCGCGCGTGATGTAACTGCGCGCCACCTGCTCGACGGTATCGGGAACCGCCGGGGACTGGGCCACCGCAACTGCCACTGTCGCCAGCGTGGCAACGGCAAACACCGTGGCGAATCGCCCGAGCTCACGAACTGCAATCACGGCCGCTCCTCGCGTCCAAAGGGGCGCAACGGTAGCACGCACCTTCAGGGGCCTGCGACTACGTCCCAGGGACCGTGGCCGGTCGTCACCTTGCCAATCACGGTGAGCGTATCGGTATCAACGACGGACATATCTCCCGAGGGCCCGTTGGCCGTGAAGAGACGTCTGCCGTCGGCGCTCAGCGCCAGCCCCCAGGGTCGAGCGCCCACGGCGACTTCGCCGATCAGCTTGCCGTCTTGCGGCGAGATCACCGCCACCGTACCGCCGCGCCCGGTGCTCACATACAGCCGCCCGCGCGCCGCGTCGAGCGCCATACCCATGGGACGCGCCTCCGCGCGCAGCTGCACGAGCTGCGTGGTCGGCGCACCGCTCGGAAGTGAGATGCGATACACCGACGCATCAGCTTCCGCCGAGACGAAGGCGGTGCGGCTGTCGGGTGTGAAGGCGAGATCGCGCGGACGCTTGCCGACGAGTACCGTATGCAGCACGGCGTGCGCGCGCGCGTCGATGATGGCCACGGAATTGCCGGTCTCGCTGGTCACCAGCACCCAGCGGCCATCGGGAGACGCGCGCACTCCCTCAGGCTCGCGCCCGACTGGGATCTTGGCGACGACGCGTCCGCGTACTGCGTCCAGCACGGTCAACCGCGCCGCATCCTCGTCGGTGACGAACAGCGAGTGTCCGTCGCGGCTGATCTCGACGCGTTCAGGATCGGAGATCCCCTTCAGCATGCGCGTCTGCCTGAGCGTCGCGGTATCGATGACCGCCACGCCGTCGGCCTTCAGGTCCCGCGGCAGCTTGGCGCACTTCTCTTCCGGGATCGGCGGAGGGCACTTGGGCAGCCCGCTGACCGCGACGTACAGGCTCGCACCGTCATGGCTGAGCACCAGTCCCCTGGGCCGCCTGCCCACCGCGATGGTCGCAATCGCCGCCAGGCGCTGCGTATCGATCACCGTGACCGTGCCGTCGTCCTCGTTGGAGACGTAGGCGCGCGCCGCGCGAGCGTCCGCGGGTACCGCGAGCCAGGCGATCAGCGCCAGCGACGCCGCGACCGAGCCTCGCAGGGCGCCCGAACGTACAGGGATCCAGGTCATGGAATCGAGCTCTCACAGGTGCCGGAGGGGCGCAGCATACTCAAAAACGACGTAAGTCCCACCTCGGGAGCCCCGCCGTGATAAGTTTACCCGCATGTCCGACACCATCCGCAACGAGCAGACGGCCCCCCTGGTCTGGACGAATGCTCTGATGTTCGCGCTGACCTTTGCCGCCGCCGCGATCCTCGTGCCGTGGTATGGCCTGACACGCGGTTTTTCACCCGCGGCCTGGGTGGCCTTCCCCGTCCTCGCCATCGCCAACGGCATGGCCATCACGGCGGGCTATCACCGGCTGTGGGCGCATCGCACCTACGAGGCGCACTGGAGTCTGCGGCTGCTGTACCTGGTGTTCGGCACCATGGCGCTGCAGAACAGCGCCTTCGCCTGGTGCAGCGGCCACCGCGCCCACCATCTATACGTCGACGACGTGGACCGCGATCCGTACTCGGCGCGGCGCGGGTTCTGGTTCTCGCACATCGGCTGGATGCTGCGCGAGTACCCGAGCGGCAAGCCCGACTTCTCCAACATCCCGGACCTCAAGCGCGATCCGATGCTGGCGTTCCAGCACCGCTACTACGTGCCGCTCGCGCTGGCGGCCAACATCGGCCTGCCGCTGGCGCTGGGAATCCTGTTCCACGACGTGTGGGGCATGCTGATCCTCGCCGGCGTGCTGCGGCTGGTGTGGAGCCATCACGTCACCTTCTTCATCAACTCGCTCGCCCACATGTGGGGCAGCCGGCCGTACACCGAGGACAACAGCGCACGCGACAACCCGGTGCTCGCGGTCATCACCTACGGCGAGGGCTATCACAACTTCCACCATATCTTCACGCATGACTATCGCAACGGCGTGCGCTGGTGGCAGTGGGATCCGACCAAGTGGCTGATCGCTGCTCTGCAGCTGCTCGGCCTGACCCGGCGCCTGAAACGCACGCCGGTGTTCCAGATCCAGCGTGCCCTGCTCGCCATGCAGTTCACGCGCGCCCGCGAGCGGCTGGCGAAGACCCCGGATGCGGGTCACTCGCACATCGAACAGCTGCGCGCGCGTCTGGCGCATGAGTACGAGAGCTTCCTTGCCGCGGTGGCCGACTGGGCGCGCGTCAAGGAGCAGTGGCTCGGAGAGAAGAAACGCGCGGTGCTGGAGCAGTGGGAGCAGGTGGACCTGCAGAGCAAACTGCGGGAGATCGAGCGGCGCCTCTCCCTGCAGCTGCGGCGCATGCGCAGCCTGCAGGCACAGCTCGCCTAGTTAGATTGGCCGAAAGGGCCTGCGGCCCTTTCGGCAAGCCACCCCATCGATTGAATCAAACTCGCCGGCAAAAGGCGTGACTTTTGCCGGCGCACGATGCGCCATTCGCGCGATCGAGCGGGGCCTACGGCCCTTTCGGCAAGCCACCCCATCGATTGAATCAAACTCGCCGGCAAGAGGCGTAACTCCTGCCGGCGAAACCGCTCAGTGGCCCTGAGCCTGCTGCACCAGTTGCGTCGCCGAGGTCGGGCCATCCACAAAAGTGTCCGTGTGCATGCTCACGAACTGGCGGAACTCCAGTGATGCCTGCAAACCGGTCTTGAGCCCCTTCTTCGTGGCGAGCGCATCGACCTTTGCCTGCTGGGCCTCGGTCAGCGCGGGGGCGATGGCTACGAAGTCCCAGCTATCGCCGTTGGTGTGCATGTACCACTGGGTTGCCGGCATACCCGCCTCCTTATCCACAGCTTCGCGCGCCGCCATCCACTTGAGGAAGTCGAGATGCTTGCCGGGAGCGACCCGGTACAGAGCCACGAGTGCCTTGCCCGGCGCGTCTGCCGCTCGCGCCCCCTGAGGCAGGGCCAGAGAGGTGCCTATCAGCAGGACGCCAACCGCGATAGCAAAGAACCTGTTGGGAGAGATCATGGACTACGCTCCTTGCTGGCCACTACGGCCAGGGGTTCAACTCGAGATGATTGTCGCGCTCCTTAGTATGAGCCACGAGACGACAGTGGACCGCGAGTCATTGTGTTGGGTTTTCTTCCGCTTCGTCGCGGCGCTATGTTACGCCCATCGTTGATCCTTTCCATCTACGATGCCTGGCACGCCCCTTGCCGTTCGTGCACCATGCAGGCCATGGGGCGCATCTTCGAAGTCAGAAAGCACACGATGTTCGCGCGGTGGAACCGCATGGCGAAGCAGTTCGCCCGCATCGCGAAGGACATCACCATGGCAGTCAAGGCCGGCGGTAACGACCCGGCATCCAATCCGGTGTTGCGCCGGACCATCCAGAACGCGCGCGCCGTCAACATGCCGAAAGACCGCATCGAGGCGGCGATCAAGCGCGCCGCAGGGCGCGACGCCGCCAACTACCAGCAGGTGCTGTACGAGGCTTACGCGCCGCACGGCGTGGCGCTGCTGGTGGAAACCGCGACCGACAACCCGACGCGCACCGTCGCGGCGGTGCGCAACATCATCACCAAGGGCGGCGGCAATCTCGCCACCAACGGCAGCGTCAGCTTCCTGTTCCGCAAGATGGGCGTGTTTCGCCTGGACCCTGCGGGAATCGACCAGGACGGCCTCGAGCTGTACCTCATCGACCACGGACTCGAGGAGATGGGCGAGAGCAGCGGCGAGAAGGGCGAGCCGCAGCTGGTGATCCGCTGTGCCTTCGCCGATTTCGGCCGGCTGCAGGAGGCGCTGGAAGCGCGCGGCCTCGCGCCGCTGTCGGCCGAACATGAGTACCTCTGCAGCGTGCCGACCGAGCTGCCGGAGAACCAGGCGACCGAGGTTCTCACCGTGATCGACCGGCTGGAGCAGGACGACGACGTTCAGAACGTGTTTCACACGCTCGCCTGATCGGACCTAAGCCCGCTGGGCGCAGTGCCAGGGGATCCGCGCTATGCTCGATGTCGTGTACCAGTACCGCCTCGAGCCGGCCCGCGTCGCAAATGCCGCGTTGCTGGCCGGCATGTCGCAGGACTTCGTGGAGACGGGGCTCAGGCCCGCCTGGGATGCGGCACGCATCGCCTGGCACATCCGCCATCCGGACAGCGTGGTGCTGGCGGCACGGGCCGGGACCGCCATTGTCGGCTTCGCCATCATGCGTTACGGCGATGACACCGCTCACCTGAACCTGCTGGCCGTCGCGCCGGCGCACCGCCGCCGCGGTATCGGGCGGCGCCTGGTGGCGTGGCTCGAGGACACCGCGCTCACCGCCGGCACCTTCACCATCGCCCTCGAGCTGCGCGCGGGAAACGCGGGGGCGCGCGCCTTCTATGCCGCGCTCGGCTATCGCGAGCTGGTGCGCGTTCCCGGCTACTACCAGGGGCGGGAGTGCGCCATCCGCATGGTGCGTGACGTGGCGCGTCAGCCGCGCGGCGACGCCGCGCCGCCGCCGGCACCCTGAGGGCGCGGCTTCAGGATGGCTGCGGTTCGACCCTGAAGTCGAACTCGTAAGAGTGCGCGCCGTCCGGGGCGACGGTGATGTTCATCTTTCCGGTGAGTCCCTTGAGCTCGCCGGTGCCGGAATCCGGCACGACGGTGACGGACGAGGCGGCCTTGCCCCGGTTCATGGTGCCGCTGTGCTGCAGGACGAAGCTGCCGGAGCGCCCTTTGAGCGTTCCGGTCACGCGCTCCAGGGCGACATAGGCGGCGGAACCCTTCACCTCTGTCTGCGTGGCCAGCATTTCGCCTTTGCTGATGGCCTCGAGCTCGCCGTGAAAGCGCTTGTCGATGGTCAGCCGGCCCAGGTTTGCGGCCCGGGCGATCTGTGTGTCAGGTTTCTGCGGCGTGACTTTCACCTGGAAGGGTCCCGTGACGCGCTGGCTCATGTAGGCACTCTCCTGGGGATTCTGTCAGTCCGGCATCGGCGTCATTTGCCCGGTGAGCGCATCCTCGAAGCCGAAGTTGCGCAAGTCCCGCACCCGTTGCGGAAACAGGATGCCGTCGAGGTGATCGATCTCGTGCTGCACCAGGCGCGCGTGAAACCCCTCCACCGTCCGGTCGATCGGCGTCCCGTGCGCATCGAAGCCCTGGTAGCGCAGGCGGTGAAACCGCGGTACCAGCCCGCGCATCCCGGGTACCGACAGGCACCCTTCCCAGCCTTCGTCCTGCTCGCTCCCCAGCGGCGTGAGCACCGGATTCACCAGCACGGTGTAGGGAACGGGAGTGAGGTGCGGGTAGCGCGGGTTGTCGCGCAGTTCGAAGATGACCACGCGCGCGCTCACGCCGATCTGCGGAGCGGCAATGCCCGCACCACTCAAGGCGCGCATGGTGTCGTCCATGTCGGTCACCAGCGCCGCCAGCTCCGCGTCGAAGCGCGTCACGGCGCCTGCCACCTCGCGCAGCAATGGCTCACCCATTTTCAGCACGCGCCGCACTGCCATCGCCGGACGCCTCGCTAGCGGCGCCGGGCCGGGTCGCCCGGTTCGACTGCGATCGAGATGCGGTGATCGCGAAACACCAGCGCCTGCTCGCGCACACCGCCCGCTGCTGTTGCGGAACCCGCCTGTTCGGCCTGCGCCACCGCCTCCGTCACCAGATGATGGTGCGGAGACAGATCGCACACCGGGTCGGCATTGTCGGCGTCACCGGTCAGCAGGTACGCCTGGCAGCGGCAACCGCCGAAGTCCCGGGCTCTTTCCGGACAGCTGCGACAGGGCTCCTTCATCCACGCCTCGCCGCGAAAACGGTTGAAGGCCGGCGAGTCATACCAGATGGTGCGGATGTCCGACTCACGCACATTGGGGAGCTGCAGTCCCGGCAACATGCGCGCCGCGTGACAGGGCAAGGCCGTGCCGTCGGGCGCGACCCCGAGAAATACCGACCCCAGGCCGCTCATGCAGGCCTTCGGCCGGGTCTCGAAGTAGTCCGGCACCACGAAATAGATCTGCATCCGGCCGCCGACGCGCTCGCGGAAGCGCCGCGTGGTCTCCTCCGCCCGCTCGAGTTGCGCCCGGCTGGGGAGCAGGTGCTGGCGGTTGAGCCATGCCCAGCCGTAGTACTGCGTGTTGGCGAGCTCGACGTACTGCGCGCCCATGCGCTCGGCCATCTCGAGGATCTCGCCCACGTGATCGATATTGAGCCGGTGCAGCACCACGTTCAGCACCATCGGAAAGCCGTGCTGGCGGATGAGTCCGGCCACCTTCGACTTCAGCTCGAAGGTGCGCGTGCTGCTCAGGAAATCATTCAGCTCGCGCGTGCTGTCCTGGAACGACAGCTGGATGTGATCGAGCCCGGCCGCCTTCAGCGAGCGCATGCGCGCCTCGGTCATGCCGATGCCGGAAGTGATCAGGTTGATGTAGAACCCGAGCGTGTGCGCCTGCGCGACGATCGGCTCGAGGTCCTCGCGCACCAGCGGCTCCCCGCCCGAAAGCCCGAGCTGCACCGCGCCCAGGGCGCGCGCTTCGCGCAGCACGCGGATCCAGTCCCCGGTTCCAAGCTCCGGCCCGGTGTTGGCAAATTCCGTCGGGTTGTAGCAGAACACGCAATGCAGCGGGCAGCGGTAGGTCAGCTCCAGCAGCAGCCACAGCGGCGGCCCGGGAGCGCTCGCGCTGCGCGGCGCCTGTGACGCACCCACCGCCGCGTTGGGCGCGGCGAGTCCGTGTCCGACGGGTGTCCTGCTCACTCGTGCAGCTCCAGCCAGTGCTTGTCGAGCGCCAGCGCCACGAAGGCGGTGACGTCGCCCATCAGCCCGGTAGCACTGTAGGTGCGCTCCAGGTCGGTCACGATGTCCACCAGCGTGCGCACGCCGTCACAGCGGCTCAGGATCGCGCCGGCGCTGCTGTTGAGCTTGACCATGCCTTCCGGATACAGCAGCACGTGCGCCTCCTGCGCCGGCTCCCACTGCAGGCGCATGCCGTGCGCGATCGCCGGCTTCGCGGTCTGCGCGATATCGCTCACTGCGTCACTCCGTAGGCAAGCGCCATGGCATCGTTCATCTGCCACAGAACATCGAGCTTGAATTGCAGCACCTCGAGCGCGCGTTCCTGCGCGGCGCGCGTGCGGAAGCGATCGAGCGTCAGGGCCAGGGCGAACTCGACGTCGCGCCGCGCCAGGCTCACCCGGCTCTGGAAGTACTTCAATCCCGCCTGGTCGATCCATGGGTAATGCTCCGGCCAGGTGGCGAGCCGCTGCTTGTGGATCTCCGGCGCGAACAGCTCGGTGAGCGAGGCGCACACGCCTTCCGGCCAGGGCGCACGGTGCGCGAAGCTCACGTAGGCGTCGACCGCGAAGCGCACTCCCGGCAGCAGCTGCTGCAGGCTCTCCACCTGCGCACGCGCAAGGCCCACCGCCTCGGCGAGCCGCAGCCATGAGTCGATGCCGCCGGGATCCTCGCCGTAGCCGTCGTGATCGAGAATACGCTGCACCCAGTTGCGGCGCACGCCACGATCGTCGCAGTTGGCGAGAATGGCGGCGTCCTTGAGGGGAATGCTGATCTGGTAATAGAAGCGATTGGCCACCCAGCCGCGAATCTGCGCCGGGGTGGCCTTGCCGGAATTCAACATCACGTTGAACGGATGATGGATGTGGTAGGCGCGGCCGCGCTCGCGCAACTGCTGCTCGAATTCCGCTGCATTCCACGGCGCGCCCGTCACAGCTCGATCTCCAGCCCGTCCCAGGCCACTTCAATCCCGCGGCGCGTCAGCTCGGCATGCTCGGGTGAGCTCTCGTCGAGTATCGGGTTGGTGTTGTTCACGTGGATCAGGATCCTGCGGGTGCCGGCCGGAAGCTTGTCCAGCCACTCGAGCATACCCCCGGGGCCGCTCTGCGGCAGGTGACCGATATCGCGCGCCCGTTTGTGCGACAGCCCGAGCCGGATCATCTCGTCATCGCTCCAGAACGTACCGTCGACCAGCACGCAGGCAGCCTGCTGCATCGCCTGCCACACCGCCTCCTCCATCGCGCCTAGCCCGGGCGCATAGACCGCAACGCGCTGCGTCGTGCGGTCGCGCAGCACCAGCGCCACGTTGTCACCCGGCACCGGAGAGTCGCGGTGCGGGGAGTACGGCGCGGGCTTGCTCGCCACCGCCAGCGCGCGCCACTCGATCCCTTCGGCTCCGTCGACGGCAAATCCGCTCCCATCGGGGATCATGGCGCGCCGCTCGATCCCGCAGTAGTGTCCGAGCACCCCGAAAATGGGGTTGCCGCGCGTCAGGTCCGCGTACGCCTGGTCGGTGCACCAGATGGACAGCGGCCGTACCGACTCGCGCAGCATGAAAAGACCCGTGCTGTGGTCGATCTGCGCATCGACCAGCACGATGCCGCCGATGGCAGTATCGCGGCGCGCACGTGCCGGTTGCAGCATTGGATTCGCCTTGAGCTGGGCAAGGATGTCGGGCGAGGCGTTGACGAGGGTCCACGCGTGCAGGTCGCGCCCACTGACAACAATCGAGGATTGGGTTCTGGGGAGTGCGCGCAACGTGCCGTTGCGCACGCCTGAGCAGTTACGGCAGTTGCAGTTCCACTGAGGGAAGCCGCCGCCGGCGGCAGAGCCCAGCACACGTATCTTCACAGTCGCGCTCGCGCGGGCGGGCTCGCAGCCCCGCGCCGAACGGGCTTACGGAGCCCGGCGGCCAGGCTCCCAGCCCTTGCTCATCTTTCAGCGATTCGCGATGTACATCGTGATTTCCATGCCGAAGCGGAAATCAGTCGCTCGTGGTGTTTCCCAGCGCATAGTCTTGGTTCCTGCTCTTGGACAGTTGAACGGCATTCACCGTTACCGGTGTATCCTTTCACGGCGGCAGGGGGAGCGAAAGCGGATCATCATGAAAGTGGCCTCATGATTTTCTTGAGGGCACGCAACTTAATGCGATGAAGCTGCGAACGCGCCTGAATCTGGTACTCACCGGCCTGATGGCAGTGTTCCTCGCGGTGCTGCTGGCGGATCAGATCCGCGACACCCGCTCCTCCGTCCGCGAGGAGATCGAGGCGGCCAATCGTGTGGCCGCCCAGCTGATGGGCACCCTCGCCGTGCGGTATTCCCGCTCCGGCGGCACGGCCGCGGTGCAGGACCTGCTCGAGCAGCTCGGCCACGTGCGCGCCAACGAGATCACACTGCGCGACGCGGCGGGCGAGCTGCTCTACCGCTCGCCCCCGCCGGTCTACAAGGCCGGGCGCGAGGCGCCGGCGTGGTTCAGCCGGCTGCTGGCGCCCGAGCCCGCGCGGCAGGTGTACGCACTGGCCGGAGGCGCGCGGCTGGCGATCGAGGCGCAGCCCTCGCGCGCCATCCTTGACGCCTGGGACGATCTCACGCGGCTGGCGGCCTTCGCCGCACTCTTGCTCGTCGTGGTCGGCGGACTCGCGTTCTGGCTCGTCGACCGGGCGCTCGCGCCGTTTCCGGTCATCGTCGACGGCCTCGAGCGCCTGCAGCGCGGCGAGCTCTCGGTGCGCCTGCCGCGCCTGCCGGGAGCGGAGGCGCACGCGATCGGGTCGGCCTTCAACCGCATGGCGCAGGCGGTGCAGGACAAGATGCAGGCGGAGCGCGAGGCGCGCGAGGCCCGCACCCGCCTCGAGGAGCGCCGCGAGCTCGCACTGCTCATCGAGCAGGGGGTCGAGGAGGAGCGGCGCCTGATCGCACACGAGCTGCATGATGAATTCGGCCAGTCGGTGACCGCCATACGCAGTCTCGCGACGGCCATCGCAACGCAGAGCAGCGAGCCCGCCATGAGTGAGGCCGCGCGCCTCATCTCGCAGGAGGCGGCCCGGCTCTACGACGCCATGCACGGGCTGATTCCGCGTCTCGCGCCACTGTCGCTCGACACGCTGGGGCTGGCCGAATCTCTGGAGAGCCTGGTGCGCGACTGGCAGCGCCGCCATCCCGCTCTGCTGCTGACGTTGCGGCATCAGCTGCCCGCGGATCTGGGCGCCAGCGTGTCGCTCGCGGCCTATCGGGTGGTGCAGGAAGGGCTGGTCAACGCCGTGCGCCACGCCCAGGCGCGGCGCGTTATGATCGATGTCAGCTCCACTGCTGAGCGCATGATCGTCTCGGTGGCCGACGACGGTGTCGGCCTGTCGGCGCAGTGGTCGCGCCCCGGGCACTTTGGGCTGCGCGGCCTGGCCGAACGCGTGGAGCATCTCGGAGGAAGCCTGCAGGTGCGCAACAGCGAGCCGCACGGAGTGACGCTGACGGCGGAGATCCCCCTGGCGGTGGGCGCATGATCCGCGTGCTGCTGGTGGACGATCACGCGGTGGTGCGCACCGGCTTCAGGCTGCTGCTGCAGGCGCACCCTGATATCACGGTCGCGGGCGAGGCCGACTCCGGAGAGAGCGCCTGTCAGCGCTACCTCGAGCTCAACCCGGACGTGGTGGTCATGGACCTAGGCATGCCCGGCATGGGCGGACTCGAGGCCTTGCGCCGCATCCGCGCACATCACGCACAGGCGCGGGTGCTCGCGCTCTCCGCCCACGACGACCCGCTGTACGCGCGGCGCGCGCTGCGCGAAGGCGCACGCGGCTTTCTCTCCAAGCGCAGCGCACCGGAGGCGCTGCTCGAGGCGATCAGCGCCGTGGCGGCGGGCCAGCGCTACCTCGACCCGAACCTGGCGCAGAAGCTCGCGCTCGATGAGGTGGAGGGCGCCGGCAAGTCCGCGGTGGAGCGCCTGTCGGAGCGCGAATTCGAGGTGTTCGTGCGGCTCGCCGGCGGCGCCAGCGTGCAGCGCATCGCCGATGACCTGAAGCTCTCCGGATCCACGGTCGGCACGCACCTCTACAACATCAAGCAGAAGCTCGGCGCCTCCAACCAGGCCGAGCTCACCCTGATCGCGATCCGGCACGGCCTGATCCAGGCGTGAGCGCGCGCGCTGCGCATGGCGCTGCGCTAGCGTTCCTGGCCGCGGGAGAGGGCCACGCGGCGTGTCAGGCGCTCGAGCGAGCGCCGGGCTGCCGCCTTGGCGATGTGCTTGCACCACAGGGGCTCGCGCTGGCCGCCCTGGCGGCGAAACTTGTCGCAGTCGCAGGTCCACAGGATGCGATCATCCTGTGTCTTCAGCACCTGCACCGTGCGGCTGGGAAAGCTATAAGTCCCGAGCACCTCGTTCTGCGTCTCGGGGCGGCGGCGAAAGCGGATGGCCATGGAGCCAAGGCTAACGCACCTGTCCTGTGGATCGCCTGTGGATTACTTGTGCATACGACTTGGATAAGGCGGGTGCGTCCTTCGAGCGCCTCACGACGACACGATCTTCGCCTTGATGGCCTCGTATTCCGCATCGGTGATGAGCCTGGCGTCCAGCAGTTGCTTGGCCTCCTTAAGGCGCCGCACCGCATCACTATCGCCGGTCCCGCTCACTGGCGCAGCTCCCGACGTCACCTGGATCCCGCCGGATCGCGCCCGCAATTCCTCGAGCTCGCGGACCCGGCGCTTCTCGCGCCACGCCTGGTCCTGGGCCTGGCAGATGCGATACACCGCCTGCGCCTGCTCCCTGCGCAGTCCCTGAAACTCGACCCGCTGTGAACCCTGCGCCCCGAGCGAGGCGAGATCGGTCGCCTTGCCGGCGCGCAGCGCCAGATCCGCGCCGATCACCCCCACACGCAAGGTCACCTCCTCGAGGTCCTGCCAGCGGATGGTGGAGACGTCGAAGCCACCGAGAAGCCTGCGCACCAGCACCACCAGCCTGCCGCTGGTGGCGGCGATCAGCAGCCGCCGGTGCGATAGCGCGAAGATCCGCCGCTGGATGGCCCAGGCTTCGAGGGTCTCACCGGGAATCAACACCGAGCGCAATTCCGCGAGCGCCTTCCCGAGACCGGCCCCGTCCATAGCTGTTGCGTCGCTCATGTTCGAACACCCCCTGGGGGCAGCGTTATTTCTTCTTGACGATCTCGGCGCGAAATTCCCGCAGTTTCGCTTTGATGGCGCGCGCGTTTGACGGGCCCATGCGGATCAGCAGCTTCTGTCCGGCCGAGCGGCTCTCGAGATCCGCGTCGGCGTATTCGTAGAAGACCTTGGGCTGCACCAGCTTGATCGGCGCCGACACCTCCGGCGCCTGCAGCAGGTGATCGATCACCTCGACCAGCCGATCGTTGAAGTACTTGCCGGGATAGCCCAGGTCCTCGTAGGACTGCTGGAACAGCGGGTAGAGCCGCTCATAGACCACCGCGAGCCCCTTCACGTCCGTGGCCTGCAGCACCCGCACCAGCGGCGCATAGCGCTCGAAGTTGGCGTCGCTGAGCATCGTGATCTCACCCTGCGTGGCGGTGCCGGTCTGTCCCGGCGTCGGTTTCACAGGCCGCAGCTCCACGGCCACCTTCCTGCGCGGCAGGTTGTCGACGGTAGCGACGAGGTGGCGCACGATGTTCTGCGGCACCAGGAACTGCTCGACGGGATGGCGGCCGATCACACCGGCGAGCGAATCGTGCACAACCTGGTCGCTGTCGTTCAGCGCCGGCAAGGCGGCAGAGCCCGCCGCATTATCGGCGCCGATCGGGTGCGAGATCTGCGGCTCGCTGCTCACCTGCGGGGGCGACGTGGTAGCTGCGACCGGCGTCGCCGCAGCGGGGCGGTGTCGCAACCCGTACCAATACCAGCCAGCGAAGGCGATCGCGGCCGCGACCACGATCCCGATAAGCCACGCTACTTTGCGGCGCGCCGCGCTCTCAAGATCCTCTTCCCACATCCTCCGACACCCTCACGTCAAGGGACGAGTTGGTCACTTTACTCCCCTTTCCTGTATCCGGCCCTGCGCGCATACAGCCGGCCCGCGCATCAGCGACTGTATGGTGTGTGAATCCAAGCGCTGCGGAGTTCCTCGGGACGCTCCGGCTGTGCTTCAATCGCGTCATGCCCGCTGCGTTCCACCCTGCCGTCGCCCAATGGTTCGCGCGCACGTTCGATGCGCCCACGCCCGCGCAGAGCGCGGCGTGGCCGGCGATCGCAGCGCAGCGTCACGTGCTGATCGCAGCCCCTACGGGTTCGGGCAAGACACTCGCCGCATTCCTCGCGGTGATCGATGAACTGGTGCGCACCGGTGTCGCAGCCGCGGGGCTGCTGCCGGACGAGACGCGGGTGGTGTATGTCTCGCCGCTCAAGGCGCTCTCCAACGACATCCACCGCAACCTCGAGGCGCCGCTCGCCGGCATCCGCGCGCAGCTGCGCGCGCTGGATCTGCCGGACGTCGACATCCGCACTTTCGTGCGCACCGGCGACACGCCCCGGCACGAGCGCGCGGCCAGCGCCAAGCGCCCGCCCCACATCGTGGTCACCACGCCTGAGTCGCTGTACATCCTGCTCGGTTCCGAGTCCGGCCGGCGGATGCTCGCGAGCACCCGTAC
Source organism: Steroidobacteraceae bacterium (assembly GCA_041485725.1). Taxonomy (GTDB): domain Bacteria; phylum Pseudomonadota; class Gammaproteobacteria; order Steroidobacterales; family Steroidobacteraceae; genus 13-2-20CM-66-19. The sequence goes on from JBGPKC010000001.1 coordinate 89,265, forward strand.
GGTGATCGTGGATGAGATTCATGCCATGGTCGGAGCCAAGCGCGGCGTGCATCTGTCGCTCACGCTCGAGCGGCTCGAGGCGCTCGCCGGCAGGCCGCTCACGCGCGTGGGCCTGTCCGCCACGCAGAAGCCCATCGCGGACGTGGCCCGATTCCTCGTCGGCACACGCGCTCTGCGCAGCGATGGCGCAGCCGACTGCACCATCATCGACTCGGGGCACGTGCGCGAGCGCGACCTGCAGCTGGAGATTCCCGCCGCGCCGCTCGAAGCGGTGATGTCCGGGGAAGTCTGGACGCAACTGTATGACCGCCTGGCGCAGCTGGTGAGCGAGCACCGCACTACGCTGGTATTCGTCAACACCCGGCGGCAGGCCGAGCGCATCGCGCGGCATCTGTCCGAGCGTCTCGGCGAGCAACACGTCACCGCGCACCACGGCAGCATGGCAAAGGAGTCGCGACTGGACGCGGAAGCGCGGTTGAAGCGCGGCGAGTTGCGCGCACTGGTTGCCACCGCATCTCTGGAGCTCGGGATCGACATCGGCGAGGTGGATCTGGTGTGCCAGCTCGCCTCGCCGCGCTCGATCGCCGCCTTGCTGCAGCGCGTCGGCCGCTCCGGTCACTCGCTCGGCGGCACGCCCAAGGGCAGGCTGTTTCCGCTGTCGCGCGATGACCTGGTCGAGTGCGCCGCGCTGCTCACGGCGGTGCGCCGCGGGGAGCTCGACCGGCTGGTCATGCCGGTGAAGCCGCTCGACGTGCTGGCGCAGCAGATCGTCGCGGAGGTCGCGGCGCGCGAATGGGACGAGCAGAGCCTGTATGCGCTGCTGCGCGGGGCGTATCCGTATCGCGATCTCGAGCGCGCCGAATTCGATGAAGTCCTGCGCATGCTCGCCGAGGGCTACAGCACGCGCCGCGGCCGGCACGGGGCGCTCATTCATCACGACGGCGTGAACCATCTGGTCAAAGGACGGCGCAGCGCGCGACTGACCGCCCTCACCTCCGGCGGCACCATTCCCGACAACGCCGACTACCAGGTCATTCTCGAGCCGCAGGCGCAGTTCGTGGGCACGGTGAACGAGGACTTCGCGGTCGAGAGCCTGCAGGGCGATGTCTTCCAGCTGGGCAATGTGTCCTACCGCATCCTGCGCGTGGAGCAGGGCCGGATCCGCGTCGAGGATGCGCGCGGCGAGCCGCCCTCCATTCCGTTCTGGCTCGGCGAGGCGCCCGGGCGGACCGATGAGCTGTCAGCGAGCGTCTCGCGGCTGCGCCTGGAGCTCGAGGCGCGGCTGGATGAGGGACTCGAGGCGGCGACGCAGTGGCTCGCGGCGCAGGCGGGCATCGCAGCACCCGCCGCAAGGCAGCTGGTGAACTATCTGGCCGCCGCGCGGGCCGCGCTCGGGGCGCTGCCGACCCAGCAGACCGTCATTTTCGAACGCTTCTTCGACGAGGCCGGCGGCATGCAGCTGGTCATTCACTCGCCCTTCGGCAGTCGCATCAATCGCGCCTGGGGACTGGCCCTGCGCAAGCGCTTCTGCCGCTCGTTCAACTTCGAGCTGCAGGCGGCGGCGACCGAGGACACCATCGTGTTGTCGCTGACGACGGCGCACAGCTTCGAGCTGGCCGAGGTCGCCCGTTACCTTCATTCCAGCACGGTGCGGCCGCTGCTGGTGCAGGCGTTGTGCGCCGCGCCCATGTTTCCGGTGCGCTGGCGCTGGAGCGCCGCGATCGCACTCGCCCTGCCACGCTATCGGGGCGGCAAGAAGGTGCCGGCACCGCTCGCGCGCATGGCGGCGGAAGACCTGCTGAGCGCGGTGTTTCCGGACCAGGTCGCGTGCGCCGAGAATCTCCCCGGCGAGCTCGAGATTCCGGATCATCCGCTGGTGCGCCAGACGATCCGCGACTGTCTCGAAGAGGCGATGGATATCGAGGGACTCGAGCGGCTGCTGCGCGCTCTGGAGTCGGGCCGCATCCGGGCTATCGCGCGCGACCTGACCGAGCCCTCGCCGCTCGCGCTGGAAGTGCTGTCCGCAAGACCTTACGCGTTTCTCGATGACGCGCCGCTGGAGGAGCGGCGCACCCAGGCGGTGATAAGCCGGCGCTGGCTCGATCCGCAGAGCGCCGCCGACCTCGGCAGGCTCGATCCGGAAGCCATCCGCCGCGTGCGCGAGGAAGCCTGGCCCGACGCCGCCAACGCGGACGAGTTGCACGATGCGCTCCTGTGGCTCACGTTCCTGACCGAGGCAGAGGTCGAGCGCGGTGCGCTCTGGCCCGCATTTGTCGCCACCCTGGTCGCGCAGCAGCGGGTGACACGAGTCGGCGCCGCGGGGACGCGGCTGTGGGTGACGGCCGAACGACTGCCGCTGTTTGCAGCCCTGTACCCGGATGCGGCGCCTGAGCCCGCGGTGATCACGCCCGCGGCACACGCGCGCTCCTTCAGCGCCGAGGCGGCACTGCTGGAGGTGGTTCGCGGGCGCCTGGAAGGTCTTGGACCCACCACTGCGCCCGCGCTCGCGGCGGACCTCGCCGTGCCGCCGGCGCGGGTCGAAGCCGCGCTCGCCGCGCTGCAGGCGGAAGGCTTCGCAATGCGCGGCGCATTCACCGCGGACGCGCCGGCAGCCACTGAGTGGTGCGAACGCCGGCTGCTGGCACGAATCCACCGCTACACCGTGCGGCGCCTGCGCGCGGAGATCGAACCGATTGAAGCGCGGGACTTTGTGCGCTTCCTGTTCGAGTGGCAGCGCGTCACGCTCAGCGGTCGCATGGAGGGACCCGACGCAGTGGGCGCAATCCTGGCGCAGCTCGAAGGATTCGAAGCGCCGGCCAGTGCCTGGGAGACCGAGATCCTGCCCAACCGCATCAGTGAGTACGAACCCGCCTGGCTCGATGAGCAGTGCCTCGCCGGTCGTTTCGTGTGGACGCGGCTCAGCTCGCGCCGCAGCGACCCGGCGCGCGGCGCGGCGCCGGTGCGCGCCACGCCGATCGTGCTGCTCGCGCGGCGCAATATGCGCCTGTGGTCGACCCTGGCGGGGTCGGTGGATGCGATGCACCTGTCGGCGAGCGCGCAGCGCGTGGCGCAGTATCTGTCCGCGCAGGGCGCATCCTTCTTCGATGAGATCGCGCCCGGGACCGGGCTCCTGCCCACGCAGGCGGAGGAAGCGCTTGCCGAGCTGGTGGCGCTCGGGCTGGTGAACTCCGACAGCTTCGCGGGGCTGCGCGCCCTGCTGCTTCCCGCCGATCGGCGCAGACCCGCCATGGGCGGTCGGCGGCGGCGGCGCATCGCGCTGTTCGGGATGGACGCCGCGGGACGCTGGTCGAGGATCGCCCGCTCCGACGGCAGCGCCGCTGCCGATCATGCGCCCGGCGAGGAGACCGTGGAGCACGTGGTGCGCACGCTGTTGCGCCGCTGGGGAGTGGTGTTCTGGCGACTGTTGGCGCGCGAGGCGGATTGGCTGCCGCCGTGGCGCGATCTGCTGATGTGCTGCCGGCGCCTGGAGGCGCGGGGCGAGATTCGCGGCGGGCGCTTCGTCGCCGGCTTCACCGGCGAGCAGTACGCCGCGCCCGAGGCGATCGCCCTGCTGCGCGAGGCGCGCCGCAAGCCGCACGAGGGACACTACGTGTCGCTGTCGGGCGCCGACCCGCTGAACCTGGCTGGCATCCTCACACCCGGCGCGCGCCTGCCGTCCCTGAGCGGTAACCGCCTGCTGTATCGCGACGGCGTGCCGATCGCGCTCCTGGCGGGGGGCGAGGTGAGCTTCCTGCAGGAGCTGCCCGCGCCGGAACAATGGGAAGCGCGCAACGTGCTGCTGCGCCGTCAGGTGCCCGCGGTGCTCGCAGACCTGGCCTGAGACTTAAGCCCTTCAGCTCTTCTTGTGATCGTCCTGCCACTTCTTCACGGCGGCGAGCGTGTTCTCGACGTGCTTGTCGGGATTCATGGCGGTATAGGAATAGATGATCTCCCCGCTCGGCGCGATCACGTAGGAAGTGCGATTGGCGTACTCGGGATGATCCGGCAGCACCGAGTCGTAGGCCTTCATGATGCCGCCGTCCGCATCGGAAGCGACTGCGAACTTGTTGCGGCATTCGCTCACCGAGAAGCGGTCGAGCTTTTCGATCGGATCGTGCGACACACCGATGACCGTGGCGCCGAGTTGCTTGAACTTCGCCGTGGCTTCCGCGAATTCGTGCGCCTCGACCGTGCATCCTGGCGTGAACGCCGCCGGATAGAAATACAGAACCACCGGTCCCTTCTTCAGGGCGTCGGCCAGCGAAAACTTGAACTCCTTGCCCGCGAGCGATGCGTCGGTGCTGAAGTCCGGAGCCTTGGCGCCGTCCGGCAGCGCGGCATAGGCCGGAATTGCAATCAGCGCAGTGATGAGGGCGGCAACGAATGGGCGTCGCATGATCGTCTCCGGTTTGGGAAGGGGGCGAGGGCCTGCGATCATCGGCCAAGACGCGCGGGCGCGCCAGTAGCGCGCTGCGATGAACGTTCCGGCGCGTAACCGACCAACTCGACATAGCCGCGCCCGGCGATGTTCTGCCCGGCGCGCGTTCCGCTGACATCCACGGCGCCTTCCCAGTAATCGGGCGTGGTCCTGAGCTCCTGGTCGGCAAGCACGGGACGCACGCTCACCTCGAGCGCCAGCGCGGGTACACGCATTCGCCACAGCGCCGGGTAGCGGGTCCCCTGCGCGTTGCTCCAGTGACCCGCGACCTCGATCTTCATCTCTTCATTGGACAATGGGCGGGAGCGACCGGAAGCCTCGACCCAGGTTCCGGCACTGTGCTGATCACGAGTGTCGTCCCGGTCGCGCAGCGCGTAAAACATCAGCGCCGTGCCATCGTTCAGCTGCAGGGCGAACCAGTCCCAACCCACCTGCTGCGCGCTTAAGGCCCCGCTGCCCCACTCCCGATCGAGCCACGCCAGGCCCTGAAGCCCAAGCGCATGCCCCTCGCGGATCAGCCGCCCGTGCACGGCCAGGCGCGGAATCGAGTAGTAGTAGGTCGCCGCGGCCGGCTCGCCCGACTTGCGGCTCAAGCCTGCATCACCGTTCAGAACCGGTGGTGCCAGGGCCTGCAGCGTGAGCTCGAGCTCATACCCGGGCTGCGCGGCGCGCAGGCTCCACGACTCCTGCGCCGCGGCGCCGGCGCTCGCAGCCTCGAGTGACCAGTCGTCAATCCACACGCGCAGCGGTACGGTCTGCCCGCCGGCGAGCCCCAGCGCCTCGCGCGAGAGTTTCTGCGCGAAGCGAAATCGCCCGGCGGCAACGTCCGTAATCGCGAAGTGCGCCATGTAGATCTGGCGTGTGCGCCACGCGGAGACGGGCGCGGGCGCGGAGCCAAGCGCCGGCTCGGGCTGCAGGGCAAAGCGGAAGAACGTCAGCTCAAATCCCAGGCGCTCTCCCGTTGGGGCGTCCAGATTGCCGCTCACATACCACCACTCCTGCCGGAACTGCGGATGCGGTCCGTGATCACGCGGAAACACGAAGGTCCTGGGCGCCAGCACCTGCGCAAAGCCCGTCGGCGCGGCGCCGGACAAGGGGCTCAGCTGCGCGGGCGGCGCCGCCGCGCCCGCGATCGCGCACGCGGCCGCGGCGGCGATCGCCACCCGCACCACTGCCCGCGCGCGGCTGCGGCGCATCACTCCTCCCGCAGACCGTTCGCGAGCGACGCGCGCGCGCTGCGCCACGCCGGGTACACACCCGCCGCCAGCGCCGCGGCGAGTGCCAGCCACAAGGCGTCGGTGAACTGCGCCGGCGCCAGGTGCAGATCGATCTGCCAGCCGAAGGCGCGGCGATTGATAACGCCGGTCAGCACCAGCGCGGTCAGCAGTCCCGCCGGAATCGCCGCGAGCAGCGCTGCGATCCCCATGAAGGTGGTCTGCGCCAGCACCAGGAGCGCGGTGCCCGTTGGGGTCAGGCCGAGCGAGCGCAGGATCGCCAGTTCCCGCGACCGCTCCAGCTCCCACGCGAGCAGCGCACTCACCAGGCCCACCGCGGCCACGCCCGCGGCGAGCCAGTACAGCACCCGCGTAATCACGAACGTGCGCTCGAAAATGCGCATCGATAGCGCGCGAATGTCGGCGTTGGAGCGGATGAAGAGCGCCTGCCGGCCGCGCGCGGCCGCGCGCAATTCGCCGAGCGCGACGGAAGCCGCAACCCCGGGCGCCAGGTAGATCCCGAGCCCGCTGAGCGCCTCGTCGTCCCACAGGCGCTGGTAAGTCCCAAGGCTCATGAGCACCTCGCCGCGCTCGTTACCGTATTCGCGGTACACGCCCGCCACTGCAAACGCCCGCGGCCCGGAAGCGGTCGTCAGGGTGAGCGTGTCGAGCGGCGCCAGACCCAGCCGCCAGGCGAGCGGCTCGGAGATGAGGATCGCGCCGCGCGCAAACTGGGGCCACGCGTACGCCGCGTCTGCCTGCGTGAACTTCAGCGCCGGGTAGCTGGCGTGCGCGAATCTGACGGCGTTCAGATCCAGCGCGCCGCGCTCCGATCCGACCACCACCCGGCGACTCTCACTGTGATCACGGATCCCTGGTGTGGCGAGCACAGCGCGGATGACGGCTGGGTCGAGCCGGCGTTCCGATCCTTCCGCCGGGCCCGGAGCGCTGACGTAGACGTCCGCGCGCAGGGTCTGAATGAGACACTCACGCAGGGACTCCCGGAAGCTCTCCACCATGATGGCGACCCCGATCATGGCGGTGAGCGCCATGCCGAGCGCGGCGCTGGCCACGCCCGTGCGGCTGAGCGAGGCCGCGATGTCGCCGCAGGCGAGCCGCGCCACCGGGCTCGCTCGCGCGCCGAGCCGTGCCGCGGCCTGTGCCAGGACGCGCAGCGCCGCGGGCGTGACCGCCGCCACACTCAACAGCAACATGAACAGCGCGGCGAACCCCGCCAGCAGGCTGCGGCCGGAGACCCACACCATGAGGCCCGCCCCCGCCGCCAGCACAGCGCTGACCACGGCCAGGGTTCGCGCCACCTGCACCGCCCGCCTTTCGAGCACTGAACGCGCCAGTCCCAGCTGCGGTGCGCTCGCGGCCACCTCGAGCGCCGGCAGCAGCGCCGCGGCGAGCGCCGTGGCCAGGCCGGCGCACAGCGCCGTGACGATGCCGCTCACGGGCACGGTCACCTCCCTGACCGTCACCACGAAATACAGGTCATTGATGGTCTGTGAAACGAGTCCCACCAGACCCCGTCCGATCGCCAGCCCCAGCAGCACCCCGCAGAGCGCGCCGACGACGCCCAGCACCGCCGCTTCGCTGAGCACGACGGCGAGCACCTCGCCGCGGGTAGCGCCCAGCGCCCGCAGCACGGCGATGGTGGCGCGGCGCTGCAGCACCGCGAAGCTCACTGCCCCGTAGATGAGGAACGCGCCCACCAGCAGTGCCAGCAGGCTCATGGCCTTCAGGTTGGTCGTGAACGCGTCCGTCATGGCGAAGGTCTCGCCGCCTTGCGCGTGCGTCGCGTGCAGCTCCAGATCCGCAGGCAGTTGCGCGCGCAGCCGCGCCAGCAGCGCCGCGCCGGCAGCGCCCTCGGCAACGCGAACGTCGATGCGCGACAGGCGGCCGCTCGCTCCGAGCCACTCCTGGGCCTGTGCGATGTCCGTGAGCAGCACCGCGTCGAACCCCGGGCCCGCGTCGGTGATCCGGCCGATGAGCGCGGCCCGCTGCCGCACGCCGCCGACGGCCACGTCGAAGCCGCTGTTGATCGCCAGCCCCAGCTGGTCCGCAGTCGCCGCACTCATGACCACGGCACCCGGCTCGCTAAACCAGCGGCGCAACCCATCGACGCCGTCTGTTGCCGGGTCAGGCGCTGCGGCAACACGCCGCCCGCCCGCGAGCTCCGCGGCGGCGAACGGGTCGACGCCGATCAGTTGCATCGTGCGCTCACCCACGGTGACGTACCCTACCACCAGCGGCGCGAGCCGCAGCGGCGAGCCCGCGCCGGCGTGCGTGCGCAGCTGCGTGTACAGCCGTTCATCGATCCCGCGCGGACCGCCCGTGATCTGGTGCGTGGCGGCGCCGTTGACCGCCTGCAGGGAAAGCTCGAAGGCGCGCTGCGAGCTCGCCGTGGCGACATCCACCGCCACCATCGTGCCCACACCCAGTGTCAGCCCGATGAGCGCCAGCGCCAGTTGCGCCGGATGGCGCAGCAGATGCCGCAGGCTGGCTGCACGCAGGGTCGGCATCATGGGAGCAGCCGCCCCTCGCGCAGTTCCAGCACACGATCCGCCAGACGCGACACGGCGACATCGTGCGTCACGACCACGACGGTGGTGCCGCGCGTGCGCGTGAGCGACAACAGCACCGGCAGCACTTCACCCGCGGTCTGTTCGTCGAGATTGCCGGTGGGCTCATCGGCCAGCAGCAGCCCGGGCCGGTGCACCAGCGCGCGGGCAATCGCCACCCGCTGCTGCTCGCCGCCGGAGAGCTGGTCCACCGCGCTGTGCGCGCGCTCGCGCAGACCGACGTCCGCGAGCGCCGCGAGGCTGCGCTCGCGCGCCTGTGCTCCGCGTACTCCGTTCAGTTCCAGCACCAGGCGCACGTTTTCCGCGACATCGAGCGTCGCGATCAGGTTGAAGAACTGGTAGACGAAGCCGATGTGGGCGCGCCGGAAGAGGGTGCGGGCGGGCTCGCCCATCGCCGTCACGTCACGGCCGTCGATCTCCACGGTGCCGCCGTCGGCGCGGTCGATGCCGCTGATGAGATTGAGGAGCGTCGATTTGCCCGAGCCGCTGCGTCCGGTGACCGCGACCGTCTCGCCGCGGCTCACGTGCGCGTCGGCGCGGTCGAGCACCTGGTGCACGCGCCCGCCCTCGCGGAAGCTGCGGGAAAGCTGTCGAATGCTGAGCACGCCTAAGCTCCGTTGTAGAAACATCCCGCATTTGGCACTGTAGCGACACCATGTCCGAGTCTGAATGGTGCCTGCTCGCCACACTGACGGATCTGCCGTCCGCGCAGTCGCTGGCCGAAGTCCTGGCCGGCGAGGGCGTCACCGTGCGCGTCAACTCGGATGCCGGCGTGCTGGGACAGGCCGCGCCTGCCGAGATCTACGTCAGCGCCTCCCAGCTGCATCGGGCCAAATGGCTCCTGGCTCAGGGCGAATTCAGCGACGAGGAACTCACCGCGCTGTCGGGCGCGGATCCGCCGTTAACTTAACGATGGCGAGCCCCGGCATGCTCGTCAACCGGGATCGGGGCAAAAAGTGCAGCGCGCGGGCCTGCAATCAGCCACACTCCCGACCCGTTCAAGCCTTCGAAGGGTAACCCATGACACTGCCAGCGCCGCGCCGCAGCCGGACATTCCTGCTCGTCAGCACCGCCGCCGCGGCGCTTGTTGCGGGCCCGATGCTCGCCGCCGCGCAGCAACCGCCAGCGGGCGCCGCGCCCCCGGCGGGGAGCGCCGACACGGCGAAGAAGGCGCCCGCGAAAGCCGGCGCCGCCAAGGAGGCGTCCGCAAAGACCAGCTCCGCCAGCTACAGTGTCGGCGTGTCGATGGGCGAGCAGTTGCGCGCCAGCGGCGTTCCGCCCGATTTAATCAATGCGCAGCAGCTCGCGCAGGGCGTCCACGATGCGATCTCCGGCAAGGCCTCGATGACGGACAAGGATCGCGAGAACTTGCGCGGTCTGGTGGACTCGGTGGGCGAATCCAACCACCGCGCGGCGGCCAAGTTCCTGGCCGAGAACGGCAAGAAATCCGACGTCGTCACGACCGCGAGCGGCCTGCAGTACAAAGTACTCGCCGCCGGCAGCGGCGCATCGCCCAAGCCAAGCGACGAGGTGACGGTGAACTACCGGGGCACGCTGATCAACGGGACCGAGTTCGACAGCAGCTACAAGCGAGGACAGCCGGCGAACTTCCAGGTCAACCGCGTCATTCCCGGCTGGACCGAGGCACTGGGTCTCATGAAGCCCGGCGCCAAGTGGCAGCTCTTCATTCCGCCGCAACTCGCGTACGACCTGCGGTCCGCGCCGCCTATTCCGCCCGGCTCGGCGCTGATTTTCGAAGTCGAGCTGGTGGGCGTCAAAGCGGCTCCGCCCGCGTCGCCGCAACCTGCCGCGCCCGCGCAACCTGCGACGCCGCCCCCGGCACAGCCGGCGAAGTGAGCTGAGCGGGCCGCTGCGCGCAGCGGCTGCCTTCAGCCGTCGGCGTTCGCGCCGGGATTGAAGCGCATGGGCTTGGTGACGCCCATACGCGTCAGTTCGCGCAGCAGACTCTCGGCGAGCTCCTGGCAGGACGAGCGCTGGAACGCCGGCGCCGCGGCCCAGTTGTAGGCCCAGGGCTGCGCGCCGCGCAGCGCCTCCGGTTCATCGAAGTAGCGCGGGATGACGTGCGCGTGCAGGGCCGCCTCCTGGTTGCCGAAGATCGCGTAGTTGATGCGCATGGCTCCCGTCACCTTGAGCAGCGCATCGCCCAGGCGCGACATGTCGGAGAGAAAGGCCATGCGCTCGCGGGCGCCGAGAGCGTTCAGATTCGGCACCACCGGATCCGGCAGCAGCACTGCGTAGCCGCGCACGAACTGCCGCTCACCGAACACGGCCCAACCCGAGAACAGGCGCGCGATCACGCGCGGATCGCGTCCCTCCCGGGCGGCGATTACCTGCGCGTGGATGGCGGTCAGAGGCTCCGCTAAGACTTCGTTCTTCATGGGGCGCCCGGCGAACGGAACGCGAAATATACCGCACCCAGAATGCAAAAGGCCGCCCACAAGTAGTCGAGCTTCAGCGGCCTGTTCATGTACAGCACGGCGAACGGCACGAACACGCTGAGCGTGATCACCTCCTGCAGGATCTTCAGCTGCGGCAGGGACAGCTGCGTGTAGCCGATACGGTTGCCCGGCACCTGCAGCAGATACTCGAAGAAGGCGATGCCCCAGCTCACCAGGGCTGCCAGGTACCACGGCCGGTCGGCAAGATTCTTCAGGTGTGCGTACCAGGCGAAGGTCATGAAGACGTTCGAGGCCGTGAGCAGCAGGGTCGCGGAAATGACCGGGGTCACGGATCAGGCCTTCCGCACGCGACCTCGAGGTCCCGCAGGGCGGCGAGCGTGCTGTGGTAGCCGCCGTGCACGATGCCCCGCCAGCCGCGGGCGCGCGCGCTGGCGATGTTATCGGCCTGGTCGTCGATGAACACCGTGGCGGCCGGCTCGAGGGCAAAGCGCCGCTCAGCCTCGGCATAGATGCCGGCGTGCGGCTTCATGACACCCGCGAGGTATGACGGCAGTGCTCCATGCCCGATGGCGTGCAGGCGATATTCGCGCGACAGATGTGCCCAGTGCAGGTCGCCGATGTTGGACAGGAGGAACACCCGGTGAGTTTCGCTCAGGCGGTGGGCCAGATCGACCATCGCCGGCTCGAGCTCGAACATGTCCACCCAGTGCGCATGCATCTCCTCGAGCGACACCGGCTGGCGCGCCAGGGCCGCGAGGCGCTCCAGCAGCCCGCGGCCGGGCAAGCGCCCGCACTCGTGATCCGCAAGCCCGATGCGCTCCATCACCGCGTCGCGATCGCCCACTTCCGCGCCGTGCGCCTTGAGATGCCCGAGGATCGGGCGGTAATTCAGCCGTACGAACACCCAGCCGATGTCGAACACGATATTGCGGATCAAGCGCTGCCTGCGAAGTGTTAAGCGCTACGGCGGCCACGGCGTGACGCGGCCGCCGTCACCGGGGCGCGCGTTGACCGCCACCACCGTTGCTTTGGGGAAGAAGTTGAACTCCGAGGCGCTCGCCCAGGTATAGGCTCCCATGGCGCGGCCGACGACCAGGTCTCCGGCTTTCAGCCGCGGCAACATGAGGTTCTCCGCGATCACGTCGATGCTGTCGCAGGTCGGCCCGGCGAGCACCGACGGCAGCCGCTCGGCACCATCGCGCAGCGGTTCCACCGGGTAACGCGCGTGATCGTACAGCTGCCCGCTGTAGGAGCCGTATAGCCCGTCGTCGAGGTAATACCACCAGTGTCCCTCGCGCCGTGCGCGCCCCATCACCGAGGCTACGCCAATGGCGGACGGACCCACGATGTAGCGCCCGGGCTCGGCGATGACGCGCACGCGCCTGGGGAGCTTCGCCACCGCCGCGCGCAGCGGCGCGCAGAAGCGGCCGATGTCCTGCACCGGCTGCCCATACTCGATGGGGAAACCGCCGCCGATGTCGAGCGTATCAAAGGCGCCGAGCCTTTCGCGGCGCGCCGCCGCCATCAGCCGGGCGCACGCCATCAGCGCCTCGATGTGTTTGCTGGCGTCGGCGGTCTGGGAGCCGACGTGGAACGAAAGCCCCCGCACCCCGATGCCCAGATCGGCGGCCAGCCGCGCGAGCGGCAGCAGCTCCTCCGGATCGCAGCCGAACTTGCGCGACAGATCGCACACCGCGCCGGGGGCGCGGAACGACACCCGCAACAGCAGTTGCGCCGCGCCGGTAAGGCGCGCGAACTTGCGCACTTCATCGGGATTGTCGGCGACAAACAGACGCACGCCGAACTGCAGCGCGTTGGCGATGTCCTGCTCGCGCTTGATGGGGTGGGTGTGAATGCAGCGATCCGGCGCCACGTTCAAGCGTTGCACCAGCTGCATCTCGCCGGTGGTGGCGAGATCGAGGAAACCGCCCTCCTCGATCACCGTCTGCACGACCGCCGGATGCGGCATGGGTTTCAGGGCGTAGTGCAGATCGACTCGCGGCAGCGCCTTGCGAAGCTTGCGGAACTGCACGCGCACGCGCTCGCAGTCGAGGATCAGGAGCGGCGAACCGAACTCCCTGACGAGGCGGCGGACTTCCGTGGGCTGGAACGGGTCGATGAATCGCGGGCGTCGCACCTGAGGAAGTTTACGGCAGCACCGCCCTGGTGCCGGTGCCGTCGTCGCTCTCGGCAACGCTGGTCGCGGCGCGCAGCAAGCGATCGCGGATGGCCTCCCAGCGCTCCCCGTCCGGTACTGCCTGCACGAGAATGCGCTGGCAGCCGGCCTTGTCCAGGGTACGCAGATTCGCGTACAGGTCGCGGCCGTAGCTTTCCGGCTTGCGTCCAGCGTTGATCCAGGTGGCGTACTTGTGGGCGCGCAGCGGCAGGCGCTGTGCCAGGACCGCCACGCGGCGGGCGCCGGCGGAGGCTGCATCCGCCTGCGCGTCGATCTCCCCGGCCGGCACGATGGTCATGGGCGTGGTGGGCGCGTAGTGCGTCGGCGTGCTGCCGGGCACTCGCGGGGATACGCTGTCCGCGCCGCTCACCAGCTCGCCCACGACCTGACGCAGCTGCGCCGCTGTCACACTGCCCGGCCGCAGCAGCCGCACACCCCCGCCTTCAAACGACACGATCGTCGACTCAAGTCCGATCTGGCACTCCCCGCCATCGAGGATCACGCGCGCCGCCTCGCCCAACTCCTCGCGCACGTGCTCGGCACGGGTCGGGGACAGGCGCCCGTAGCGGTTGGCAGAGGGTGCGGCGATGCCGCCGCCGAACGCGGTGAGCAACTGCTGCGCCATCGGATGCGCCGGCACACGGATCGCAATCGTGTCCTGGCCGCCGGTGATGACGTCATGCACGTTGGCGGCCCGCGGCATCACCATGGTCAGCGGTCCCGGCCAGAAGCGCTCGGCGAGACGCGTGGCGGCCTCAGGAACTTCACGCACCCAGCGGTGCAGGAAGCGCGGGCTGTCGAGGTGAACGATCAGCGGATGGTTCGGCGGACGTCCCTTCGCCTCGAAGATCCGGTTCACCGCGGCCGGATTCTGGGCATTCGCGCCGAGGCCATAGACGGTCTCGGTCGGGAAGGCCACGAGCTCCCCGTCGCGCAACGCCTGCACGGCGCTCTCGATCTCGACCTGGGTAGCTCTGACGACACGAACCATAGATGAGACGAATTCTAGCAAGCCGGGGGCGCCGCAACCGCGTGTTGTGGGAAAGCATCACGTGCGTCACGACTGTCAAATACGGCAACTGGCGGTTGTCGCGCCGCGCCGACGGTGGGCCCCGGGAGCGGCCACCCTTAGGGATTGGCCTTACTCGAGTGCGCGCCGCACCCAGCCACCTTGCGTGTGCGTAAGTTCGTACGCTGGCCAGTAGTGTTTGTCGAGCTTGAGCGTGATCACTTCCGGGGCGTTGTTCCAGGTGATGGTCTTCAGGCGCAGCGAGGAGCGATCGGGCCGCCCGGTGACGGTCTTGAGAAATGTGTCCAGATCCGGAGTGGCCACTCCGTCGACTTCCACGATCCGGCGACCCGGATACAGTCCGTAACGCGTCGCCGGCGACCCATACGAAAAGTAACCGACATACACACCCACGGGGGCAATTCCCCGCTGCACACTCATGGCGCGATGAGGCGCCTGCAGAGTCGCGCCGGCCCACTCCACCAGGCGATCGACGTCCGTTCCGGGAAGCTCCGCGGTGGCGACGTCGAGCGTCTGCTCGCTCTGGCCGCGCCACACCGTGACCTGCACATGATCCTTGTCGGCCGCGGCTTTCTCCACCTCGCGGAAGCGCGTCACCACGCTGCCGTCGATCGCGAGCAGCAGATCCCCCTGCTGCAGGCGCTGCGCCGCCGGGGAACCGCCCACTATGCGCACCACGGTCAGCGCCTGGCGCCGCGTCGGCGCGTGCTGCGCGAGACGCTGCGCCCAGCCCTGCGGAAGGCCGATCTCGCGCGCACTCGCCAGTGACAGCACCCCGAGCTCGGCCTCGAGCGAGTGCAGCGCGCGCTCGTTGCGCACGCGATCGAGCATATCGGCCACCAGGTCGATCGGCACGCCGCGCGTATCCTGCGACAGCTCGCGGCCGCTCTCGTAAGCGAAGCTCGACCAGGTGCCCAGAACGTTGCCGGCCTTGTCGGCCAGCACGCCGTCGAATTCCAGCGGCGGGTTGACGAGCTGCACGGTCTCCAGATTGCTGTCGCGAAAGCGCATGGTGCGCGACAGCGGCAACTCCAGCGGATCGATGCTCGCGATCTCGGTCCTGCGGGCACGCATCTGGCTGTCGCTGCCCAGTCCCACCACCCACACCGGTTCGCCGGCGACCAATTCGCGCGGCGTCAGCTTGGCGGATTTGACCGGCGTGCTGCCGATCAGCGCCGGATCGTAGGCGACGACCGCGAAGTTGTGCTGCGGCTGGATGTACAGCACGCGCCCCGGAACCTGCACGGTGCCGGCGAAGGTCACCGTCACATCGCCGACCGCAACCGGCACGGTGTTTCGGTCCACGACCACCAGACCCCGCTGCGCATCGACGATGAGGCCGGTGCCGTGATAGTTGCGCTCGGTGATCCCCGACACCGAGTACGGCATGTCGAACGTCACCAGGGCGAGCGAGGGCGCGAGCGCGTTCAGCCGCGGGTCCTTGAAGTGCGGAAATGCCGTGGAACTCACGGGCACCGGCTTGGGTTGGGGACCGGCGGGGAGCTGCCTGCAATCCCACAGGCCGGAGGCGTCGTCGCGATCGCAATGGCGCACCGGGAACCACAGTCGATCCATGCGGATGGCGCGCAGCTCGCTGTTGTTGGGAACATCGATCGTGATGTAACGCACCGGGGCGCGCTCCCCGTCGGCGAGCTGCGCGATCCCCGCCTCGAATTCCTGCAGGCTGTCGGTCTTTCTGCCGTTGAGCGTGATGATCACCGCGCCGCGGGGAATGCCCGCCGCGCCGAACACGTAGCCGGGGTTGGCGACGTACACGCCGCGGGTGGGTACGTTGAAGTGCCGCGCCTGCTGATAGGACATGGCATTCACGACCGCATCGCCAAACTCCGCATAGGCGCTGGGCGTGATGGCGTGCAGGTCGCCAACCGGGAGCTTGGCGGACACGGCCTTGCCACCGCGCTCGAGCTCCACCTCCACCTGCTTGGCTACCGACCCGTCCAGCACGTCCTCGAGTGGTTCGAACTGCGTGACGTAGCGCCCGTTCAGCCGCACCAGGATGTCTCCGGGTTGCAGCACGTTCTCGCTCGGCGACCCGGGCAGCACTTCGGTGACCACCAGCATGCCGGTGTTGCGCGGAAAATTCTTGCGTGCCGCAGCCTCGGTACGGGTGTCCAACCCCAGGCGCTCGAGCTCGTCGTAGGGCATGTAGTTGAAGACCGTGTACAGCGTGCCGCGCGCAACCGGTTTGCCCTGCTGAATGAGATCCAGCGCGCGGCGCACTCGCCCGAGCGGCAGGTAGAAGCTCGACGCCGCGCCGCTCGCGCCGCCGGCATTGAGCGCCACCACCCGCCCGCGGATGTCGATGACCGGCGAACCGGACGAGCCGCCGGAGGTCCCGGACGCCGCCTGCAGGTAGAAGGTGTTGAAGTCGTTGTACTTGGCGACCCCGTACGCGGGCGCGTCGCGGTCCAGTCGCGCCAGGGTTCCGGCGAGAATCGACAGTTGCTCGCCGGCGTTGTTGCCGACGACGCGGATCTCGCGCCCGATCTGCGCGCCCTCCGGATACAGGGGCAGGGCCTTGGGTTTGATGAAGCGCAGTTTCTGCGGATCGTAGCGGTAAATGCCGAAGTCATGCACCGGATCGCGGTACACCGGGTACAGCTGCACCTCCTCGCGATTGAGGAAGGTGGCCTCCGCAGTCACCGGTCCCGGGGTTACGACGTGACGGTTGGTGAGGATCAGGCCGCGCTCGGCGTCCACCACGAAGCCGGTCGCCTGCGCGGTCGAGTTCCACTCGGTATCGAACGCGCGCGTCGAATCGACGTCGATCGACACCACACTGCCGGCGATGCGCTCGAGCGTCTCCGCCCAATCCGGATTTCCTTCCACGGCGGCGGCCTGCTGCGCCACGGCCGTCGGCTGCGTGTCCACCGCGGGCGGATTTCCCGGCAGGAGCTGCGCGGGCGGTTGCGCGGGCAGCGACTCCCCCGGGGGCGCGGGTTGCGGCACCGCCGGCGTGGAGGGCGCCGCTGCCGCCGGCGCGGCGGCGGTGGCGGTGGCGCTCAGCGGACCGCCGGCCACGCACACGGTCGCGCAGGACAGACACAGGCACAGGCACAACAGACGCATTAATCGCATCAGGACGTTTCCTATCTGCCGAGCAGCACCAGCAGCCACACGGCGGTGAGCAGCACGAACGACATGAGCACGGCGGCGGAGCCGATGTCCTTGGCGAGTCCGGCGAGCGCGTGCCGTTCGAACCCGATGCGGTCCACCGTCGCCTCGATCGCGCTGTTGAGGAGCTCCGCGATCAGGACGAGCAGCATGGGCCCGATGAGCAGCGCGCGCTCGATCCCGCTGTGTCCGAGCCACAGCCCCAGGGGTATGACGAGCGCCGCGAACGCGAGTTCCTGGCGAAACGCCGCCTCCTCGCGGAACGCGCCGGCCAGTCCGCGCAGGCTCGCGCCCACGGCGCGCAGCACCCGGGTCAGTCCGCGCGGCTTGTAACGGTCTACGACTGCACTGTCGGCTTCCATGTGAGATCCAGTTGCCGCGCCGCCCGGACATCATCGAGGCGGCGCACCGGCATGGTATGCGGTGCGCTGGTCACGCGTGCGGGTTCCTGCTCGGCCTCCTTCTGGATCTGTGACATAGCCGACACAAACGCATCCAGGACGTCCTTGCTCTCGGTCTCGGTCGGCTCGATGAGCAGGCACTCCGGCACCAGCAGCGGAAAGTAAGTGGTCGGCGCGTGGAAGCCATAGTCAAGCAGACGCTTGGCGAAGTCCATCGCGGTGACGTTGAGTTCGCGCGCCTGGCGCTTGAGCGTCACGATAAATTCATGACTCGCGCGGCGCTGCGGATAGGCGGCATCGAAGCCTGCGGACTTCAACCGTGCGAGCAGGTAGTTGGCGTTCAGGGTGGCGTACTCGCCCACGCGCTGCATGCCCTCCCGCCCCAGCAGGCGCATGTAGATGTAGGCGCGCAGCAGCACCCCGGCGTTACCCATGAAGGCCGACAGCCGCCCGATGGATTGCGGCACATCCGTTTCCGTCAGCCAGCGGTAGCGCTCGCCGTCCTTGCCCACCAGCGGAATGGGCAGGAAGGGCGCGAGGCGCGCGCCGACCCCGACCGCACCCGCTCCCGGGCCGCCGCCGCCGTGGGGCGTGGAGAAGGTCTTGTGCAGGTTCATGTGGATGACATCGAAGCCCATGTCCCCGGGTCGTACCTTGCCGAGGATGGCATTCAAGTTCGCGCCGTCGTAATACAGCAGCCCGCCCGCCTCGTGCACGATGCGCGCGACGTCCCCGATGCGCCGTTCGAACACGCCGAGGGTGGAAGGGTTGGTGAGCATGATGCCGGCGGTGTTGGGGCCCACCGCGGCGGCTAAGGCCGCAAGGTCGACGTCTCCGTGCGCGTCGACCGGAATCTCGCGCACCACGCAGCCGCACATGGTCGCGGTCGCCGGGTTGGTGCCGTGCGCCGCCTCGGGCACGATGACCTCGTTGCGCTTGAGATCCCCGCGCGCGCGGTGATACGCGCGGATCATCGCCACCCCGGCGAATTCGCCGTGGGCGCCGGCCATCGGGCTCAGGGCCACACCCTGCATACCGGTGACTTCCTTCAACATCTCCTGCAGCTCGTACAGGCACGCCAGCAACCCCTGCCCGTGGGATTCGGGCCCCAGCGGATGCCGCGCCAGGAACTCCGGCAGCATCGCGTACTGGTTACAGGCCTTGGGGTTGTACTTCATCGTGCACGACCCGAGCGGGTAGAAGTGCGTGTCGATGGAGAAGTTCAGCTGCGACAGGCGGGTGAAATGCCGCACCGCTTCGAGCTCGCCGACTTCCGGGAGCTCGGGTGGGCGCACGCGGCGCAGCTTCGCGGGCAGGTCCGCGAGCGCCGCGGCACCCGGGTCGTGCGGCCACTGGTCGCGCGCGCCGCGCCCGGCGTGCGAGTACTCGAAGATCAGCTGTTCACGTGCTGGCATGCGAAAACCTCACGCGGCGCGCGCCGCCTGCATCACCTCGCTCAAGTGGGCGCGGTAACGATCGATATCGGCGGCAGTCTTGGTCTCGGTCGCACACACCAGCAGCGCATGGCCGAGTTCGGGGAAGTATCCCGACAGATCGAGCCCGCCGAGGATGCCGCGGCTGCTGAGGCTCTTGAGCACCGGCGCCACCGGACGGTCGAGCTGCAGCACCGCCTCATGAAAGTACGGACCTGAGAATGCCAGGCGTACGCCGGGCACGCGCGTCAGGCCTGCCACGAGCTCGCGGGCGCGCGCGTGCGCGGCGGCTGCGGTGCGCGCCAGTCCCTGTGGACCCATCAGTGACATATAGATGGTGGCCGCGGTCACCAGCAGTCCCTGGTTGGTACAGATGTTGGAAGTCGCCTTGGCGCGGCGGATATGCTGCTCGCGCGCCTGCAGGGTGAGGGTGAAGCCCGCGTGCCCGGCGACATCGAGCGTGCGTCCGACGATGCGCCCCGGCATCTGCCGCACATAGTCCATGCGCGTCGCCATGAAGCCGAAGTAAGGACCACCGGAGGAGAGCGGCACGCCGAGCGGCTGACCTTCGCCGACCGCGATGTCCGCTCCGCGCGCACCCCACTCTCCCGGGGGTTTGAGCAGCGCCAGCGAGGTGGGATTGACGACCGCGATCACCAGGATCGCGCGCGCATGGGCCCAATCGGTGAGCGCATCCACATCCTCAAGGCAGCCAAAAAAGTTCGGCTGCTGGATCACGAGCGCGGTGATGTCCTGCCCGTCGTAGCGGGCGAGGGAGGCGGCCGGCGTGACGCCCTCCGCGGTGCAATAGGGGAGCTCCTCGAACTTCAGCCCCTGGTTTGCGGCGGTCGTGACCGCGACCTTGCGATAGTGCGGATGTAACGTGGTCGGCACCAGGATGCGCGCGGACTTCGACTTGCGGTTGGCGCGCACCGCCATGAGTGCGGCCTCTGCGGTGGCGGAAGCGCCGTCGTACATCGAGGCGTTCGCGACTTCCATGCCGGTCAGACGCGCAATCATGGTCTGGAATTCGTAGATCAGCTGCAGCGTGCCCTGGCTCGCCTCCGCCTGGTAGGGGGTGTAGGCGCTGTAGAACTCCCCGCGCGTGGTGATGGCCCACACCGCCGCGGGAATGTGGTGCTCGTAGGCGCCGGCACCGATGAAGGTGAGCGGCGCACCGTCAGCACGGGCACGCTCGGTCATCAGGCGCCCGATTTCCATTTCGTTGAGCTCTTGCGGCAAGCCGGCGAGGGACTTGACGCGCAGATCCGGCGGGATCTCATCGAAGAGATCCTCGATGCCGGCGACGCCGATGGTGGCGAGCATCGCCGCGACATCGGCTTCGGTGTGGGGAATGAAGGCCATCAGCCGCCCTCCGCGTCCAGGACCTTCTGATAGTCTGCAGCCGACAGGAGTGCCGCGCCGGTGAGCGCCCCCGGCGCCGGCCGCAGCCGCATCAGCCAGCCCTCGCCGTAGGGGTCCTTGTTGACGGTTTCCGGCTCGTCGCTGAGCCGGGGGTTCCCGGCGGTCACCTCGCCGGCGAGCGGCGCATAGACATCGGACGCCGCCTTGACCGACTCGACCACCGCGCAGGGCTCGTCCGCCTTCAGAACACGCCCGGCCTCGGGCACCTCGACGAACACCAGATCACCGAGCGCGTGCTGGGCGTGATCGGTAATGCCGACCTCCACCGTGCCGTCGGCGAGAGTCCGCACCCATTCGTGGGACTTGTTGTACTTCAGATCCGCGGGAACATTGCTCATGATGGGCCCTTCGATAATCCAATAAGAGATTGGCCAAAGCGTACGAACGGCGGCTTCACCACGCGCGCGTTGAGGAGCTTGCCGCGTATGTCGACCTGCACGGCATCGCCGCTGCCCGCGGGCACACGCGCGAACGCAATGGAACGCTCGAGTGTCGGGGAAAACGTGCCGCTGGTGATCTCGCCCTCGCCGCCGCCGGGAATGACCACCCTTTGGTGACCGCGCAACACTCCGCGGTCCTCGAGCAAAAGACCCACGAGCTTGCGCGGCGAGCCCGCGCGCGCGATCGCCGCGAGCGCCTCACGGCCGATGAAGGCGCGCTCGCGCGGCTCCAGCGCCACCGTCCAGCCGAGTCCCGATTCGAACGGCTGCGTGCTTTCGTCCATGTCGTTGCCGTACAGGTTCATGCCCGCTTCGAGCCGCAGGGTGTCGCGGGCCCCCAGGCCACAGGATGCCACCCCGAGGGAATTGAGCTTGCGCCACGCGGGCACCGCGTCCGCCGCCGGCATCATGATCTCGAACCCGTCCTCGCCGGTGTAGCCGGTGCGCGCCACGAACCAGCCGCCGACCTCGCGGCCCACGAACGTGGGCAGCGCGAGCGCGGCGCCGGCATCCGCCGCCGTAAGCAGCTGCACCGCCTTGGCACGCCCCTCCGGGCCCTGGATCGCGAGCATGGCGAGGTCGGTGCGCTCGGTCACCTCGACGCCGCAGGCCTGCGCGTGGCGGCGGATCCAGGCGAGGTCCTTATCGCGCGTGCCGGCGTTCACCACGGCGCGGAACCAGGAATCTGACAGGTAATAGACAATTGTGTCGTCGATGACCCCGCCGCGCTCGTTCAGCATGCAGCTGTAGAGCGCCTTGCCGGGTGTCCCGAGCTTCGCCACGTCGTTCGCCAGCAGCTGCTGCAGCAACGCGCGCACGCGCGCGCCACGCAGGTCCACGACGCACATGTGCGACACGTCGAACACGCCGGCGCCGCGGCGCACCGCGTGATGCTCACCGATCTGCGAGCTGTACTGCACCGGCATGTCCCAGCCGCCGAAGTCGACGATGCGGGCGCCCAGCTCCTGGTGCAGCTTGAACAGCGGGGTGTGTCTTCCCACAGATCCTCTTGCAAACAAAAAAAGGCGGCAGGCGCGCGTCGCCGTTGTGCCACGGCGCCTGCCGCCCTTCTGTCCTGTGACCTGAGAGATCAGGCGCTGTAAGCGCCGCTCCCCTTCGGTGGGTGGACTACATCGCGAATCCACCGCTCTCCAGAAGCCCCGCGGAAGCGTGCAGTTCCGCCGTCTGCCGTTCTTGTGCCTGAGCGTTTCCGGGCGGAATTTGCGCCTTCGGCGTTCCGGCTCGCGCCGGACTCTCTCCGAACAGACTGATTCGGGCTGGGGCATGATAGCAGCCCCCGTGAGTGCCGCCCAAGCGTGGCAAAGGTAGAATTCGCACCACAGATGGCCGCATCCCCATGAGCATCACCCGTCGCTCTTCCGTGCAGGTGTCCATTGGCGCCATCCGCGTCGGCGGCGGTGCGCCCATCGTGGTTCAGTCGATGACCAATACCGACACCGCGGATGTCGAGGGCACCACCGCGCAGGTGCAGGCCCTGGCGCGCGCAGGCTCCGAGCTGGTGCGCATCACGGTCAACACCAGCGAGGCCGCCGCGGCGGTCGCGCCCATCCGCGAGCGCCTCGAGCGCGCCGGCGTCGGCGTGCCGCTGATCGGCGACTTCCACTTCAACGGCCACAAGCTTCTGCGCGAGCATCCGGACTGCGCTGCCGCGCTCGCCAAGTACCGCATCAACCCGGGCAACGTCGGCCGCGGCAGCAAGCGCGATCCGCAATTCGCGGAAATGATCGAAGCCGCCTGCCGCTATGACAAGCCGGTGCGCATCGGCGTGAACTGGGGAAGCCTGGATACGGACCTGCTGACGCGGCTGATGGACGAAAACTCCGCGCGCGCCGAACCGCTGACTGCGCAGGAAGTCACGCGCAACGCCGTGGCGCTGTCGGCGCTCGGCAGCGCGCGGCGCGCCGAGGAGCTCGGCCTGGCGCACGACCGCATCATTCTCTCGGCCAAGGTGAGCGGCGTGCAGGACCTGATCGCCATCTACCGCGACCTTGCGGGGCGCTGCGACTATCCGCTGCACCTCGGTCTCACCGAGGCCGGCATGGGTTCCAAGGGCATCGTGGCCTCCACCGCCGGCATGTCGGTGCTGCTGCAGGAAGGCATCGGCGACACCATCCGCGTGTCCCTGACACCCGCCCCCGGCGGGGACCGCAGTCAGGAAGTCATCGTGGCGCAGGAGATCCTGCAGACCATGGGGCTGCGCGCGTTCGCGCCGCTGGTCGTCGCGTGTCCGGGCTGCGGTCGCACCACCAGCACCTTCTTCCAGGAGCTTGCCGCACGCATCCAGTCGCACATCCGGGCGCGCATGCCACACTGGCGGCGCGAGTACGCCGGGGTCGAGGACATGACGGTCGCCGTGATGGGCTGCGTGGTGAACGGGCCGGGGGAGAGCAAGCATGCCAACATCGGCATCAGTCTGCCCGGCACCGGCGAGCGCCCGGTGGCGCCGGTGTACGAGGACGGAGCGAAGACCGTCACCCTCAAGGGCGAGCGCATCGCTGAAGAGTTCCAGGAAATCGTCGAACAGTACGTGGCGCGCCGCTATGCGCGCTTGGGTGACACATGAACGAACTCGCCGCACGCAAGTGCAAGCCCTGCGAAGGCGGAACCGCGCCTCTGACGCCCACCCAGGCACAGCTGCTGCTCGCGCAGCTCTCCAGCGCGTGGGTACTGACTGAAGACGCGCACGCCATCCGGCGCGCGTTCGCTTTCAGGGATTTCTATCGCACCATGAGCTTCGTGAACGCGCTGGCGCATATCGCCAACATCGAGGATCACCACCCGGACCTCGAGGTTGGCTACAACTACTGCCGCGTCACCTTCACCACCCATGCCATCCGCGGACTGTCGGAAAACGACTTCGTGTGCGCCGCGAAGGTGGACCTGATACCCCTTCAGTGAGCCAAGCTCAGGTGCGCGGCGGACGGCGCTGCCACAGGCTGCGCCGCTGCGTAATCCATTGGTCCAGCAAGCGAAGAGCCTGAGGCTCGAGGCGACAGGTACGCACGCGACCGGCCTTTTCCGTGTGGATCAGGCCACTTTGCTCCAGCGCCTGCACGTGCTGCATGACCGCGGCGAGGGATATCGGCAGCGGCTCGGCGAGATCGCTCACGAACGCATCCCCATCGCTGAGGCGCTCGATAATGGCCCTGCGCGTCGGGTCGGCGAGCGCCCGGAACACACTATCCAGTGCACGATAGTTAAGCATTTACCGAACGATGAGGTTGAGTTGATAGCGGTCGTGTCTAGCCGATCTGGATTTCAGTAGGGACCTCTGGGTTCATCAATGACGCGCCACCGTCCACATAAATCACCTGTCCCGTGATCCAGCGAGCCTTGTCTGAACCAATTCCTCTTCCGATGCCACGTGAACTGCCAGTGATCAGTGCGTGGCTTTCACCTTGCGCCATATGATCCTCCTCGGTTGCGTCGGTCTAACGGTGAGGCTGAGCGGC
>JBGPKC010000002.1:0-105862 GCA_041485725.1 Steroidobacteraceae bacterium
CTCCATCGCCTCGCTGTACGAGAGCGAGTCGATGACCGTGGCGTCAGGTACGCGGCGCGGGTCGGCCGACAGCACCCCATCGACGTCGGTCCAGATGTGGATCTCGGACGCGCCCAGCAGCGCGCCGAAGATGGAGGCGGAAAAATCGCTGCCATTTCGTCCGAGGGTCGTCTGCACGCCGCGCCGGTCGGAGGCAATGAACCCGGTGATGATCAGGGTGCCGCTGAAATCGGCGGGGACCAGGGCTGCGAGGTTGGCGCGTGATTCGGCCCACTGGATGCCCGGACCCAACGGCCCCCATTCCGCCACCACTACGCGCCGCGCGTCGAGCCACTGCACGGCGCCCGGGCGGCCCGCGCGCTCCTCGAAAAAGCGCTCGAACAGCCGCGTCGACCAGATCTCGCCGTAGCCTGCGATGAGATCGCTGACGTTGCGGGCGGCCGCGCGGGTCAGCTTCACCGAGTGCAGGACTCCCAGAAGATCGTGGCAGTCGCGGTCAAAGGCCGCGAGGTACAACTGCGCGGCGGCCGGCGTCAGCAGCTCCTCGGCAATCGCCGCGTGCCGCGTACGCAGCTGCGCGAGCTCGCCGCGGAAGGCTTCATCCTGGCGCTCGGCGAGCGCCACCAGGCGCAGCAGCGCATCGGTCACGCCGCGGCACGCAGACAGCACCACGCCCAGGCGAGCGGCCGGAACGGAGTCAAGAATGGCCGCGACTTTGCGGAAGCAGTCGGCGTCGGCGACGCTCGACCCCCCGAACTTGTGCACGACCCAGGGAGTGGGGTTGAGCATACGCCCGTGCGACTCTACTGACGCGCCCGCGCGTGCGCAATGACAGCGTGCGCGCCGGCCGCCTCAGGCCGGCCTGCCGCCGGGAGCAACACCGCACGCGAGCAGCGCCTGTGTGTGGCGCAGGAACCGTGTGACGAACTCCTCGTCGTTGCGCACGCCGAACACGCGGCTGGTCAGCGGGAAGCCCAGGAAGGGAAAGACCGCCAGGCTCACCACTGACAACACCAGCAGCTTCGGGTCGAGGTCGGATCTCAGGGCGCCACGCTCGATCTCCGCCCGTAGCGCGCGCTCGACGATCGGGGCGAGGCGTTCCGGGAATTCACGCAGGAACATGGTGCGCATCGGGCCCCCGGGTACCAGCACTTCGCGCAGCACGAAGCCGGCGATCCAGGGGTTCGCAGCCCACACCCGCGTTATGTTGCTCAGGATGTCCGCCAGCTTCGCTCCGCCGCGGCCCACCTGCATGGCGTCCAACCCCGCGATCTCTGGCGGCACGAGCCCCTGCAGGATCTCCCGGTACAACCCGGGTTTGCCGCCGAAGTAGTAACGGATCATCGCGAAGTTGACCCCGGCGGCGGCACCGATCTGCCGGCTCGACACGGCGCGGTAGCCGTAGCGCAGAAACAGCTCCCGGGCGGCCTCCAGCAGCCGCTCGCGCACCTTGCCGGCGCTCGCGCCCCGTGGCCGGCCGCGTCCGCGGCGCGCGCTTTTATTAACCATGAGTGTAATTATATCCGCGCCCGGCAGGCGCGTGCTCGCCGCACTGGCATAATTGGTTGCGTGGAAGCATCCCTCGGCCCGCTGCTGCCTCTTTTCGAGCGCGAACGTGGCGCTCGCCGTGCGCTGGCGCTGGGCATGCTGGTGCACACCGCGGGCTCGACCTACCGCAAGGCCGGCGCGCTCATGCTGATCGCAGCCAACGGCGAGTACTCCGGGCTCCTCTCCGGCGGTTGCCTCGAGAGTGATCTGCGCGAGCACGCCCGCAAGGTCATCCTGAGCGGCGAGCCGCGCGCGGTGCACTACGACCTGCGGGAGCCGGACGAGCTGCTGTGGGGGTTGGGGCTGGGGTGCGAAGGCGCGATGCACATCCTGCTGCTGCGCGCAGGTCCCGAGAACGACTGGCAACCCCTCACCCATCTTGCCGGCGCCCTCGCCACGCACGCCGCCACCGCGATCGGCGTCGTCACCGAGTCCGCGCGCGCGGATCTGCCGGTCGGCACCCTGGCGCTCCCGACCGGCGCACCCGCGCGCTGCGCGACGCCTGCCCTCGAGGCAGCGAGCGTGCGCGCCGCGCTGGCGCAGTGCGCCGCCGACGGGCAGATCGGTTGGGTCGAAGGACATTCCCCGTCCTGGAAGCTGTTCGTGGTGCCGTTGTCGTTGCCGCCGCGGATTCTCGTGCTCGGCGCCGGACCGGATGCAGCGCCGCTGGTGGATTTCGCGGCCCGACTCAACTGGAAAGTGACACTCGTTGACCATCGCCCGGCGTACGCCGTCGCCGCGCACTTCCCGTCCGCCGAGCGTGTCATCCTCGCCCGTCCCGATGCCCTGCCCCAGGCGCTCGATCTCGCACATTTCTCCGCAGCCGTCGTCATGAGTCATCACCTGCCTTCCGACCTCGCCTACCTGCGCGCCCTCGCCGAGAGCGCGATTCCGTACGTGGGATTGCTGGGCCCGGCCGTGCGTCGCGAGAAGCTGCTGTCGGACCTGGGTGCCGGCGCGAACGGCCTGCGCACCCGCCTGCATGCGCCCGTCGGCTTGCCCCTGGGCGGCCGTACGCCCGAGTCCATTGCGCTCGCGATCGTCGCCGAGTTGCACGCGTTCGTGCACCGGCCCGCCACGCCTGCGAGCGCAGCGGCTGCAGCTATGTAATTTGTTTTTAAAGTCAATATCTTATAATTTATACTTCGTGTTACATCTCGTAGATTTCCGTGGCCTCTCATGAACGAGATCCAGCTGATCCGGGCCCAGCTCGCCGCGGAGCGGCAGAACGCCAGCACCGTGGCCAACGCCTGCGCCACCGCACTCGGGCGTCGCAACGCAGTCGCATTGAGCAGCGGCTCATCGCTGGAGGGATTCCGCCAGGCCTGCGTGGACTATCTCGTGTGCGTGCTCGCGTGGTTTGAAGACCGCGACCAGCGCCTCACCGACCTGTGGCACGCACGGCTTGCTCCTGGGGATGCCGCACGGCGCGCACTCGAGGACGTGTTGGCGAGTCCAGGTCGCAGCCGCGAGGCGCTCGGGAAGCTCGAAGCTGCCCTGGCGTGCACGTCTGCGCCTGCGCCGGACAGCAGCGCGCAGGAGAGCTGGCGCGAATTTGCGCAGTTCTTCAACAGCGTGTGGAGCGCGCGCCGCGACGCCATCGACGCGTTGCTCGCGGCGAACACCACAACCACCGACTGGCGCGTCATCGCCGCTATCGATGCCGACTCGATCCTCGAGGAGCGCAATCGCTACGCGCGGGTGCGCACGACACTGCCCGCGGGCGCCTCGCTCGCCTTCCCGCGGCCGCGAGGCTCGTAGCCCGTGTCGGCATCCGAGGGCTTGTACTCAGTGGTGCTGGCGGCCGGCGCCTCCACCCGCTTCGGATCGAGCAAGCAACTGGTGCGGGTCGCGGGACGGCCCCTGCTGCACACGACGGTGACCCGGGCCGCGGAGGTCACGGGGAACGCTCTCATCGTGGTGCTGGGTGCGGGGGCTGCGGAACTCGCCCCGCTGTTGAAACACTCCCCCGGATCGATCGTCGTGAATCACGAGTGGCGCGAGGGGCTCGCCAGCTCGATTCGCGCCGGCGTCGCGCGGCTGCCGGCGAGTTGCAGCGGCGTCATGCTGCTGCTCGCGGATCAGCCGGCGGTCACCGCGGATGATCTGAAGCGCCTCGCCGGCACCTGGCGCAAGCAACCCCAGTACATTGCGGCCGCGCGCTACGCAGGAACCAGCGGCGTGCCGGCCATCTTCCCGCGCAGCGCGTTCCGCGATCTCGCCGAGCTGCGTGGCGACCTCGGCGCCCGCGTGCTGTTACGGCGCAGCGCCGACCGGGTGGTGCGGGTGCCCATGCCCAGCGCAGCGCTCGATGTGGATACCCCCGAAGATCTGCTGGCGCTGGAGCCGCCGAAGTGATTGACGGCCGCGCCGGGCGCGCGGCTTCAGGTACGCCCCTTGGGGCGTTGCAGCGCCGCGAGGATGCGCTGCGCCTGTACGAGATGGGGACGATCGATCATCTCCCCCTCGAGGCTCGCCACACCGGCGCCAGGGGCTGCAGCGAACGCCGCCACCACGCGTCGCGCGTGCTCGCGCTCCGCCTCCGTCGGGGTAAACGCGGCATTGATGGCGGCGATCTGCTCCGGGTGAATGGCGAGCTTGCCGCTGAAGCCGTCACGGCGGGCGCTTTCAAGTTCACGCTGCAACCCGGCAACGTCGCGGAAGTCGGTGTGCACGCCATCGATGGCCTGAACACCGAGCGCCGCGGCGGTGAGCAGGCAAGTGGTGCGCGCCAGTTGAAACGTGAAGGTCAGCGCGCCGCCGCCGTCGCGCTTCCCCAGCGCGCCCAGCGCCGCACTCAGGTCCTCCGCGCCCCAGGTAAGCCCCACTAGCCGTGCCGCCGCGGCCCGCGCGGCGTGCAGGACCGCCGGATACTGCGGCAATGCGAGCAGTCCCTGCGGCGTCTCCGTGGCAACCACCAGGAGTCGAGTCGTGCCGGCGGCCACACCCCGCCGCGTCTCGAGCGCCGTCACGTAGGCTGCCGCCTCGACAATCTCCCCGGGCGCGGAGATCTTGGGCAGCACGATGCCATCGGGGAGCCGCTCGGCGCCGACGGCCTCGAGGTCTTCGCGCAGCAGGCCGCTCTCAGGCCCGTTGACCCGCACCCACAGCTGCGGCCCGGAGCCGGCTGCCTGCGAGCGCAGCAACTCACCCACCCGTGCGCGCGCGGCCGGCAGGTTCGCCGGGTCCACCGAATCCTCGAGGTCGAGGATCAGTGCGTCCGCATCGGTGGCGAGCGCCTTTTCCTGCTTGCGTGCGCTGTCACCCGGAACGAACAGCAGCGAACGCAGCGGCGCGGGCTGGCGCTCGGCACTCACGCCGCCGGCCTCTTCATCATCAGCGCCGTGCGGCGGCAGGAAGCGACCTCCTCGTCGCGCTGGTTCCAGGCGCGATGCTCGAACACGACCAGGCCCGAGTCCTGGCGCGACTGGCTGTCGCGCTTCGAAACCACCGTGGTCGCGACGTGCAGCGTGTCGCCGATCAGCACCGGGCGCGGGAAACGCACCTCTTCCCAGCCGAGATTCCCAAGGGTCGTGCCGTAGGTCGTGTCGTAGACCGACAGCCCCACCAGCAGGCCGAGCGTGAATACGCTGTTCACGATCCGCTCCCCAAAGGGCGTGCCCTTGGAGTACTCGGCGTCCAGGTGCAGGGCGGCCGGGTTCATGGTGAGGGCGCTAAACAGGAGGTTGTCGGTCTCGGTCACGGTGCGCCGCACCAGGTGCTCGAAACGCTGCCCTACGTCGAATTGCTCGAAATAAAGTCCCGCCACGTTCGCCTCCTGAAAGTCCGGCTCTAGTGTTGCATAGGCTCATAACCCCAGAAAGAGGTTCACCCAACCACACGGTATTTAGAGGCCCGGAACCCCACGCCTATAGTCGGTTGACATGTACCAGTACGACGAGCTGGATCAGGCGTTTGTCGATCAACGCGTCGCGGAATTTCGCGACCAGACGCGGCGCCATCTCGCGGGGCAGCTCTCCGAGGATGAGTTCCGTCCGCTGCGGCTGCGCAACGGGCTGTACATCCAGCGGCATGCCCCGATGCTGCGCATTGCCATTCCCTATGGGCTGCTCGCCTCGCGTCAGTTAGCCAAGCTCGCCGACATCGCACGCCGCTACGACCGCGGGTTTGGTCACTTCACCACGCGGCAGAACCTGCAGCTGAACTGGCCGAGGCTCCCCGACGTCCCGGACATCCTGGCCGAGCTCGCCACCGTGCAGATGCACGCCATCCAGACCAGCGGCAACTGCGTGCGCAACGTCACCGCCGATCACCTCGCCGGCATCGCCCGCGACGAGATCGACGATCCACGGCCCTACTGCGAGATCATCCGCCAGTGGGCCACCCTGCATCCGGAATTCACCTACCTGCCGCGCAAGTTCAAGATCGCCGTGACCGGCTCGCCGGAGGACCGCGCGGCGTCCGAAGTGCACGACATCGGGCTGCACCTGGCGCGCGACGCGCAGGGCGACATCGGCTTCACGGTGCTGGTGGGCGGGGGTCTTGGGAGGGCTCCCGTGATCGGGCAGGTGATTCGCGATTTCCTGCCCCTCGCCGACCTGTTGTCCTACCTGGAAGCGATCCTGCGCGTCTACAACCGCCACGGCCGGCGCGACAACCTCAATAAGGCGCGCATCAAGGTGCTGGTCAAGAGCTTAGGTATCGCGCGCTTCCGCGAGCAGGTGGAAGCCGAGTGGCAGCTGTCGCGCGCGAGCGCTGCGCGCCTGCCGGCCGCCGAAGTCGAGCGGGTGCGCGGCTTCTTCAGGCCGCAGCCCTACGAGGCACTCGAGGACTTCGACGCCAGCGCCGGCCGCGAACCGGCCTTCCAGGCCTGGTATCGCTACAACACCCGTCCCCACCGCGTGAGCGGGTATCGCGCGGTGTTCGTGTCGCTCAAAGCGCACGGACAGAACCCGGGGGATATGAGCTGTGAACAGATGGAGGCGGTCGCAGCGCTCGCCGAGCGCGTGAGCTTCGGCCTCATCCGCGCCACCCACAATCAGAATCTGCTGCTCGCGGACGTGCGCCAGAGCGACCTGTACGAGGTGTGGCTCGAGCTCGAACGCCGCCAGCTCGCCATGCCGAACATCGGCACCCTCACGGACATGATCGCCTGCCCGGGGCTGGATTTCTGCTCGCTCGCCAATGCCGGCACGCTCGGGGTCGCGAAGCAGATCCAGGAGCGCTTCAACGATCTCGACTACCTGTACGACCTGGGCGACATCGAGATCAAGATGTCCGGCTGCATGAACGCCTGCGGGCATCACCACGTCGGCCACATCGGCATCCTCGGCGTCGACAAGCGTGGCGAGGAGTGGTACCAGATTACGCTCGGCGGCTCGGCGAACGGCTTCACTGCGCTGGGTGAAGTCATCGGTCCGTCGGTACCGAAGAACGAAGTCGCAGCGACCATCGAGCGTATTGTCGAGGCGTATCGCGCGCTGCGCGCCGAGGGTGAACGCTTCATCGACACGTTCCGCCGCGTGGGCCTGACGCCTTTCAGGGAGAGCGCTTATGCGACGCATCCTGCGGCGGCGTGAGATCGTCGTGGACGACTGGATTCATCTCGGCGAGGACGCCGCGGACGGCGCCGCACTGATCGTGCCGCTCGCAGAGCTGCGCAAGGACCCGGGGCGCTGGTGGCAGTGGCCGGGGCGACTCGGCGTACGCCTCACCCCCGTCGACCGGGTGGAGGAGCTGGCGGATGAGCTGCCGCGGCTCGACCTGGTGGCGGTGGAATTTCCCACCCCCGTCGATGGCCGCGGGTACTCGGCCGGAAGGCTGCTGCGCGAGCGCCTGGGGTTCAGGGGCGAGCTGCGCGCCGTGGGCGCCGGCGTGCACCAGGACCAGGTGTTCCTGCTGGCGCGCTGCGGGTTTGACGCCATCGAGCTGGCGGCGGGTGAGGATGCGGACGCCGCCCGCGGCGCGCTGCACCGCTACGACGTCGCCTATCAGCCGGGATCGCCCGAAACGGCCGTTCGCAGGCAACGCTTCTTCGCCTAGGCCTCCAGCTACATACCTCTTCAGCGGCATAGTTAAGCGGTTGCTTAACTGTCGGCCGGCACACTATCTGTGCCGCGGGGAACGGAAGCTAGCGTTGCGGCAGCGTGATGTCGGCAAACAGCTGGGTCACCTCTTCGGAGGAGGTGGCGCGGTGAGCCCGTTCGACCAGACGCCGGTCCAGGTGCGGCGCCAGCAGCTGCGCAAACTCGTACATGTACTTGCGCAACAGCGTGCCGCGGCGAAAACCCATCCAGGTGGTGTGCGCCGCAAACAGGTGCGAGGCGTCGATCGCGGTCAGGTCCGGGTCGCGTTCATCGACCGCCATGTGCGCGATGATGCCCACACCCAGCCCCAGGCGCACGTAGGTCTGGATCACGTCTGCGTCGCGCGCGGTAATGGCGATGTTCGGCGTCAGCGCCGCCCTGGCAAACGCCTGATGGAGCGAGGAGGGCCCGCTGAAGCTGAACGTGTAGGTGATGAGCGGGTACGCCGCCAGCGCCTTGAAGCTGAGCCGTGCGCCGTTGGCCAGCGGATGGTCTTTCGGCACGATGACCGTGCGATACCAGCGGTAACAGGGTAACAGGGTCAGGTCGGAAAACAGCGCTTCCGAGCCGGTCGCGATGGCGCAATCGATACGATCGCTCGCCACCATCTCCGCGATCTGCTCGGACGTGCCCTGATGCAGGTTGAGGCGCACCTGCGGGTAACGAGCACGGAACTCCCGGATCACATCCGGCAGCACATAACGCGCCTGCGTATGGGTCGTGCCGATCGACAGGCTCCCCTTACCCTCATCCCGCAATTCGGTCGACAGGTGCCGGATGCTCTGGGCTTCCTGCAGGATCCTCAGCGCCCGATCGATCACCTGCTGCCCCGCGGGGGTGATGCGCGTGAGATTGCGTCCCTCGCGCACGAAGATCTGAAACCCCAGCTCGTCCTCGAGGAGCTTGATCTGCTTGCTCACGCCCGGCTGCGAGGTGTGCAGCTTCTGCGCTGCCGCCGTGATGTTGAGACCGTTCTGGGCGACGGCTGCCAGATAACGCAACTGGTGCAGCTTCATTGGCCCAAGCCTAACCCAACCGGCACCGTCCTGTTACCGGTCTATAACCGGCGCGCAGCCCTTCAGAAGCAATCATTCGTTCAGTGAGGCACAGGGGCGTCGTATTGTCGGACGCATCATGGCAGAGGTGGCGGCGCTGGAACTGGAACACAAGGCAGCGGCGGTGCGCGCGCAGCTCACCGCCGCCCTAGGCCAGCACGGGCGACTCGTGTATTCGAACAGCCTGGGCGCCGAAGCGATGGTGCTCACCGACATCATCTGGTCGTACCTGCCGCAAATCGACATCTTCAGCATCGATACCGGCCGCCTGTACGAGGAGACCTATGAGGTCCTTGAAAAACTGCAACGCCGCTACCAGCGCACCATCCGGGTCGTCTACCCGGACGCCCAGGGGCTCGAGCGGCTGGTGGCACACCAGGGGGTGAACGGCTTCTATCACAGTCTCGAGGCGCGCCTCGAGTGCTGCCGCATCCGCAAGGTGGAGCCCTTCAAACGCGCGATCGCCGGCTATCCGGCCTGGATCACCGGCGTGCGCCGCGAGCAGTCGGCGGCCCGCGCTCACGGCGAGGCGGTGGAGTGGGACGTGGAGCACGGTCTGTACAAGATCAGCCCGCTCCTCGAGTGGACCGAAGCAGAGGTGTGGCAGTACATCCGCGCGCGCAAGCTGCCGTACAATCGCCTGCACGATCGCCAGTTTCCGAGCATCGGGTGTTCGCCGTGCACACGCGCCATTCAGCCCGGCGAGAGCCGCCGTGCCGGGCGCTGGTGGTGGGAGCAAGCGGAGTCCCGCGAATGCGGCCTGCATCCGAGAGCGGCTCCCGCGGCCGTGCCGGCCTGAGCCACGGAGCGGGGAGCATGGACTATCTG
Source organism: Steroidobacteraceae bacterium (assembly GCA_041485725.1). Taxonomy (GTDB): domain Bacteria; phylum Pseudomonadota; class Gammaproteobacteria; order Steroidobacterales; family Steroidobacteraceae; genus 13-2-20CM-66-19. The sequence goes on from JBGPKC010000002.1 coordinate 9,479, forward strand.
CCGGTGTTTCTGCGCCTTCACGCCCAGCCGGTCGTGGTGGTGGGCGGTGGTCAGGTTGCGCTGCGCAAGGCCGCGTGGCTGCGCAAGGCCGGCGCGCACGTGACCGTGGTAGCGTCGCGCCTGCACCCCGAACTCGAGCAGCAGGCTGCCCGCGGCGAGCTCACCCATATCGCCGCCGGATTTTCCCCCGCACAGCTCGCGGACGCGGTCGCGGTCGTCGCCGCAACCGATGATCGCACGGCCAACGCCGCGGTCTCCGCCGCCGCGCGCGAGCGGCGCGTGCCGGTCAATGTGGTCGATGATGCGGAACTGTCGACTTTCATCTTTCCCGCCATCATCGATCGTTCCCCGATCGTCGTCGCGGTGAGCTCCGCGGGTCATTCCCCGGTGCTCGCGCGCTGCGTGCGTGAGCAGATCGAAGCGCTGCTGCCCGAGCGTCTCGGCGCACTCGCGCGCTTCATGGGCGCGCGGCGCCAGGCGGTGCAGCGCGCGCTCGCACCGCGAGCGCGCCGCGCGTTCTGGGAGCGCATCGCCTCCGGTCCCGTCGCCACGCACGTGCTGGCCGCAGATGAGGCCCGGGCGGATCGAGCGTTGGCGCGGGAACTGCTGACCTCCCGGCTCACCGCGCCGCGCGCCACCGCCGGCGAGGCACTCGGGGAGGTGTACCTCATCGGCGCCGGCCCCGGCGATCCGGATCTGCTCACGCTGCGGGCGCTGCAGCTGCTGCAGCGGGCCGACGTGATTCTCTACGACCGGCTGGTGAGCGAGGCAGTGCTGGAACGTGCACGCCGCGATGCGGAACGCATCTTCGTCGGCAAGGCGTGCGGCGAGCGCGGACAACAGGAGCACATCCACGAGTTGCTGGTGCGCCTCGCCAGCGAGGGCAAGCGCGTCGCACGTCTCAAGGGCGGCGACCCATTCGTGTTTGGGCGCGGCGGCGAGGAGATCGAAGTGCTGGCCGCGCATGGCATCCCCTACACGGTGGTCCCGGGAATCACCGCCGCGCTCGGCGCCGCAGCGGCTGCCGAGCTGCCACTCACCCACCGCCGCCTGGCCAACAGCGTCACCTTCCTGAACGGACATGCGAGCGATAGCGCCCTGCCCGACTGGCGTTTTTTCGCAAACCCGCGGCACACGGTCGTCGTCTATATGGGGGTGGCACAGCTCCCGGGCATCATCGCGAGCCTGCGGGCCGCCGGGGCGGCGCCCGGGCACCCCGTGGCCATCATCGAGCGCGCGACCCTGCCCGAACAGCGGATCCTGCGCGGCACCCTGGCCAACATCACGGCGCTGGCCGCAGAGCAGCAGGTCGCGCCGCCGGCGCTCCTGATCGTGGGCGACGTGGCGGGGTTTGCCGCCGCGGATATGGGCGCCGCCACAGCCCAGCCTGCAGCGGCCGCGGCAGCGCTGACATGCCTCGTGAGCGGCTTCGTCGGCGCGGTCGGCAACACGCCGCTCATCCGGCTCAGGGGCGTGAGTGAAGAAACCGGCTGCGAAATCCTCGGCAAGGCCGAGTTCATGAATCCCGGCGGCTCGGTCAAGGACCGGGCGGCGAGCGCGATCGTTGTGGAGGCCGAGCGCCGCGGGGAGCTCTGCCCGGGAGGCACGGTGGTCGAGGGCACAGCCGGCAACACCGGCATCGGGCTCGCCCACGTGTGCAACGCGCGCGGCTACCGCTGTGTGATCGTCATGCCTGATAACCAATCCCCGGAAAAGTACCGGCTGCTGGAAATGCTGGGTGCGCAAGTGCACCAGGTGCCGGTCGTTCCCTACAGCAACCCCAACCAGTACCAGAAGGTCGCGCAACGCCTCGCGGCATCCCTCCCGAACGCCATCTGGTCCAACCAGTTCGACAACACCGCAAACCGCGACACCCACGCACGCACCACCGGCCCTGAGATCTGGGCTCAGACCAACGGCCGCATCGATGCCTTCGTCGCTGCCACGGGCACCGGCGGCACGTTTGCGGGCGTGGCGGAGTACCTCAAGTCGCGCCGCCCCACGGTTCGCTGCGTGCTCGCCGACCCTCCGGGCAGCAGCCTGTACCAGTACGTGCGCAGTGGAACACTCAAAGCCACCGGCAGCGGATCGATCACCGAGGGCATCGGCATCGGGCGGATCACCGCAAACCTCGAGGGCGCTCCGATCGATGACGCCGTGTACATCGAGGATGCCGATACGGTGCGCTATGTCTACCGGCTGCTGCACGAGGAGGGACTGTTTCTCGGCAGCACCAGCGGCATCAACGTCGCCGCGGCGGTGCGCGTGGCGCAGGGGCTCGGGCCCGGACACACCATCGTCACAGTGCTGTGCGATAGCGGAGCAAAGTATCAGTCACGCCTGTTCAACCGTGAATGGCTTGAACACAAGGGTCTGGCCGCGTATGCACCCCGGCCGCCCGCCGGCGCCCCCGTTGCCCTGCGAGCCGCCCTGGTCGCCTGAAGCGCAGCGCCCGCACGGGCTCGAGGGTCTGGCCGCCGGTGCGCCTCTCGTGAGATAAGCCGGCGCATGAATGACGTGCCCAGCTCCGCCGAGCTCGATGCCCTGCGCCTCAGTCTCGAGGTGGCCGTGCGCAGCGTCGGCTTCAGCCTGCCGCTGGCGGTGCTGGTCGCCTGGGCCCTGACACGCGCGCGCTTCCCGGGCCGGATACTGTTCGATGCGTTTGTGCATCTGCCCCTGGTGCTGCCGCCGGTGGCCGTGGGCTACGTGTTGCTGATCCTGTTTGGCGCACGCGGTCCGATCGGTGCCTGGCTGCGCAGCCATTTCGGCATCGAACTGGCGTTCACCACCGCGGGCGCAGCGCTCGCCACCGCGGTCATGACCTTTCCGCTGATGGTGCGCGCGATACGACTCTCGCTGGAGAATGTTGACCGCGGGCTGGAGGAGGCAGCGCGCACGCTGGGTGCAGCTCCGGTGGACCGGTTCGTCTCCATTACCCTGCCGCTGATGCTGCCCGGAATCCTCGCCGGGGCCGTCACCGCCTTGGCCGCCGGCCTGGGCGAGTTCGGCGCAGTCATCACCTTCGCCTCCAACGTTCCCGGGGTGACCCGCACGCTCCCCCTCGCGCTCTACACCGCGATGCAGTCACCCACCGGCGACGCACTGGCGCTGCGGCTTGCGGTGCTGTCCTTCGGGCTGGGTCTGCTGGGACTTCTGGCCTCCGAACTGCTGGTGCGGCGCGTGCGCCGCCTGCTGGGCCGCTAGGATGTTGCAGGTCTCGGTGGTGAGGAAGCGCCCCGGGTTCTCACTGGAAGCGACATTTGCCGCACCCACCCCGGGCGTCATCGCGCTGTTCGGCCGCTCCGGCAGCGGCAAGACCACACTCGTCAACATCATCTCCGGGCTGATCGCGCCGGATGCGGGCGCGGTGCGCCTGGGCGATGATGTTCTAACCGACACCCACACCGCAGTCGACGTACCGGTCGAGCGCCGGCGCATCGGTTATGTGTTCCAGGACGCGCGGCTGTTCCCTCACCTGAGCGTCAGCGGCAATCTGCGCTATGGCGAGAAGCGTGCGCGCGCCGCACCACAGGTCATCGGCTTTGACGAGGTCGTGACGCTACTGGGGCTGACGCAGTTCCTGCGGCGGCGGCCCCGTGAGCTCTCGGGAGGCGAGCGCCAGCGGGTTGCGCTCGGACGCGCCCTGCTCTCGCAGCCGCGCCTGCTGCTGCTCGATGAGCCCCTCGCCTCGCTCGACCTGGCGCGCCGGGAGGAGGTTCTGCCATATCTTGAGGCGCTGCGTGACCAGCTCGCGATCCCGATGGTTTACGTGAGTCACCAGTTCGAGGAGGTCCTGCGCCTGGCCACCCACGTCGTACTGCTGGAGGCGGGCAGAGTACTGGCGCAGGGGCCGGTGAACGAGGTGAGTCTGCGGCCGGAGCTGCAAAGCATCGTGGGACCGGATCTCGTCGGCGCGGTGCTCGAGGGCGTCGTCACGCGCCTGGACCCCGATAACGGCAGCGCCGATCTGGCCGTTGGCAGGGGCACATTGCAGGTCAGTCTGCGCGATGTCGCGGTCGGGTCACGCGTGCGTCTGCAATTGCTGGCGCGCGACGTGATCCTCGCGACTCAGCCGGTGCAGGGCCTGAGCGTGCGCAACGCGCTGGCGAGCACCGTGACCGAGATCTCGAACGATGACTACGGCGCGGTGCTGGTCAGGCTCGACGTGGGCGGGGAGACCGTGCTCGCACGCATCACGCAAAATGCCCTGCAGGCACTCAAGCTGCGCCCGGGCGATGCGGTGTGGACGCTGGTGAAGGCGGTATCGACGCAGGGACATGCGTTTCGGCTAGCATCGGGGTCCTAGAGCACCGCACAACCATGCAAGCACCTCATCCACTACTCGGCGCGTACTACCAGACCGAAGGCGATCGCAGCGCATGGGTACGCGGAATCTTCGATCGAACGGCCGCCGACTACGATCGCCTCGAGCGCATTCTCGGACTGGGGACCGGCTCCTGGTACCGCAGGCGAGCGCTCAGGGGTGCGGGTCTGAAGCCGGGAATGAATGTTCTCGACGTCGGGACCGGCACCGGGCTGCTGGCCCGCGCCGCGGCAAGGATTGTCGGTGATCCCGCGCGTGTCACCGGCGTGGATCCGAGCTCGGGCATGATCGAGCACGCCAACGTGCCAGCAGGCGTCCGGCTCCTGAGCGGCAGTGCCGAAATGATTCCCGCGCCGGACTGCGCCGCCGATTTCCTCAGCATCGGCTACGCCCTTCGCCACTGCAGCGATCTGTGCGCGGCGTTTGCCGAATTCTACCGGGTCATCCAACCGGGCGGCCGCTTGTGCGTGCTCGAGATTACCCTGCCGGCAGGGGCCGTGCCGCGTGCGATCGCGAAAGCCTGGCTTAACGGGTTCGTGCCCAGGATCGCGGCACTGGTCGCCCGTCGCGACGCGCCCTTACTCATGCGCTACTGCTGGGACACCATCGCGGCCTGTGTGCCACCCGACACGATCGTCCGAGCGATCGCCAAGGCCGGCTTTGTGGACGTCGAGCGGCACGTCGAGCTCGGAATATTCTCAGCCTACCGCGCGCGCAAACCCGTCGCGCCTACGCGTCCGGCACCAGTTTCTCGCTCACCATGGTGAGCACGTCGTAGTTCGCGACCGCCTCGCCGTGCTGGTTGGTGATCGCGGTGTCCCAGCGCACCTCACCGTAGCCGGCGCCCGCGCGCAGGGATTTCTCCTTGCAGGTGAGGCGCACCTTGATGCGGTCGCCTGGCTTCACGGGCTTGGTGAATCGCAAGCTGTCGAGCCCAAAGTTGGCGAGCACCGGGCCGTACGGCGGATCGACGAACAACCCGGCCGCCGCCGACACCAGGAAGTAGCCATGCGCGACGCGACCGCCGAACAGCGGATTGCGCGCGGCCTGCGCTTCGTCCATGTGCGCGTAGAACCTGTCGCCCGACAGATCGGCGAAGCGCTCGATGTCCTCGAGCGTGACCTCGCGTTCCGCGGAGTTGAAGGTGTCGCCGATCGCAAGTTGTGCGAAGGGCTTGCGGAACGGGTGCGTGCCGGGGTCGAGCTCGCGCGCGCCCTTCACCCAGCGCCCGGTGACCGCCGTGATGACGTCCGGCGTGCCCTGCACAGCGGTGCGCTGCATGTAGTGCATCACGCCGCGGATGCCGCCCATTTCCTCGCCGCCACCGGCGCGCCCCGGACCACCGTGCACCAGGTGCGGGAGCGGTGAGCCGTGCCCGGTGGACTCCTTGGCGCAGTGCCGGTTCACGACCACGATGCGCCCGTGGAACGGCGCAAGTCCCAGCACCAGCCGCGCCGCGACCGCATCGTCGGCGCTGAAGATCGAGCCGACGAGGCTGCCGCCGCCGCGCCGGGCGAGAGCGATGGCATCCTCGACCGTGTCATAGGGCACGAGCGTGCACACCGGGCCAAAGGCCTCGACGGAGTGAATCGCGCGGGCGCTGCCCGCATCGCGGCAATACAACAAGATGGGAGACATGAACGCGCCCCGGTCGGCATCGGCACCCACGGGCTGCGCCTTGCCGGAATCGCCGTACACCGCTTCCGCCTCACGCTTGAGTTTGCCCAGCTGCTCCAGGACCTCGCGTCGCTGGCTTAGGGACGCCACGGGGCCCATGCGGACGTTTTCCAGGCGCGGATCACCCACGACGACCTTGGCGAGCGCGGTCCGCATCGCGTCGACGACCTCGGTGACGCGGCCCGCGGGCACGATCGCCTTTCTGATTGCGGTGCACTTCTGTCCCGCTTTCACCGTCATCTCGCGCACCACTTCGCGCACGAACAGCTCCAGCTCCGGCGTGCCGGCCGCGGCATCGGGACCCAGGACCGAGGAGTTGAGCGAATCGGTCTCCGAGGTGAAGCGCACCGAGTTGGCGCTCACCACCGGATGCTGGCGAAGCTTGAGCGCCGTAGTCGCAGATCCGGTGAACGACACCACGTCCTGGCAGGTGAGGTGCTCAAACAGATCCCCCACGCCTCCGCAGATGAGCTGCACGGCGCCTTCCGGCAGGATCGCAGACTCCACGATCCGCCTGAACACCCGTTCGGTGAGGTAACAGGTCTGTGAGGCCGGCTTCACGATCGCCGGCACGCCGGCGAGCAGCGTCGGCGCCAGCTTCTCCAGCATGCCCCACACCGGGAAATTGAACGCGTTGATGTGCACCGCGGCGCCTTCGAGCGGCACGCAGATGTGCTGTCCCACGAAAGTCCCGGTCTTCGACAGCGCTTCCACGCCGCCATCCACGTACACGCGGCTGTCGGGCAGCTCACGTGTGCCCTTGCTCGCGTACACGAACAGCGTGCTGATGCCGCCGTCGATGTCGATCCAGGAGTCACCCTTGGTGGCACCGGTCGCATAGGACAGCTTGTAGAAATCGTCCTTGTGCTCGGTAAGAAACCTGGCCAGCGTCTTGAGCAGCGCCGCGCGCTCATGGAACGTGAGCTTGCGTAAGTTGCGTCCCCCGACCTCGCGCGCGTGCTCGAGCATCGCACGTGAGTCGAGCCCGTCGGCGGTGGCGCTGGCGATGACCTCACCCGTGGTGGCATCGCGCAGGGCAACGCCGGCGCCAAGACCCGCCCACCACTTGCCGGCAACAAAACTCTGAAGTTGCATGGTGCTCATTCCCCGCTTACGACCTGCCCGTCAACGCGGTAGGAGCGTCCGCGAAACAGCGCAATGCGCTCGCCGTGCTGGTTGGAAACGGTGATCTCGTAGATGCCATTGCGCTTGGTGCGCCACAGCTCGCTCGCCTCGGCCGTGAGCTCATCGCCCTCCCGGGCCGCCGCCAGAAAATCAATCGTGGCCGCGGCAGCCACGGTGCTCTCATTGTGCGAGTTGCAGGCAAACGCAAACGCGCTGTCGGCGAGCGCAAAGACGATACCGCCATGACAGAGGCCATGGCCGTTGAGCATGTCCGCACGCACCATCATGGCAACCCGCGCCCACCCGGGGCGCACGCCCGTGATACGCATGCCGAACGCCTGGGAGGCGCGATCGCGCCCAAACAGCCCCGCGGCCGCGCGTTCCGCCCGGCGCTGTGCCCCGCTGACCGTGTCCGGTGGAATAGCCATGGCGCGCGGACTTCAGCGTCCGGTGAAGCGCGGCGCGCGCTTTTCGGCGAAGGCTGCCACCCCTTCGGCGTAATCCATGCTGTGGCCGAGTTCACCCTGGTAGTCGCGCTCGATATCCAGCTGCTGCGCCAGGGTGCGGCTCAGCCCCTCGTAAATGGCCTGCTTGGTTCGCGCCAGCCCCCGGGTCGGCGCGGCGGCAAACTGCCGCGCCAGATCCTCGACCGCGGCAGCGAGTTCACCGTCTTCGACGCAACGCCAGATCAGCCCCCAGGAAGCGGCTTGCTCGGCGCTGAGCTTGTCGCCGAGCAACGTGAGCCCCAGCGCGCGCGCCGTGCCCACGAGGCGTGGCAGACTCCAGGTGCCCCCCGAATCGGGCACCAGTCCGAGCTTCGAGAAGGCCTGCACGAAGCTCGCCGAGCGTGCGGCGATCACCAGATCACAGGCGAGCGCAATATTGGCGCCGGCACCGGCGGCGACGCCGTTGACCGCCGCAATCACCGGCATCGGCAGCGAACGCAGGGCGAGCACCAGCGGCTTGTAGTTCTTCTCGATCGATGCGGCCAGATCAGGCGGCGCACCCCCGGGCGCAACCGCCCGATCGGTAAGATCCTGACCCGCACAGAAGCCCCGCCCCGCTCCGGTAATCACCAGCACGCGGGCGGCGGAGTCTTTGAGGGATACCAGTGCGGCGCGCACCTCGGCATGCATCTCGGTGTTGAAGCTGTTCAGGCGCTCCGGCCGATTGAGCGTCAGGCGCGCAACGCCGTCGGCCGTCTCGAAGACAATGTTCTGGTAGCTCACGTCGAACTCCGCTGCGCCGCAGTCACTTCTCGTCGTAATCGAGCTCGAGCGAGGAGGTCTTGACGCGCGACTGACACGCCAGCACGTACCCCTGCTCGAGTTCCCAGTCCTCCAGCGCATAGTTCTGCGCCATTTCCACTTCACCGCGAACCACCTTGGTGCGGCATGTGGAGCACACGCCGGCACGGCAGGAGAACGGCAGCTCGATGCCGGCGCGTGCGGCCGCGTCGAGCACCGTCTCGTCGTCCATTTGCATGCTGAAAGCGCGGCGCCGGCCGTCCATGAGAATCGTGACTTCGGCTTCTCCTGCAGCCGGCCCCGCTGTCGGTGCCGCAGCGGCACCGTGGGCCGGGGCCTGAGCGCCGTGGTGGGCGGCGTCGCCGCCGGTGGTCGCAACCGTGAAATGCTCGGCGTGCACCCGGGCGCTGTCCACGCCCAGCTCCTGCAGCGTGGCGCTGACCTGCTCGATCATGTCGCCGGGACCGCAGACGAAATATTCCCCGACTTCCTTAGCTAGGAACAGCGTCGCTGCGAATTGCCGCACCCGTGCCGCATCCAGCCTGCCGTTGTACAGCTCGACCTCCTGGGGCTCGCGACTCATCACGAAATGCAGCGCCAGTCGCTCGATGTAGCGGTCCTTGAGCGCCAGCAGCTCCTCCAGACACATGGCGCGGCCGGTGCCACTGTTGCCGTAGAAAAGGATGACCCGCTGCGCGCCGCGCGCGAGCAGCGTGCGCACCACGGAAAGCACCGGCGTGATGCCACAGCCGGCCGCAAACGCCACATAGGTCCCGGCAGCGGCCGCCGGATCGCGCGGTGTGAAGCTGCCGTTTGGCGGCAGAACGTCCAGCAGGTCCCCGGGGCGCAGCTGCTCCGCCAGGTGGCGCGACATGCGGCCCAGCGCATGCACGCGCGGCACGATGCGCAGCGGCCATTCCCCGGGCGCATTCACCAGTGAATAGGTGCGCCGGGTGTCCTCGCCCTCGATCGCAACGCGCACCACGACGTGCTGCCCCGCGCTGCCGCGATACTCATCGCGCAGCTCCGCCGGGACTTCCAGCGCGATCGCCACCGCATCCTCCGCGTCGGGAGCGACCTGCGCGACCTTGAGCGAATGAAACTTCAGCATCTCAGAGACACTTGAAGTAGTCGAAAGGCTCCTGGCAGGCCCCACAGCGGTAGTGCGCCTTGCAGGGCGTCGAGCCGAACTCGCTCACGCGCTCGCTCGCGCGGCTGCCGCAGCGCGGACACGTCACGCGCGGCGCAGGCTCTTCGGGGGGAGCAATGCCGAAGGCCTTGAGTTTGGCATGCGCCGCGCTCGTCAGCCATTCGCTGGTCCAGGGCGGCGACAGCACCTCCTCGAGCACCGCGTCCGCGTGACCCCCCGCATCCAGCGCCGCCCGCACCGCGATGCGGATGACCTCGGTAGCGGGGCAACCCGTGTAGGTCGGCGTGATTCCGACATGCAGCCGCCCATCGGCTTCCTGCCGCACGTGCCTCACGATGCCTAAGTCCACGATGCTCAGCACCGGGATCTCGGGGTCGGGCACCTCGGCCAGCAGCGTCCAGATGAGCTGCTCGCGCCCGGCGGCGGCCTCGGGTTCGATCACCACCGGACGCCCGGGTAGGTGCGCTGCAGATGCTGCATTTCCGTAAGCATGTGCCCCAGGTGCTCGGTGTGCACGCCGCGCCGGCCGTGCCAGGGGTAAGGCTGCGCCGCCGGCCGCTTGAGGGTCGCGGCACGCAGATCCTCATCGATGCGCGCCGACCAGCGCGGCGCAAGTTCCATGAGTGCGGGCGCGATAGCGGCGGCCTGCATGCGTTCATCGACGTCATCGCGCGCGAACAGTTCCGCGGTGAAGCGCCACAGGGAATCGAGCGCCCCCTGAGCACGGTCGTGACTCTCCTCGGTTCCGTCGCCGAGGCGCATGAGCCAGCCGCTGCTGAAGCGATGGTGATAACGGGTTTCCTTGAGCGCCTTGGCGGCGATGGCGCCGAGACGCGCGTCCGCGGACACCAGCAGACCCTCGTAGATCTCAAGCTGCCACGCATCGAGCAACCACTGGCGCACGATCGTCTGGCCAAAGTCGCCGTTCGGCTGCTCGGCGAGCGTCAGGTTGGCAAACTCCGGCGCGTCACGCAGAAAGGCCAGCGCATCCTCGTCACGCCCGCGGCCCTCGAGCTCGCCCGCGTAGGTGAGCAGCAGCCGCGCCTGCCCGATCAGATCGAGGGCAAGGTTGGCGAGCCCCAGGTCCTCCTCGAGCGCCGGCGCGTGGCCGACCCACTCGCCCAGGCGCTGCCCGAGTACGAGACTCGTGTCACCGAGGCGCAGGACGTAGCGAAAGTGCGCCTCCTGCTGTGCCGGGTGCGCGTTCACAGATTCTTGACCTCTTCCGGAATGGCATAGAAGGTCGGATGCCGGTACACCTTGTCACGTGCCGGCTCGAACAGCGAGTCGGCCTCCTCGGGGTCCGAGGCGATGATATCCGCCGAGCGCACCGCCCAGATGCTCACGCCCTCCTGGCGGCGCGTATACACGTCGCGCGCGTGCTCGATCGCCATGCGCGCATCCGTGGCATGCAGGCTCCCGACGTGCTTGTGCTCGAGTCCCGAGCGCGAGCGGATGAATACTTCATACAGCGGCCAATCCTCACTCATGCTCGCCTCCGGTGCTACGCGGCCTGCGGCGTGCGGGTGCGTTGCTTCTCGGCGTGCGCGGCCGCCGCTTCGCGCACCCAGCGCCCCGCCTCCTCGGCGGCGCGCCGCGCCTCGAGCCGTTCGCGGTTGCAGGGTCCGTTGCCCTTGAGCACCGCATGAAACTCGTTCCAGTCGATCGGGCCGATCAGATAGTGCTGCGTGCCAGGATCCCAGCGCAGCTCCCGGTCGGGGATCGCGAGCCCGAGAAACTGCGCCTGCGGCGCCGTGATATCGACGAATTTCTGGCGCAGTTCGTCGTTACTGAAGCGCTTGATCTTCCAGCGCATCGACTGGGCGGTGTGCCTGGAGTCGGCATCGCTCGGGCCGAACATCATGATCGAGGGCCACCACCAGCGGTTCAGCGCATCCTGCGCCATCGCCCGCTGCGCACCGCTCCCCTGCGCCAGCGTCAGCATGATCTCGAACCCCTGGCGCTGATGAAAGCTCTCCTCCTTGCAGATGCGCACCATGGCGCGCGCGTACGGGCCATAGGAGCAGCGGCAGATGGGAATCTGGTTCATGATTGCCGCGCCATCGACCAGCCAGCCGATCGCGCCGATGTCCGCCCAGGTCAGGGTCGGGTAGTTGAATATGCTCGAGTACTTGGCGGCGCCGGACAGCAGCTGCTCGAACATCTGCGCCCGTGAAATGCCGAGCGTCTCCGCGGCGCTATACAGGTACATGCCGTGGCCGCCCTCGTCCTGTACCTTGGCGATCAGCACCGCCTTGCGCCGCAGGCTCGGCGCGCGCGTGATCCAGTTGCCTTCCGGGAGCATGCCGACGATTTCCGAGTGGGCGTGCTGGGAAATCTGGCGGATCAGGGTCTGGCGATAGGCATCGGGCATCCAGTCCTTGGGCTCGATCTTGTCCTCGGCATCGACGCGCGCCTGAAAGCGCTGCGCCTGCGCCGGCGACTCGCCCGTGGCGGCGGGCGGTGATTCCTTACCGTGGGTATCGAGCGCCTGGGTATACATGGGGGTATGCTGCCCTGATATGACACAAGACTAGCACGGCAACACAGGTTTTTGTGTCACAATTTTCATCAGCCATGAACCGCAAGCCGAGCGCGCCGCTACCCGCCCCCGTTCGGGCCCTGCTGCGCAATTTTCGCGCGCAGCGCCCACTGCGCGGCGGCTCGCTCCTCATCACCGTGTTCGGCGACTCCATCGCGCCGCGCGGCGGTGCGGTCACCCTCGGCAGTCTGATCCGCCTGGCGGCGCCCTTCGGCCTCACCGAGCGTCTGGTGCGCACCTCGGTCGCACGGCTGGCGCGCGACGGCTGGCTCGCGGCCAGGCGCTCCGGCCGGCGCAGCGAGTACCGCCTCACGCGCACCGGAGCTGAGCGCTTTGCGCAAGCGACCCGACGCATCTACGGCGAGAGTCCTTCGGTGTGGGACGGGAAGTGGACGCTGGCAGTCGTGCCTGCGGGAAGGCCGCGCCGCGCGCAGGTGCGCGAGGATCTGAAGTGGCTCGGCTTCGGGCAGCTCAACCCCTCCTTGTTCGCCCATCCCGCCTGCACCCCCTCACAGGCGCGCAGCTGGTTGCGCAGTGTACGCGGGCCCGAAGATGCGCTGCTGCTGCATGGCATCAGCACCGATCTCGGCAACGACCGCCGGCTCGCGACGCGCGGCTGGGATCTGAAGGACCTCGCCCGCCGCTACCGCCGCTTCGTCGCGAGTTTCGCGCCGGTCGAGTCGCTCCTCGGTCCAGGCACGGCACTCCCCGCCGACACCGCGTTCCTGGTCCGCACGCTGCTGATCCACGAATATCGCAAGATTCACCTGCGCGATCCGCTGCTGCCGCCGGCGCTGTTGCCGTCGAACTGGGTCGGTGCCAGCGCTTACGAGGTGTGCCGCCGCCTGTATGCACGGGTCTTTCCGGCAGCCGAGAGTTACCTGTCGGTGACCGCGCACCAGCTGCACCGGCCCTTGCCGGCCGCAAACTCCGCGGCACACGCGCGCTTCGGCGGCATCGCGCGCCGCTGAGGGGCAGTCGCTCATGATTGGCCAGTGACCCTGACGTATAGTTAAGCGGTCACTTGACTATGGCGGCGGCGGTCTATAGCGAGAGGTTCTCGACATCAACGCGCTTGCTAACGCGCGGGCCGCCGGTCGATCACGCGGCGCGCCTTGCCCGCCGAGCGCTCGATCGAGCCCGGATCACAAACCACGACCTGCGTGGAGATGCCGATCGTCGCCTTGATGCTGCCCTGCAGGTCATGCTGCAGGCGTGAGCGCTGCGAACCATCGCCGGCGATGCTCTCCAGACACTCCACCTTCACCGCCAGCTGATCCAGGTGCGCCTCGCGCGTGAGCTCGAGCTGGTAGTGGGACGCGAGACCCGGGAGCTTCAGGACCAGCTCCTCGATCTGACTCGGGAACATGTTCACACCCCGGATGATCAGCATGTCATCGCAGCGCCCGGTGATTCTTGCCATACGGCGCATCGAGCGCGCCGTCGGCGGCAGGAGCGACGTCAGATCGCGGGTGCGGTAGCGGATCACCGGCAGGGCTTCCTTGGTGAGCGAAGTGAGCACCAGCTCGCCCTGCGCGCCCTCGGGCAACACCTCCCCGGTCGCAGGGTCGACGATCTCCGGGTAGAAGTGATCCTCCCAGATCACCGGGCCGTCCTTGGTCTCGATGCACTCGCTCGCCACGCCCGGTCCCATCACTTCCGACAGGCCGTAGATATCCAGCGCCTGAAGTCCCGCGCGGCTTTCGATCTGCGCGCGCAGCGTCTCGGTCCAGGGTTCGGCGCCGAAGATGCCGGTGCGGAGCGACGTCGCCGCCGGATCGAGCCCCTGGCGCAGGAACTCCTCAACGATGGCGAGCATGTAGGACGGCGTGACCATGATGATGTCGGGCCTGAAATCGCAGATGAGCTGCACCTGCCTCTGGGTCTGTCCCCCGGAGACCGGCACCACCGTGCAACCCAGGAGCTCCGCGCCGTAATGCGCACCCAGGCCCCCCGTGAACAGCCCGTAGCCATAGGCGATGTGCACCATGTCGCCGCGGCGTCCTCCCGCGGCGCGGATGGAACGCGCCACCAGCGCTGCCCAGGTGTCGATGTCGCGGCGGGTATAGCCGACCACGGTCGGCTTGCCGGTGGTGCCGCTCGAGGCGTGGATGCGGACCACCTGCTCACGCGGCACGGCGAACAGGCCGAACGGATAGGCCGCGCGCAGATCGTCCTTCTGCATCAAGGGAAAACGCTCAAGGTCCGCCAGCGTCCTGAGGTCATGCGGGTGAACGCCGGCGCCCTCGCACTTGCCCCGGTAGAGCGGCACGTTCTCGTAGGCGTGACGCACCGACCACCTGAGGCGCTGCAGCTGCAGGGCGCGCAGCTCGTCCTCGCTGGCGCGCTCGATGGGTTCAAGCTCCACGGCAGCCGATTCTACGCCGGCCAGCCGGTCAGCTTCTGCACGAACACCTGCAGGAAGTGATTGGCCTGGTGGCCGTCCATCACGCGGTGATCGAGGGTCAGCGTGACGTAACAGCGCGGCCGCGCCACGATCTTCTGCTCGTCACCCTCCTCCACGACCACGGGGCGCTTCTCGAGTTTGCCCACTCCCAGAATCGCCGCCTGCGGCTGGTTGATGATGATCGGGGCCGCCAGGAGGCTGCCGCTGACGCCGTGGTTCGAGATGGTGAACGTGCCACCACGCACGTCGGCCGGTGACAGCTTGCCGGCGCGGGCGCGCGTCACCAGCTCATCCAGAGCGCGCGCGGTGTCGAACAGATCGCGCGCGTCCGCATCGCGCAGCACCGGCACGACCAGCCCCACCCCTTCCACCGCGGTCGCCACGCCGATATGGATCGAGTCGTAGATCTCCAGCGCCGTGTCGGTCCAGCGGCTGTTCGCTTCCGGTACTGCGCGGATCGCGGCCACGGCAGCCTGCACGAAGTAGGCGGTGAGCGTCAGCGGCGCCCCGCGGCGTGCGAACCCGTCACGCTGGCGCGCACGATCGGTGAGCACCGCGGTCATGTCCGCCTCGAATACCGTCGTCACGTGGGGCGCGGTGTGCAGCAGACTCTGCACCATGTGATCGGCAATGCGCTTACGGACCGCGGTGTGCGGCACGCGATGGCTCCTGCTGAGCGCGTCCGCGGCTGCGCCGGACGGTGCGACACTCGCGGGCGCCTGCCGGCGGCGTTCCGGTGTGCTGCCCGGGGCCGCCCGCAGCACGTCCTCGACGGTGATGCGGCCCGCCGGCCCGGTACCGCGAATCGCGGACGGATCGACCCCGCGCTCACTCAGCAGGCGCCGCACCGCCGGACTCAACCCGCCGGCAGCCGCCGGCGCGCGGGTCTCGCTCTGCACAGCGACCGGACTGGCGCTCGCCGCGGCCGGGGCAGTGGCGGCGGCAGCGGGCCTGGGCGCCTGGGCGAGCGCTGCGGCGGCCGTGCCGGTGTCAATGCGGCCGAGCAGTTCCCCGGGGGCGATCTCCTCCTGCTCGTGTTTGATGATCTCGCGCAGCACGCCCGTGCCGGGCGAGGCGACTTCGACTGTGACCTTGTCGGTCTCGATTTCGATGAGCGGTTCGTTCTCGGCGACGCTCTCGCCGACCTGCTTGAGCCAGCGCAGGATCTGCGAGCGCGTGCCTTCGGTCTGCTCCGCGGGAGCCCTGATTTCAACGCCGCTGCTCATGGGGTGCTCACAGGCTGGCCAGCCGCTGAATGGTCTGCGTGATGCGCGCGACGTCCGGCACCGCCGCATCGAGCAGCAGCGGGCTGTGCGGACTGGGGATGTCGGGCATGGCGAGCCGCTCGATCGGTGCGTGCAGGCTGAAGAACCTGTCCTGCGCCAGCGTCGCGGCAATTTCCGCCCCGAAGCCGGCGGTCAGGTTGTCTTCGTGCACGATGAGGCACCGGTGGGTCTTCTCCACGGACGCGCACACCGCCGCCTTGTCCCAGGGCGACAGGGTGCGCAGATCGAGCAGTTCCACGTCGACGTGTGAGCGTGCGGCGGCAAGCTCGCAGCGCTCGACCATGGCTCCCCAGCTGACCACCGTGATCTCGGCGCCGGCGCGCAGCAGCCGTGCCTGGCCAAAGGGCACCACGAACTCATTGCCCGGATAAGGACGCCGCGCCCAGGCGCCATCGAGCATGGCGCGGTGCTCGAAGAAGATCACCGGATCATTGCCACGCAACGCCCGGCGCAGCAGGCCCACCGCGTCCTCGGCGTTCGAGGGCACTGCCACCTGCCAGCCCACGCCGTGCACCCAGGCGACCTCGTTTGTCTGGCTGTGCCAGGGGTCACCGCACTTGAAGAATCCGCCCGGCATGCGCACCACGATCGGGGCGGCAAAGCGATTGTGAGTGCGCCAGCGCAGCGTCCCGCAGTCATTCAACTGCTCGGCCGCGGGATCCGCGTACTTGCGGAACTGGATCTCCGCCACCGGCAGCAGCCCCGCGAGCGCCATGCCGACCGCCCGTCCGATGATCCCCTCTTCGGACAGGCTGGTATCGAATACGCGCTCCACCCCGTACTTGTCCTGCAGCCCGAGGGTCGCCCCGTGCACGCCGCCCTTGGGGCCGACGTCCTCGCCGAACACCAGCATGCGGGGATTGGCGGCGAGCTCGCCATCGAGCGTGCGGCGGATCGCCGTCAGCATGTTGATGCGCGTGGCTTCGGGCTGCGCCGTCAGGCGCGAAGCTGCGAACACGTGCCCCTCGGGAGCGAGCCCGCCCTGCTCCTGCAGCGAGTGCGCGCCGTCGGAACTTTCCGAGAAAACATGGCGCGTCAGCTGCTGCGGGTCCGGGTGGGGTCGCGCCAGCGCTCTGTCAATCGCCTGCTCGACCTCACGGCGCGCCTCGCCCGCCAGGCGAGTCCATTCCGACTCGACCATCACGGCAGGGACCAGAAACTCACGCAGGTGTGTCAGCGGATCCCGTGCGCGCTCATCCTTGAGGATCTGCGCCGACTTGTAGGCCTGCGTGTCCTGCCCGGAATGACCGGACAGGCGGGGAACCGTCAGACGCAGCAGCAGCGGCGCGCGTTCCTCACGCACCCGCGCGACCGCGCGTCGCGTCAGCTCAGCGGCCGCGGGCGGATCGCACCCATCGCCCTCCAGGATGGTCAGGCCGGCAAACGAGCGCAGGTTCGCGGCGATGTTGCCACCCGGGGTCTGTAGCTGCGAGCTCACGGAAATGCCAAAGCCGTTGTCCTCGATGTAGAACAACATGGGGAGCTTGAGCGTGGTCGCGATGTTGAGCGCCGACCAGAAGCCGTTGGTGGCGCAAGAGGCGTCCCCGCCCAACACCACGGCAATGCTGCGCGCGTAAGAGGCATCCCGCAGCGCCTCATGCCGATAGCGAATCGCCTGTGCCCAGCCGGCGGCCGGCGTGTACTGTGTCCCGACGCCGCCACACGCGGGCAGCACGGTCGGGCCGGCGTGGCCCGGGAGGTTGAACACCACCCCGATGTCGCGGCCGCCGCTGAAGGAACCGCTGCGCGCGAGCGGGCCGGCGGCTGCATCTTCCAGGCTCACGCCGAGCGCGAGCATCAGCGGACGCGAGCGGTAGTACACCGACACCCCGTCGTGCGCATCCGTGAGCTGCAGCCCGAGCAGGATCTGCGCCAGGTCATGACCGCGCGCCGAGAACTGGTAGAGCACCTTGCGCTCGGGCACGAGGCGGGTCTCCTCGATGTCGTCGAGGGCGCGCGAAGCGTGCACGAGCGAGACGACGCGGACCCAGTCGCTCGCGTGGCCGGGTGCCTCTCTGGCGCGGGAAGCGTCGGGAATCGCGGCAGGCCGTGCAGACATGGCGGGTGAGCTTATGCTCTAAGTTGTGCAATTACCTTGCTTCAATTGCCCCATTAGGTGCCCTTCTGGCAATATTATTGCGTGACCAGAACCCTCGATCGCCTCGACCGGCGGATCCTCGAAGAGCTGCAGGCGGATGCGCGCATCTCCAACCAGGAGCTGGCGAAGCGCGTCGGACTATCGCCCGCGCCGTGCTGGCGGCGCCTGCGGCGCCTGGAGGAGGCCGGATTCATCGCCGGCTACGCGACGCTGTTGCGGGCGCCGGCGGTCGGCCTGCCGATTCTCGCGTACGCCGTCGTCTCGCTCGAAAACCATCACCCGGAATCGGTGCGGCAGTTCGATCAGCTCGTGAAGGAGCGCCCCGAGGTGCTCGAATGCCACTCCATGAGCGGCGCGAATGACTACCTGCTGCGCATCGTCGCTGCCAGCATGGAAGCGTACGAGCACTTCCTCTCGACACAGCTGCTGCAGCTCGCAGCGGTGCGCTCAGTCAACACCAGTTTTGTACTGCGCACGAAGAAGTACACGACCCGGCTGCCGCTCGCCTGACGCCTGGTGCTGGCAAGCGCAATCGGTGGTGTCAGCACCGGCGAACCAGAAGGCGGAACCCGGCAGCTTCATGTCCGCGTGCTGCCACACGGCGGCCAGCTCGTGCGTCGTGCGGATGGCGTCACGGGTTTTGCCCTGCCCCTTGAGCGCCGCGGCGAGTCCCTGCAGCGCCCAGCCGTTCCTGGGGTGGCGCCGCAAATCCTCCCGATAGACCTGCTCTGCCTGCGCGGCCCGCCCGGCCAGCAGCAGCTGCGCGCCGAGCAGATGGCGCGCGGGGAAGAACCAGTCCGCCGGTTCGTTGTACGCCAGCTTGTCTTCGGCTGCGACCGCTTGCTCCAGGAGCGCGATGGCATCGTCGCTGCGCTCCTCGGACGCAGCGATACGGGCCGCCACGATCGCCTGCGCCACGCTCACCACGTCCCGCAGCGTGTTGAATCCCGCCAGTGTCTGCGGCGCAGCCGCGGCACCGAGCTTCTGCAACTCGGCCAACGCGCCCTTCGCGTCATCGACGCGGCCACGTGCGGCGAGCGCCACGCCGCGGGCGTAGAGATAACCGGCCGTCAGACCGCTCGCGCGCGGATCGGGCGCCAGCTGCGCAATCATCTCGTCCCACAGCCCGAAGCGCACCAGCGCGGCGTACTGCTGTGTGAGGTTCCAGCCCGAGTCCCCCATGGCGAGCATCATGTCGACCGGGACGGTCTGCACCACGCTCTGCACGGCGGCGAGTGTCTCCGCCTTGCGTCCCTCCGTGGCCGCCGAGAACGCGAGGAACGAGTAGTTGTGGGCGAGATACATGGGGTAGTAATCAGGCGCCGCGGTGGCCTCGAAATACACCCGATCGGCCGCTACACCGCGGCGGTTCGCCTCGGCCGCCTCCTCGTAGCGCCCGACGCGTTGCATGATGTGAGCCGGCATATGCTCCAGATGCCCGGCCGCCGGCATCATGCCGCGCAGCCGTTCGGCGGACGCCACCGCCTTGCCGGGGTCGGGCGAGGCCTCCATGACGTGGATGTAGTAGTGATTCGCGCCCGGGTGGTTGGGACTACGTTGCAACACCGACTCGAGCCGCGCTTCGATCTCCAGCGTCCCCGCGACCGGCTGGCCGTCGGCCGTCCACAGCTTCCAGGCGTGCACGTTCATCTGCGCCTCCGCGCACAGGGTCTGCACGTCGGGATCATTCGGGAAGTGCTCGGCCACCTTGCGCATGGCGGCGGCGTAGGCGCTGAGGATGGCGTCCGAGTCCGCCGTTGCCGGGGGCTGCGGCGCCGGATAGCGCGTCGTGAGAGCACCGATCAGCGCCTGCTCGACCGCGGAAGTGTGCGCCGCGTTCTCCTGCGCCTGGTGCAGCGCCTCCCAGGCAACGCGCGCGCGCGGCTCCACCATCGCCGCAACGTTGTAGTTCGGGCCCACGGTGAGCGCCACGCCCCAGTAACACGCGGCGCACGCCGGATCGAGCTCGGCGGCCTTGGCAAAGGAGCGGGTCGACTCGTCGTGATTGAATGCCCACAAGAGGCGCATTCCCTGGTCAAAATACTGCTGGGCGGGCGCCGAAGAGCTCGTCACGGCGCGGTGAAAGTCACCCAGTCCCTGGAACAGGCGCGCCCCGCGCGCCCAGTCGGCCACCGTTGCGGGCATCTGTTGCGGGTCCGCGTGCGCGGCACTCATCAGGGCCATCGCCGTCATCACCGCGACCGTGACTGCGCGCTGCATGACTCAGCCGCTCCAGCCCTTTCCAGACGCTGCCAGGCGTTCGAGGAGACCCGCAGGCCGCCAGCGGGCGCCGTGCGTCGGCGCCAGGCGGCGCATGGTCTGCACCACCTGCGCCAGACCCGACTCCTGCGCCCAGTACATCGGGCCACCCTTGTAGGCGGGAAAACCGTAGCCGTTCACATACACGACGTCCACGTCGCTGGCGCGAATGGCGATGCCCTCTTCCACGATGCGCGCGCCTTCGTTGACCAGCGGGTGCAGCAGCCGATCGAGAATCTCCTCATCGGGGATCTGCCGCCGCCGGATGCCCAGATCGCGCGACACACCCTCGATGAGCGCCACTACGTCCGCGTCCGGGATGCGCGTGCGGCCCTGATACCGGTAGAAGCCCTTACCCGCCTTCTGACCCAACCGTCCCTCGCCCACCAGGCGCTCCAGGATCGGCGACCAGCGCTCGTCCGGCGGAAGTGTGCGGCCCTTGCGGATGAGGAAGCCCACGTCGTTGCCGGCCAGGTCGCGCATCGCCAGCGGCCCCATGGCAAAGCCGAAACCCTCGATAACGCGATCGATCTGCTCGGGCGTTGCCCCCTCTTCGAGCAGGAATTCGGCCTCCGCCCCGTAGAACATCAGCATGCGATTGCCGATGAAGCCGTCGCAGTTGCCCGCCAGTACCGTGACCTTGCCGAGGGTCTTGCCGAGCGCCATCACGGTCACGATGGTCTGCGGCGAGGTGTGTTTGCCGCGTACGTTCTCCAGCAGCTTCATGACATTCGCGGGACTGAAGAAATGCGTACCCACGACCTTTTCCGGCCGCGAGGTGCTGGCGGCGATGGTGTCGATGTCGAGGGTCGAGGTGTTGGTGGCGAGAACGGCGTGCGGGGCGGCCACCTGGTCGAGCCTGGTAAACACCTCCTGCTTCACCTTCATGTCTTCGAACACCGCCTCGATGACGATGTCAGCACCGCTGAGCGCTTCGTATTCGGTGACGCCGTGAATCAGGGCGAGCGCCTGATCCGCGCGCTCGCGCCTCAGGCTGCCGCGCGCCACCGAGCCGTCGTAGTTCCTAGCGATGAGGCCCAAGCCGCGCTCGAGCGCCGCGCCCGACAGTTCCAGCACCGACACCGGGAAGCCGGCGTTGGCGAACGTCATGGCGATACCGGCGCCCATGGTGCCGGCGCCGATCACCGCGGCGCGGCGGATCGGCAGCGCGCTGACGCCCGCACCCAGGCCGGGAATCTTGCGCGCCTCGCGCTCGGCGAAAAAAACGTGCACCAGCGCCTTGCGCTGCGGGCTGTCGCGGCACTCGATGAAATACTCGCGTTCGCGCGCCAAGGCCGCCTCTTTCGGGAGCATGCAGGCGGCCTCGATGCAGTCGACGATCCTCCAGGGTGCGAGTTGCCCGCGCGCCTTGGGCTCGAGCTTGCGGCGAAACGAAGCGAACAGATCCGGACTCACGTCACGAATGCGCTCCGTCACATCGCTCGTGATCCGCAGGGGGCGCTTTTCCGCTGCGGCCTGCCGCGCGAAGGCGAGCGCCCCGGGGAGCGCCGGGTCCGCGAGCGCGTCCACCAGGCCCAGCTCGAGCGCACGCGCTGCGGGCAGGTGAGCACCGGAGGTGATGGCCTCGAGAGCGGCCTGCGGCCCCGCGAGGCGCGTGAAGCGTTGCGTGCCGCCGGCGCCGGGGATCAGCCCGAGCTTCACCTCCGGCAGGCCGACCTTCGCGCTCGCGGCGGCAAGGCGCCAGTGGCAGGCGAGCGCGAGCTCAAAGCCTCCGCCCAGAGCCACGCCGTCGATCGCGGCCACGATCGGTTTCGACGCCGCCTCCATCTGCGCCTGCACCTCGCGCGTGATGGGCGACTTCAGCACCAGGCCCGAGGCCACCTCGTTGATGTCCGCGCCGGCGGCGAACGTGCCGTCGGCACCCGTCACGACCACGGCCTTCACTCCCCGCTCCTGTTCGGCCCGTTGCAGCCCCTGCAGGAGTCCTTCGCGCACCGCGAGGCTCAGGGCATTCACCGGCGGATTGGCAATCGTCAGCACGGCGACCTCGCCTTCCAGGCGATAATCTACGGCGGGCACTGAGGTTCTCCTCACTCGAGCGACAACGGCGCGACTGCGCGCATTCTACGACCCTGCGCACGTCGCGCGAGCGCTGTCACGACGCCCCGAGGCGGCAGCCGCTACACTTGGCGCTCAGATGGACAACGCGGATGCGGTCGTGGTCGGGGCGGGCGTCGTCGGGCTTGCGGTGGCGCGGCAACTCGCGCTGCAGGGGCGCGAGGTACTGATTCTCGAAGCGGCCGCGCACTTCGGCACCGGCGCCAGCTCGCGCAACAGCGAGGTGATCCACGCCGGCATCTACTATCCGCACGGCTCGCTCAAGGCACGCTTGTGCGTCGCGGGTCGTGAGCGCCTGTACGACTTCTGTCGCGAGCACGGCATCGCTCATCGGCGCTGCGGCAAGCTCATCGTCGCCGCCACGCAGGCCCAGCGTCCCGAGCTGACCCGGATCGCCGCGGCGGCGCGCGCCAACGGCGTGGAACTGGCACTCCTGAACCGGGCCGAGGCTCTGGCGCTCGAACCGCAACTCTCCTGTGCCGGGGCGCTGCATTCGCCGCTCACCGGCATCGTCGATTCGCATGGTTTGATGCTGGCGCTCCTCGGGGAGGCGGAGCGCCACGGCGCCACGCTGGTGTGCGCCAGTGGCGTCACGCGGGTGGTGCTCGAGGACCGGGCGGTGCTGGTCGGCGTGAATGGCGACGAACCGGCGCTGCGTGCCCGCACGCTCGTGAACTGCGCGGGGGTGCAGGCGCCGGCGGTGGCACGCCTGATGGAGGGCTTTCCGCCGCTGCACATCCCGGTGGCGTACTTTGCCAAGGGCAACTACTTCACGCTGAACACGCGCGCGCCGTTTCAGCGACTGATCTATCCGCTGCCCGAAGCGGGCGGACTCGGCATACACCTCACCCTGGACCTCGCGGGGCGGGCGCGCTTCGGACCGGACGTGCAGTGGATCGAGACCTGCGAATACAGCGTGGACGGGCGACGCGCCGCGGCGTTCTACGCCGCCATCCGCCGGTACTGGCCTGACCTCGAGGATGGCGCGTTGCAGCCGGCTTACGCCGGCGTGCGCCCGAAGATCTCCGGTCCTGCGGAAGCGGCCGCGGACTTTCGCATCGACGACGCCCACACGCACGGCGTGCGCCCGGTGGTCAACCTGTTTGGAATAGAGTCTCCGGGCCTCACCGCCTCGCTGGCAATCGCCAGCGAGGTCGCGTCCCGGATCAACTGACGGCTCGAGCGGCGCGGGCCGCTTCAGCTGCCGCGCGTCCCTTCCACCTGGATCGCCAGCTTCACATCCATCTTGAAGCCGTACTTGTCGCCGTAGCTGATGCCGTAATCGGCGCGGTTCAAGGTCCCCGAAGCATCGGCGCCGCAGTGCTCCTTCTTGTCCGTCGGGTAGGTCATGCACTTGAACTGACTGATGGTCAGCTTCAGGGGATGGGTCACGCCATGCAGCGTGAACTGCCCGTCAACCGCCGTCGGCACACCGTTCTTGAAGCCGGTGAGCGTGCCCTTGTAGGTCGCGGTGGGGTACTTCTCAACGTCGAGCATCTCGGCGGACTTGGTGTGCTCATTGAGCTTTGGGTGGCCGAAGTCGATCGACGAGGCGTCTACGGTGATATCGAGCGTCCCGGTCCCCTTCTCCTTGTCGAGCACGATGCTCCCGGAGGTTTTGTCGAACTTGCCGCGCCACACCGACATCCCACCGAAGTGATCGGCCTCGAAGCTCGGATAGGTGTGGGCCGGGTCGATCTGGTACGTCACAGGCTCGGCAAGCACGGAGCCTGCCATGAGCGTCAGCACGGCGGCCGATAGCGCAGTCTTGATCACGGGAACCTCCGAAGGTATAGCAACGCGCGCGTAGCGTAACGACACGCGGCGCACAGGGCCACCTCCCTTTGTAGGGAGCCCGCGCGCACGCGGCGCGCTTCACGGGCTGCGGCTAGCGGCCGGTGCCCGGGCGCGCCGTCAGGCCCAGAGCCTTCGCGACCACTTCGTGCGTAATTTCCCCCGCGTGCACGTTGAGACCCGCGGCGAGCCCCGGGTCGCGCCTGAAGGCCGCCTGCCAACCCAGATCCGCCAGCGCGCGCACGTAGGGGAGCGTTGCGTTGGTGAGCGCGAGCGTCGAGGTGCGCGGAACCGCACCGGGCATATTGGCGACACAGTAGTGGATGACGCCGTCCACCACGAAAGTCGGCTCCGCGTGGGTCGTGGGCCGGCTGGTCTCGAAGCAACCGCCCTGATCGATGGAGATATCGACCAGCACCGCGCCGGGTTTCATGGTCGCGATCATGGCGCGCGTCACGAGTTTGGGCGCGGTGGCTCCGGCGACCAGTACCGCCCCGACGACGAGGTCCGCCTCGCGCACCAGCCGCTCGATGGTCGCGGTGGTCGAATACTCCGTACGCAGCGCCGAGCCAAACAAGGACGACAGCTCGCGCAGGCGATCGACCGAGCGGTCGACCACCGTGACGTCGGCGCGCAGGCCGACGGCCATTTCCGCCGCGTGGGTGCCGGCAACGCCACCGCCGAGAATCACCACCTTCGCCGGCGGCACGCCCGGCACGCCGCCGAGCAGTATGCCGAAGCCGCCGTTGGCCTTCTGCAGACTGGCCGCTCCCACCTGGATCGACATACGGCCGGCCACTTCGCTCATGGGTGTGAGCAGCGGCAGCGAACCGTTGGGCGCCGTGACCGTCTCGTAAGCGATGGCGGTGACGCCGGATTTCATCAGACCCCTTGCCTGCACCGGGTCGGCGGCCAGGTGCAGGTAGGTGAACAACACCTGGCCCTGGTGCAGCATCTCGCACTCGGCCGGTTGCGGCTCCTTGACCTTGATCACCATGTCGGCGCGCTCGAAGACTTCGCTGGCGCGCGCGGCGATCGCGGCCCCGGCGGCCCGGAACTGGGCGTCGTCGACGCCAATGCCGTTGCCGGCGCCGCTCTCGACGAGGACTTCGTGCCCGGCGGCAACCAGCTCGCGCACTCCCGCCGGCACCAGGCCGACGCGGTATTCATGAACCTTGATTTCCCGCGGAACGCCGACGCGCATAGGTGTCTCCAGGTGCCTGACTGGCAGCCAGATTAGGTTTCAGCGCGCGGTGACACCTTGCTAAATGGGGGTCCAGGCCCGGCCAGCTGTGGCAGAATCTGCCGTACATCAGCCCTTTCGTGAAGGAATTTTGCGCCCATGGAGCTTGACCGCTACGATCGCGCCATTCTGCGCCTGCTGCAGCAGGACGCCCGCATCACCAACACGCTGCTGGCGGGGAAGGTGAGTCTGTCCGAATCTGCCTGCCTGCGGCGCGTGCGCGCGCTCGAGGAATCCGGCCTCATCCAGGGCTACACCGCGCTGATCGATCAGCACCAGGCGGGCTTCCCGGTGAATGTGTTCGTGAGCATCACCCTGGATCGGCAGAGCCAGGCGGGACTCGAGGCCTTCGAGAGCGCGGTGCGCAAGGTGCCGGAGGTCATGGAGTGCTATCTCATGACCGGGGAGCATGACTACCTGCTGCGGCTGGTGGTGGCGGACATGGCGGACTTCGAGCGCATTCACAACCAGCATCTCACGCGCCTGCCGAGCGTCGCCCGCGTGCACTCGAGCTTCGCCATGCGCACAGTCACGCGCGCGACGAGTCTTCCGGTCAGGTAGCCCTCCAGGGGCGCGCTTGGCGCTAGCCGCGCGCGTAGGCAGGCAGGCCTTGCGCGAAGTCGCGCAGCGCGCGGATGCCGCTGGCTTCGGCGCGGCTGCACCACTCACGCAACTGCGCCACGGCGCGTGCCTGGTTCGCGGACGTCCCGTTCCACAGCTGTTGCAGGCTGTCGCGGTACTCGACCACCCGGCGCAACACCTCGTGCCTCTCGAGCAGCTCGCGCAGCTTGCGGCGCGCCTCCTCGGCCAGCAGCGCCGGATGCCGGACCAGCAGCTTCGGCGCGATCACCGGCAGCGAGCCGCGTGGCTCGCGCCGCGCCAGCTCCCGGCACACGGGCAGCACCACGCGGCGCGCGTAGTCGCGCAGCACGTGCATGCGATTGGTGAACAGGGCGTTCACAGTGTCGGCGTCCAGGTCGCGCCGCCGGGGCTCGAATTGCGGCCGCGGAGCGACCCAGCGCACGCGCGCCAATCCCAGGGCGCTGAACAGGCGTATCCACAGCCAGCCGATGTCGATCTCCCAGCGCTGCACCGCGAAGCGGGCCGAGCGCGGGAACGCGTGGTGATTGTTGTGCAGCTCCTCGCCACCGAGCAGCAGCGCCCAGGGCACGAGGTTGGTCGCGGTGGAGGGCATCTCGAAGCTGCGGTAACCAACCGCGTGACCGAGCCCGTTGATGACGCCGCCGGCAAAAAACGGCTGCGCCACCAGATGCACGGCGATCATCACGATGCCCGCAACACCGAACAGCAGCAGGTGCGCGGCGACGAACACCACGATGCCAAGGCGCGGGTAGCCGCTGTAGAGACGCCGTTCGAGCCAGTCCTGCGGCGTGCCGCGCCCGTAATTCTTCAGCGTCTCCGCATCGTGCGCCGCGACCCCGTACAGTTCATAGCCCTCGAACAGCACGCGCCGCAATCCAAACACCACCGGACTGTGGGGGTCGCCGGGCTGATCGGCGTGCGCATGGTGGCGGCGGTGGACCGCGACCCATTCCTTGGTGATCGCCCCGGAGCTGAACCACAGCCAGAAGCGGAACAGGTGCCGCAGCGCCGGGTGCAGGATGAGTCCGCCGTGGGACTGATCGCGGTGCAGGTACAGCGTCACCCCGAGAAACATCGTCTGGATGGTGACAAAGGTCACCAGTGCATAGCCCCAGACGGGCAACGCGAGCAGACCATAGGGCGAGAGACTCATACGGACGTTCTCCGTCGATCGTTACGCCAGTCTGGCGCCGAAGGGTACGGCAATTCCGTGACGTTATGGCGAATTTGCACTGCCCCGCTGCGGCACTTCACACTTCCGGCCACCGGCGCGGGCTTCGCTGCCCCTCATACGACCAGAACGATCTTGCCGATGTGCAGGTCGGATTCCATCAGCTTGTGGGCGAGCGCCGCATCGGCGAGCGGGAAGCGCGAGTCGATCACGGGCTTCAGACCGCGCGAGGCGAACAGCGGCCACACGTTCTCCCGCAGCGCCCTCGCGAGGCGGCCCTTGTTCGGCACCGGTTGCGACCGCAGGGTCGATGCGGTGATCGTGAGGCGCTTCGTCATGAGCGGCCGCAGATCGAGCTCCGCCTTGGTGCCGCCCTGCGTTGCGATCAGCGCGATCCGTCCCTCGAGCGCGGCGGCGGCCACGTTGCGGGCCAGGTAGTCCCCGCCCACCATGTCGAGAATGACATCGGCCCCCCTGCCCTCCGTCGCACGCAACGTCGCCTCGACGAAGTCGACCTCGTGGTAGTTGATGGCCAGCTCCGCGCCCAGTTCGCGGCACGCAGCGCATTTCTGCGGGGTGCCCGCGGTGACGAGCACGCGGGCGTCGAAGGCCTTGCCGAGCAGGATCGCGGTGGTCCCGATGCCGCTGGCGCCGCCGTGCACCAGCAGGGTCTCGCCGCGCTGCAAGCGCGCCCGCTCGAACACGTTCAGCCAGACGGTAAAGAAGGTTTCCGGCAGCGCCGCGGCTTCCTCAAGACTCAGCTGCGCGGGCACCGGCAGGCACTGCACCGCAGGCGCGGCGACGTACTGGGCATAGCCGCCGCCGGCCACCAGCGCGCACATCCTGGCGCCCAGCTGCGGCTCGCGCACATCGGGCCCCAGGCGCACGACCTCGCCGGCGACCTCCAGGCCCGGAATGTCGGTGACCCCCGCAGGTGGCGGGTAGAGACCCTTGCGTTGCAGGACGTCCGGCCGGTTCACGCCGGCCGCGGCGACGCGAATCAACACCTCCCCGGCGCCCGGTTCCGGCACGGGTCGCTCCACAGCGCGCAGCACCTGGGGCGGCCCGGGTTCGCGAATCTCGACTGCCATCATGGTCCGGGGGATCACCGTGCGCGGGATGGTGAGGTCGCGCGGCGCCCCGCGTCAAATCCGCGCCCGGCGGGCCGCTCATGCGCTCGGCGGCGCCGTCGTCCCGTGCCCCGGGCCCACGCGGTGACCACAGCGAGTCTGGAACTGCTCGCGTAACCGCGCGCGCTCCTCCGGCGTCATGCTCGCCCAGCGTTCCCGCCACATGCGCTGGCGCCAGTGACCGTGCCATCCGCCCCGTCCGCGCAAACTCCCGAACAGAATCCGGGAGAGCAGCAACAGGCCCACAGCCTGCCAATACTGCACCGCCGGACCATGAAACAGACTCGGGACGAGCCCGTTCCACAGACTCATCACCACCAGGCTCAAGAGCGCGATGCCAGCGATCGCCAGCACCAGGAACGCTGCCCCTTTCACTACCCAACGAGCTCGACCTCTCACATCGTTCTCCTCATGTCAGCAACCAATCGTCCCAGGCCGCTCGCAGCCGCTGCTGCAGATGCAGCACCGCATAACGCTTGCGCGAGAGCAGCGTGTTGATACCCACG
Source organism: Steroidobacteraceae bacterium (assembly GCA_041485725.1). Lineage (GTDB taxonomy): Bacteria > Pseudomonadota > Gammaproteobacteria > Steroidobacterales > Steroidobacteraceae > 13-2-20CM-66-19. The sequence continues at coordinate 38,120 of JBGPKC010000002.1, forward strand.
CCCGAGCGCGCCGACAGTTCCTTGAAGGAGAGACCGTCGAGCTCGTGCGCCACGAACACCTCGCGCTGCTCGTGCGGCAGCTCCTCGAGCGCCGCCCCGATCTCCTCGAGCAGCAGCTCACGAATGACGGAAGACTCCGGTCCGTCATCCGGTGCGGGCAGCAGATCCTCGAACGTATCGTCCTGCTCCTCGCCCTCTGCCGCCGGCGGACCGGGGAGCGGCTGCGGTCTCTCGCTGCGAAACCGGTCGATGATGCGATTGCGCGCCACGCGCGTGAGCCACGCGCCCGCCTGTTCCACCGGCTGCATCATGCGGTAGGCACGCACCAGCTCGTACAGCGCGTCCTGCAGCACATCCTCGGCTTCAGCCGCATCGGCAATCCGCCGGCGGATGAACGCCAACAGGCGCCCACGCTCGCGCTGCACGGTGGAGGCGATCTCGCGGTCCTGCGCAGCAGCGGTCAGACGGTCAGTGAGCGCAGCATCCATCTGCCTGTTTAAGACGACTGACTGCGGGGGATATTGTGGCGGGGAACGGGCGCGAGGCTGGCCTGCGCCGAGGGTGCGTCAGCGCGTCGCGATCGCGACCGCCGCCCCGGCCATGACCGCCCCGGTGCCGCGCTGCACCCAGCGCACGGTTTCAGGCCGGGACAGGCGCGTGCGGGCACGCGCCGCAAACACGGCATACGTCCCGAGCACCGCGGGCAGCACGCACGAGATCACGAGCACGATTTCGAGGAATCCGCCGACGCTCAGGCGCTTGAGCTCCACCACCGTCGGCAGCACCGCGAGAAAGAACACCATGGTCTTGGGGTTGCCGAGCGTCAGGGCGAGCGTTCCCACGAACAGTTGCAGCGGCCGCTCACGGCGCGGCGCCTGCGCAACCTCGAGCGGGCCCGCAGGAGTCGTCCACAGCCGCCACGCCAGGTACAGAAGGTACGCGGCGCCCGCGTACCGGACCACTACGAACACCGTGTGGGCGGTCTGCGCCAGCATCGCGAGTCCCGTCGCGGCGAGGGTGAACCAGATGAGATCGCCGACCAGGAAGCCCGCGATGAACGCCGGCGCCCCGCTCACGCCCCGACCCAGGGAGCGCGCCACCACGGCGGCCACGCCCGGGCCCGGGGAGGCGACCGCGAGCGCATACACGAGGCAGAAGACCGACAGGCCGTAGGCGGACATATCGGCAAAGTCTAACGCGCGCCGGCGGCGTCCGCGCGCCCGAGCGGCCCGAACCGCCAGATCAGAACCGGCAGCACGAGCAGCGTCATGAGGGTCGAGGTGGCGAGGCCCCCCAGGATCACGCTCGCCATCGGCCCCTGCACCTCCCGGCCCGCCTCGCCGCTCCCCAGCGCGAGCGGCAGCAGACCCAGCGCCGTCACCAGTGCCGTCATGAGAATCGGCACGAGCCGCTCGCGCGTTCCGCGCAGCACGGTCGGCAGCGACCACTGCGCGCCCTCCAGCGTCACCAGGTGCCCGACGTGCGCAATCAAGAGAATGGCATTGCGCGCGGCGATGCCGAACAGCGTGACGAATCCGACCAGCGAGCCGATCGAGAGCGTCGCGCCGGTGAGCGCCACGGCGAGCACCCCGCCCACCAGCGCAAACGGCGTGGTGGCGAGGATCAGTGTCACGCTGCGGGCGTCGCGAAACGCCACCGACAACAGCAGCATGATGCCGAGCGCCGCGAGCGCCGAGTGCACCAGCAGCTCACGGCGCGCTTGGCGCTGGCCGCTCGCCGCGCCGGCGAATTGCAGGTACACCGTGGGCGGCAGCTTCACGCGCCGCGCAACGGCGTTCTCCAGCTTGGCCACGAAACCGCCGATGTCCGAGGTCGTGGGGTTGAGCGTGACCACCTGCCGGCGCCGGGCCCCCTCATGCATGATGCCGGTGCGACCCTCGGTGAGCGAGAGCGTCGCGAGCTCCTTCAGCGGCACGGTCACGCCGCTCGCGGTGCGCACCAGCAGTTGCCCGATCGCCTCCGGGTCGATGCGCTCGGCGGGGGGCAGGCGCACGGTGAGATCGATCACCTTGTTCGCGTCGTAGACCTGCGCCGCGGTCGTACCCTCGTAAGCCGTCTCGACCGTGTCCAGCACGTCGGCGGCGGTGAACCCGTATTGGCCGAGCCTCTCGGGCTTCAGGTCCACGCGCAGGAACGGTGCTCCCGAGGGCGCCTGCACCTGGACATCACTGGCGCCCGGCACCGTGCGCGCAACCGCGGCAATCTCATACGCCACCCGGTCGAGCTCGTCCAGATCGGGGCCAAACACGTTGACCGCCACGGGCGCGGTCTCACCGGACAGCGACTCACTCAGACGGTCGCCGAGAAACGTCAGCACCTCGGTGCGCAGGCTTGGATAGTGCTGCAGGGCTGCACGGATGGCGGCCTGGATTGCTCCCTCGGCGCGGCCCGACATGTGCTTCAGCTCGATGTGAAACTCGCTGCGGTTCGGCTCCCAGGTATCCTCGCCGGATTCCGCTCGCCCCATGGTCTGCTCGACGGTCACGATGCCGGGAATCGCCACCAGGTCGCCCGCCACGCGCGCGCCGAGGGTCTTCATGGCGGTGAGGGAGGTGCCGGGAGTGGCAAGGGCCTGCACCACGAAATGACCTTCGCGAAATGGCGGCATGAGCTCGCTGCCAAAGAACGGCAAGGCCGCCGCCGCGAGCAGCGTCACGATGGCGGAGGCGATGATCACGCGGCGCGGGAAAGCGCTCCAGCGGCTCAGCAGCGACTCATGACGGTCCTTGAGGCGCGTGAGCCACGCTGCCTCCGCGTGCGGCTCGGTGCGCGTCAGCAGCAGCAGCGCGGCGGCGGGTGTGACCGTCAGCGCCACGACCAGCGATGCCAGCGTCGCCAGCGAGAAGGAAGCGGCCAGCGGTCCGAAGAAACTGCCCTGCAGCCCGGACAGCAGCAGCATCGGCGCCAGCACCAGCACCACGACGAAGGTGGCGTACACGACCGGCGCGCGCACCTCAACCGATGCCTTCTGGATGATCTCGCGGGCCTCACTGCCGTGGGCGTGGGTGCCACGCAGGCGCCGCACGATGTTCTCCACGCCGATGATGGCATCGTCGACCACCACGCCGAGCGCCACCGCGAGCCCTCCCAAGGTCATGGTGTTGATAGTCCAGCCGAAGGCGTCCACCGCGATCACGGCAGCGAGCAGCGCCAACGGAATGGACACGAACGCCACCACGACGCTGCGCAGGTCGCGCAGGAACAGGAACAGCACCAGCGTGATCAGCACCGCACCGAGCACGACGTCCAGCCGGATGCCTGCGAGCGCATTCTCGATGAAGTTGGCCGGCCGGTGCAGCCCCGCGTAGAGCCTTACGCCGCGCGCGCGCAGGGCCGGGGCGAGCTCCGCGAGCGCCGCCTCGATCGCGCGCGTCACGATGAGCGTGTTGGCGCCGTACTGGCTGGAGAGGTTGAGGAGCACGCCTGGTTTGCCCATGATGAGCGCGTCGCCGAACTTCGGCGCCACCCCGTCGGTGACGGTCGCAAAGTCACGCAGCCTCAGCGGCGTGGCCGCGGTAGCGGCCGCAGCGCCGGCGGCGGGCGCCGCCGCGAGGGCGGGGACCACTGCAGCCCCGAGCGCCGCCGCGTCGAGGGTCTGGCCGCGGCTCTCGATGAGCACCCGCTGGTTGGCGGTTTCGATGAAACCCCCGCCGCGCACCCCGGTCGCGGAACGCACCGCCGCCACGATGTCACTGAAAGCCAGGTCGCGCGCGTTCAGCTCGCGCGGCTCCACCTGCACCTGCAGCTGCCGCTCATCGCCCCCGTAAAGCGTTGCCCGGGCAACCCCCGGAACCGCGAGCAACCGCGGCCGGATAGTCCACTGCACCAGATCCCGCAGCTGCATCGGCGACACCCGCTCGCTCACAAAGCCGAGCTTCAGCAGATCCATGGTCGAGGAGGTCAGCGGCTCGAGCTTGGGCGGCTTCACGCCCAGCGGCAGCCTTGAGGTGACCTGCCCCAATGCTTCGGCGACGATCTGCCGCGCGCGGTACGGATCGACGTTTTCCTGGAACACCACCGTCACCACCGAGAGTCCCGAGATGGTCTCGGAGCGCACCGCCTGCACGCCGCTCGCGCCACTGATCGCCTGCTCGATCGGCAGCGTCACCAGCAGCTCCACTTGCTCGGCGACCAGCCCGGGCGCCTCGGTCTGCACCGCCGCCTGGGGCGGCACGAATTCCGGGAACACGTCGTACTTGGCACGCGCCAGCACCAGCACGCCATACACGGCGAGCATCGCCGCCAGCGCGCACACCACGAGCGGAAAGCGCAGGGACCAGCGGATGATCGCGGCGATCAAGTCAGTCCCCGCCGCCGGCAGCCGGAGCCTCCACGCCGAGCAACGCGGCGGCGCCGGCGGTGACGACGCGCTCGCCCGGCGCGAAACCGCCCGAGACGAACCACCCGTCGGCGAGGGGCTGGAACCCCGTCACCTCGCGGCGCACCAAGGTGGTCGGCGCGGTCTGCACATACACCCACACCTTCGAGTCCTTGCGCAACAGTGCGCCGCGCGGCAGGACTACTCCCGGAGCTGCGCCGGGGGCGGGCAACTGCGCACTGAGCATCTGCCCGACCGCGAGGGTGGCCTGCGCCCCGCTGAGCTCGGCCAGCACGCCGCGCGTCTGCAGGCGCGGATCCGCGACCGGCAACATGCCCAGCACCTTCGCCTGCATCACCGTTGCTGCGGCGCTGCTCCGCAGGCGGATGATGGCGCCCGCCGGGGGCACCGGGGCTTCCGGGGGCAGCTCGACACGCACCAGCTCCGAGCGCACATGCGCCAGATCATTCAGCAGCGCGGCGCGGCGCCGGGCCGGAAGACCCGCCACGCCCTCGCCCCACTCGAGCAACAGGCGCCGCTGCGCGCCGTTCACGCGCTGCAGGTCTGCCTGCGCCTGTGCGTCCGCCATTTCCAGCGCGCGCGCCGAGGCAGTGCGATCCTGCGCATACAGCGTGCGCGTGCGGCTGGCCTCGGCGCGCGAGGCCGCGAGACTCGCGGACGCCGCCGCCAGATCGGCATCGAGCTGGATCAGCGGTCCCGGGTCAAGCACCCGTGCGGTCGTCACGAGGCCCGCCGGCGCCGGCGCCGCTGCCAGGGCCTGCGTCAGCACCCCAAGACGCGCCTGCTCGGCGGCACTCACCGTGATCGGCTGCGGCGGGGCGCCGCTGACTTGCGCGTCATTCGCAGCGCTCACACCGATCGTCAGGGCCAGCAGCACGCCAAAGCTGCGGCGCGTCCTCGCGTACCTCGTCATCTTGTGACTCCCTCGTTGGCCACCGGCGCGGACGCCAGGGTTGCCGCCAGCGTGAGCTCCGGGCCCTCGAGCGGCCGGCGCAGCGCATCCTCGAGGGTTGCGAGCGCCTCCTGGGCACTGCGTACCGCATCCAGCACCTGCAGCTCGGCGAGTGTTTGAGCCACGCGTGCCGCAACCAGCTCGGTGCGGTCGTTGGCGCCGGCGTCGAAGCCGCGTGCAGTCTGGGCGTAGATGTGCTGCGCGGCGTCGTAGACGGGCCCGCGCGCTTCGGCGAGGCGCGCGCGGGCCAGCTGCCACTGGCGGATCGCCTCGTCGATTTCCTGCCACGCGTTCGCGACCGTAGCCTCCAGATGCGCGCCGGCCTCCTCGCGCCGGGCCTCGGCTTCGCCGATTGCGCCGGCGTTGCGGTTGAGAAGCGGCAGCGTGAGACCCAGGTTGAACTGATAGCGCCTGATGCCGTGATCCCACGTATATGCGGGGCCCAGGTGCACGTCGGGGTACTGTCTGGCGACCTCCAGACGCAACGCCTGCTCGGCCATGCTGTAGGCGACCACCGCGCTGTGCACGTCGGCGCGCGCGAGCAACGCGTCATCGCGCCAGCGCTCGAGCCGCAGCGCATCGACCCCGGGGGGATCGTCGAGCTGCTGCCAGCCGAGCTTCAGGCTCTCGAGAGCCGTCACCGGCACACCGACGGTGACCGCCAGCGCGCTGCGCGCGAGACTCGCACGGCGCCTGGCATCGTGCAGCTGTTGTTCGTCCTGCAACGCATCCCGCACCAGGCGGTCGAGGTCGCCGCGGGTGGCGGCGCCCGCCTCGAGGCGCTGGCGAGCCATGTCGAGCTGCGCCCTGCGGTCGGTGTTGACTATTTCACGCAGGGTAATTTCCCGCTGCGTGATCAGCAGGTCCGCGGCCGCGCGCCGCAGCGCACTGCGTTCCTTCCAGGTGAGCTCCGCAAAATCGTAACCGGCCCGTTGCGCGCTCAAGTCCGCAAGGCTGATGCGCGCGCCGCGCTTAGCTCCGGCGTCCAGCAGCCAGTCGGTGGCGAACGCCCAGAGCCACAGAGGCGAGCCGTCGTGCTGGTTCGCATACTCGGACATGAGCGTCACGGTCGGATTGGGACGCTCACGCGCCGTGCGGGTGCCGGCGGTCGCGACTCGCGCGCTGGCCCGCCCGGCGGCGAGGCCGTCATTGAAGTACAACATTGCAACCAGCAGATCCGCGCGGTCCCACTGCGATCGCGGCCAGGCGCCGGCGCGCGCGGGCAGCTGCTTGTCGAGGATGGCGCGCAGCTGCGGATCGCTCAAGGTGCGCTGCGTAAACTCGGCGGCGATGCGCTCGGCGGGGCGCGGCCGTGGCGTGTAGTGGACGCAGGCCGAGAGCAGCACCGCGACCAGACCCAGGGCGCCGCCGAGGAGCCGTAGCCTGCCGCTCACTTCTTCCATTGCGACTGCAACGCCAGCGTGCCCGAGCGCCCCTCCATCGTGCCGGCCACGATGCCGCAGCGGGGAAGGCTCGCGAAATCCAGCTGCCCGGCGTAGGTTGCCAGGTCTGTCAGGCGCGTACCGCGCTGCTGCCAGGCGCGCAGCAGCCGCTCGAACGAGGGCAGATACGCCCCGCCTTCGAGCTCGGCGTGCAGCGTGAACACGTGATCGCGGGCGGGCACGCCGGCCGTGACGGCCAGCAGGTGATCGACGGGATCCACGCCGCGCAGCTCGGCGCGGCCGATGAGCTCATCGAGCGTCGGCAGCGTGGTCGGCAGTTGCGGAACCGCGGCGGCGCCGTGGTCGAGCAGCGGCACAAACGGCCCGGTACCGCGCGTATCGGAGGCGTAGCGGAAGCCGAGCTCGCGCTCGAGGGCCGGTACGTAACGGTTGGTCTGCCACCCGGCCGCGCCGTGCACGAGCGGTGCCCGGCCGAAAACTTCCGCGAACTGATCACGGGCGAGGGTGAGCTCGCGGCGCGTCCACGGCTCACTCGCCCGGGCCACGCCGTCCTGCCAGCGCACGTGATCCCAGGTGTGCACGCCGACCTCGAACCCGCGCCGTGCAATGTCCTGCAGCTGCGGGCCGCAGCGCCGGCCGATGTGCGGGCCCGGAAGCAGGACCCCGTAGAGCAGCGTCCTCAGGCCGTAGTGCTGGAGCACGGAGGTGCGTTTGACCTTGCCGAGGAAGCCGCGACGGAAAGCGCGTTTGATCGCGCGGCCGGTGTGATCAGGGCCGAGGCTGAAGAGAAACGTCGCCGGCACGCCCAGCCGCTGCAGCAGATCCGCGAGCCGCGGCGCGCCGGCGCGCGTGCCGCGATAGGTGTCGACGTCGATCTTGAGGGCAACGAGCGGCACGGTCAGGAAAGCCGCACAGGTGTCGCCAGCTGGCGCGCTAAAGCGGCGATATCGATGGGCCCACCGGCATTGGCCGCGGCGAGCAGCGACAGGACCCCGCCATCGCCACAGGCGAGGTAACACTTACCGTCGGCGGCGAACAGCCGGACACGTTCTTCGGGGAACGCGCGACAGGCGCTGACGCGGGTGCGATGGATCTCCCAGCGCTCGCCGCCCACCTCGGCGAACGCGGCCGGAAAGGGTGGCGCCACGGCCCGCACCAGGTTGTGGATTTCCAGCGCCGGGCGGCTCCAGTCGATACGGCCGTCCTCGGGCTTGCGCCGGCCGAAGTACTGGCCCGGCACGATGTGCTGCGGCGTGCGCGCGGCCGTGCCGGCGATGAGTTGCGGCAGCGAGCGTGCCAGGATGGTCTCGGCGGCAACTGTGACCTTGGCGAACACTTCGCGGGCATCGTCATCCTGCAGGATGGGGACGCTCTGCTGATCGACGATGTCGCCGGTATCGGCGCGCTCGACCATGTAGTGCAGGGTCGCGCCCGTCTCGCGCTCGCCCTTGAGGATCGCCCAGTTCACCGGAGCGCGTCCCCGGTACTTCGGCAGCAGCGAGCCGTGCATGTTGAGGGCGCCACGGCGCGCGGCCTTGAGCAGGGGGGCCCCCAGCATCGAGCGGTAATAGAAAGAGAAGATAAAGTCGGGTTGCAGCTCGCTGACCGCACGCTCGAGTTGGGAGCTGTTCGCCTGCGCGGGCGCGATCACCGTGAGCCCATTGTCGGCCGCGGTCGCCGCGACGCTCGCATACCACTGCGCCTCGCGCGGATCGTCGGGAACGGTGACCACCAGCGGAATTTCGACTCCCGCGGAGATGAGGGTCTTGAGGCACCGGACTCCGACATCGTGATAGGCGAAGACGACGGCTCGCGCCCGGCTCACTCCGACGCTCCCCGCACGCGCACCGCCGGCGTCAGCGGCGCGGGCAGCTGCACGGCACCCGCCTGTGCGAGCCGCTCCGCTGCGCCGTGGTCCCCCTGCTCGAGGACTGCCGCCACCAGGTAGCGTGGGCGCTGGCGCACCTGCTCGTAGATGCGGCCCACGTACTCGCCCACCACTCCCAGGCCGATGAGCGCCACGCCGATCAGGAAGAAGGCAATGCCGAACAGGGTGAACACGCCCTCGGCCTCGGGACCGAAGATCAGGCGGCGGATCGCGAGGTACACGACCAGGATCAGCGAAACCAGCGCGATCACCCCGCCGGCCATGGAGAAGAACTGCAGCGGGGCCACCGAGAATCCGGTCATCAGATCGAAGTTGAGCCGGATGAGACGATAGAGCGAGTACTTGGACTGTCCGACCGTGCGCTCCGCATGCGCCACCTCGATCTCCACCGGGTGGCGCGCGAACGTGAAGGCGAGCGCCGGCACGTAGGTGCTCATCTCGGTGCAGTGGTTGACCGCATCGACCACGCTGCGATGGTAGCCGCGCAGCATGCAGCCCTGATCGGTGATGCGGATCGAAGTGGTTCTCTCGCGCAGGCGATTCATCAGCCGCGAGGCCGCCTTGCGCCACAGCACGTCCTGGCGGCTCTTGCGGATGGTGCCGACGTAATCCGCGCCGGCATCCATGGCCTCGATCAGTCGTGCGATCTCCTCGGGCGGATTCTGCAGATCGGCATCGAGTGTGATCATGTAGGTCCCGCGCGCCTGCGCAAAGGCGGCGAGAATCGCCAGGTGCTGGCCGGCATTGCGCGCCAGCAGCACGACCCGCGTTACGTCCGGCCGCCGCTCGAACTGCTCGCGCAGCTCCGCGACCGACCGATCCGAGCTGCCGTCATCGACGAACACGATCTCGTAAGAGCGTCCCAGGGCATCGAGCGCCGGGTAGAGGCGCTCGAACAGCAGCGGCAGCCCCTCCTCCTCGTTGAACACCGGGATGACCACCGAAACCTGCGGGTTCATGCGCTAAGCTCCACGCACGATATCGTCCACGGCGCGCACCACGCGCTCGACCTCGTGAAGCTCCATCGCCGGAAACAGCGGCAGGGTGACGGTCTCGCGTCCGATGCGCTCCGCGTTGGGGAACTGACCCTCGCGATAGCCGAGCGCCCGGTAGGCGCTGAACAGGTGGATCGCAGGGTAGTGGACCCCGACACCGATGCCGCGCTCTTTCATGGCTTCCATGAACTCGCGCCGCGAGATGCGCAGCTGCGCCAGGGGCAGGAGCGGGGTAAACACGTGCCAGCTGTGGCCGGCGTCGCCGCACTCCGGCAAGCGCAGCGGCGGATCCGCACCCCACAGCTCGAAGTAGCGCGCCACCAGCGTACGGCGTCGGGCGTTGAATTCCTCCAGCCGCCTGAGCTGTCCCAGGCCCACCGCGGCTGCCACGTCCGAGAGGTTGTATTTGCCGCCCGCCAGCAGCGTGTCGAACACGTCGGGCCCGGACTTCACCTGCCCGTGCCAGCGGTGCAACTCGATCGACTTGAGTTCCTCGGGCGAGCCGCCCGAGATCGCGCCACCTTCGATGGTGGTGATGTTCTTGTTGGGGTGAAAGCTGAAAACCACCAGGTCCCCGAAGCTGCCGATGCGCCGCCCGCGCCAGGCGGAGCCGATGGCGTGCGCGGCGTCCTCGATGACGCGCAGCCGGTGCCTGCCCGCGATGGCGTACAGGCGCTCCATGTCCACCGGCAGGCCGGCAAAATGCACCGGCAGGATGGCGCGGGTGCGCGGTGTGATCGCCGCCGCCACCTGGTCCAGGTCGATGTTGCGCGAATCCAGTCCCACGTCCACGAACACCGGGCGGGCGCCCACGCGCACGATGACGTTGGCGGTGGCCACGAAGCTCAGCGCCGGCGTGATGACTTCATCGCCCTTGCCGATGCCACAGGCGAGCAGCGCCATCTCGAGGCCCGCCGTCGCGGAGGTCTGGGTGCGCACCGGCCGTCCCCCGAAATAGCTCGACAGCTCAGCCTCGAGTTGCGCGACCTTGGGTCCGCTCGCCAGCCAGCCCGAGCGCAGCACCTCGGCCACCGCGTCGATCGTGTCCTCGTCGATGCTGGGACGCGTAAAGGGCAACATGCGGTTCACTTGCTTGCTCGAATCATTCATGAGCGGGCCACCAGTACGACACCCAGCACGATGATGCCGATTCCGACAACGCGCTGGGCGTTGGGTACCTCGCCCAGGAGCCACCAGGCGAGGCCGACGTTGATGACATAGCCGAGCGAGAGCAGCGGGTACGCCTGGCTCACCGGCACCCGTGACAGGCCCACCAGCCACACGACGACGCTGAGGCCGTAGGCGCACAGCGCATACCATAACGAGGGCACGACCAGCAGGTCGAGCCCCTTCTTCCACACGCCGGCGTCGGTGGCCAGCAGCGGGCCGCTCACGCGGGTGGCCGCTTTGAGCCCCAGCTGCGCCAACGCGTTGAGCAGCACGCCGCACGACAGAACGGCAAAATCGGCAAGCTTCACAGGCGACTCACAGCGACGGTGTAGTTGTCGGCGGCAATCACGCGCCCGGGCAGCCCGCGCCGCCGCCACTCATCCCAGACTCCGGGATCGAAGAATGCCACGGCCTCGCCCCCCGCGCTCCAGCGGGCGGCGAATTCCGGCAGCGCCATGCGCTGGTCCGGCTGTTCCTGCAGCCCGAACTGCAGCTCTCCCTCATAGCCGACCAGCTGCAGCGTGCGCTCCAGGTACGGTGACACCGTCTCGCGATACTGACCGACGCTGTAGAGCGGCGTGTGCGCTCCGATGAAGGGGCGCGCGGTGTTCACCAGATCGCGCGCCGAGCGCGTCGGCGGGATAACGGTGTAGTCGCACAACAGGCACTGCCAGGCGAGGATCGCGCTTGCGGCGGTCACGATCGCCGCCGGGATCTGCATGGAGGGTCGCGTTCTGAAGGTCGCCGCCACGGCCACGAGCGCCGCCAGGGCGCCCGCCACTGCCCACCACAGCGCCTGATGCGGTACATAACTGTTGCGCTGCGCACTATAGACAAGAAGTCCCGCCGCAATGACCCCTACCAGCCCCGCGCCAATGCGCGCCGCGGGGCGCGCGAACTCGCCCCCGGCGCCGCTGCAGGCACCGGTGACGGCCGCCAGCACCGGCAGCATGGGCAGGATGTAGGGCGCCAGCTTGGATCCGGAAGCGGAGAAGAACACCAGCGTGACCGCGGCGAAGATCAGCAGGAACTTGGGCGGTTTGAATTGCGGCATCCCCGCGGCCGTGGCGGGGGCGTCCCCAACCCAGGCGCAGCGCCAGGCCCGCGCCAGGGGCGCAATCCACGGCAGCACCCCGAGCAGCAGCAACGGCAGGAAGTACCACCACGGCTCCGCGCGCTGGTGCACCGTGGTCAGGAAGCGCGTGAAATGCTCGTGTACGAAGAAGAATCCCGGGAAGCTGGGGTTGCGCAGCGATACCACGACAAACCACGGGGCGGCAATAGCCGTGAACAGCGCCAGGCCCGCGCCCAGGTGCAGCCGCCGCCAGGTGCGCGTGTCACGCTCGCTGAGCGTGTAGAGGATGAGCGCGGCTCCTGCGAGCACCCCGACGACGATTCCCTTGGTGAGCACCGCCAGCGCCCCCGCCCCCCAGGCGCTGAGCATCCAGCGCCGTTCGGCGGAAGATGCCGGCGGCAGGGTCTGCGCCCGTGTGAAAGCCAGCACCGCGGCCGTGAGCCAGAAGGTGAAGCTGCCGTCGAGCAGGTTGAGATGGCCGACGATCACGAAGAACGGACTGACCGCGAGCGCCGTCAGCGCCACGAGCGCACGGTCGCGCCCGTACAGGCTCGAGACCCACGCAAACACCAGCGGCAGGCACGCGAACGCCAGCCCCACGCTCCACAGGCGCGAGCTCCACTGCCGCAGGCCGAATGCCTGGTACGCCACGGCCGTCGCCCAGTACTGCAGCGGCGGCTTCTCGAAATACTTCAGGTCGTTGAAACGCGGCGTGATCCAGTCACCGCTCGCCAGCATCTCGCGCGGGATCTCCGCGTAACGGCCCTCGTCGGGATCGAGCAGCGGCCGCACCGGCAGGGTCGCAAACCAGGCGGCCGCGAGGATGATCCACGCCAGCCAGCCGAGCCGGCCGCGCAGCCCCTGCCCCAGTCGTAAGTCCATGCTGTGGGCAGAAAGGTGCGCTAGATGCCCGCCGCGATCGCCGCCGCGCGCGTGCCGAAGCCTTCCTGCTTCACGTAGAACTCGATGGTGCGCCGGATTGCGGTATCCATGTCGGTGGTTGGCCGCCAGCCGAGGTCGCGCCGGGCGGCTTCGACGTTAGGTACGCGCACCTGGATGTCCTGGTAGTACTTGCCGTAGTACTCGCCGGCAGAGATGTCGATGATCTCCGTGGCCCTGGCGTTGTCGCGCAGCACCGGGAACTCCTGCGCAATCCTGATGGTGCGCTGCGCCAGATCGCGGATCGAGATGCAGTTGGCCGGGTTGCCGATGTTGAAAATACGCCGGCTGGCGATGCCATCCGGGTTCTCGAGGATCGTCAGCAGGGCTTCGATGGCGTCGTCGATGTAGGTAAACGAGCGCTTCTGGCTGCCGCCGTCGACCAGCTTGATCGGCCGCTTGTAGAGCACGTTGGAGAGAAACTGGGTGAACACCCGCGAGCTGCCTTCCTTCGGCTCCTCGACATTGTCGAGATTCGGACCGATGAAATTGAACGGCCGGAACAGGGTGTAGTCGAGGTTGTCGCGCACGCCGTAGGCGAAGATGACACGGTCGAGCAGCTGCTTGGAGGCGGCGTAGATCCAGCGCTGCTTGTTGATCGGGCCATACACCAGCGGGCTGGTCTCCTCATCCAGCACCGCATCGGGCGACATGCCGTAGATCTCGGAGGTCGAGGGGAAGATGAGACGCTTGCCGTACTTGACGCAATGGCGCACCACGTCGATGTTGGCCTCGAAGTCGAGTTCGAACACCCGCAGCGGGTGGGTCACGTACTGCGCCGGGTTGGCAATGGCTACCAGCGGCACCACCGCGTCGCACTTCTTGACGTGGTACTCGACCCACTCCTTGTTGATCGTGATGTCGCCTTCGACGAAGTGGAAGCGGTCGGTTTTCGGCAGCTCGCCCAGCTTGTTGTCCGCCAGGTCGATGCCGTACACCTCCCAGGGCCGGGTACGCAGGATCGCATTGGTGAGCGCGCTGCCGATGAAGCCGTTTGCCCCAAGAATCATTATTTTCAGTGCCATAGCCGTCCTTCCACCGCCTGCACCCCGCCTGAAAGCCCCCAACAACGCCCCAAGGTTAAGCGCGTAATGCTAGCATTTTCCGGCACTTTCGGCCGGCGCTTGCCGGCGCGCGGACCCAAGCGCGTGAGCGCCGGCCGCCCTTTTGCAGGAGATGAGTTCATGCGCTCGGTTGGCCGCGATGCCCTGTTCAGCCTGGCAGCGCTCCTGGTGAGCGTGATCCTCGTACAGTCGCTCTACGCCACCGTGATCCGCCCGCGCGCCGCGGCGATCCTCGCCGAGCCCGCGATCCCGCAGGACCAGCTGAAACCCGGACAACCGGTGCCCCACAACCTGCGCTCCCCGTACGTGATCCTGAAGGACTACGAGCAGGAGGTGGCGCTGATCCTGGCGACCTGGGCGCTGTCGCTGATCGCGTACCAGGCGGCCGCGGTCGCCCGTAACCGGCGCCTGCTTGACAAGCCCTACATCGAGCTCGGCGAAGGGCACGTGGTGCTGCCCGATGACGCGCGTGCCTACGGTCGACCGATCGAAAGCCTGCCACGCCAGGAGCAGGAGATGCTGTTGCCGCGGGCGCTGATGGTGGCGCTGAACCGCTTCGGAGCGACACGCAGCGTGCAGGACGCCGCGGAGGCGGTGCGCGCCGAGTGCGAGAACGAACTCGACCGCCTGGACGCGCAACTGTCGATGGTGCGCTTCACCGCGTGGGCGATCCCGGCCGTCGGGTTCGTGGGCACGGTGCGCGGCATCGGCCGCGCCCTGCAGGAGGCCCAGGGTGCGCTGCGCGGGGACATCTCCGGCGTCACGCTCGGGTTAGGGATCACCTTCAATGCCACCCTCACGGCACTGATCGCCTGCATCGTGGTCATGTTCTGCCTGCACCAGTTGCAGCAGGCCCAGGATCGCCTGGTGCTGGATGCACGCCTGTACATAGACCGGCGCCTCATCCGCAACATGCGGGTGAACTAACAGCAGCGAGTGACGCCGCTCCACTTGCGTCGCTGCGTTTCCTCATAAAACGCGCGGCGGCTCATCGTCGGCTCGAGCGCATGCCGCGCCGCCCGATGCGCGCAGTAGCGCTCATAGGCGTCATCGCCGCAAGCGGTGCGCAAGGCCCTCCAGAGCGCCGCGGCCTGCCGCACCGCCAGGTGTGCCACGCGCCTCACGGCTGCACCTGCGCCATCGCGCCCTGCAGGCGGCTCAGCTGATACGGCGCTTCCGAGCTCGAGCGCAGCGGCAGGCCCCGCAGACGCCGCACGCATACCCGCGCCATGTCGAGGATCACGAACCACAGGATCGTCAGGAGCAATATCGTGATCCAGCCATCGAGGCGCTGATTGAATATGAGTTGCGGGGCGACCGCGGCGCGCTCCGGCGGCAGCACGCCCGAGGCCAGCTTGCGCGCCAGGTCATCGGCCGCGGCGAACAGCCCGATGCGGCTGTCGGCACTGGTGATCTTCTGCCACGCCGCGGTCGTGGTAATGAGGGCGATCCATGCGAGCGGCACCAGGGTCACCAGCGCATAGCGTGCCTTGCCCGACTTGATGATGATCCCGGTCGCCACCGACAGCGCGATGCCGGCCAGCATCTGGTTGGAAATGCCGAACAGCGGCCACAGAATGTTCACGCCACCGTTCGGGTCGATCACGCCGATGTACAGGAAGTAACCCCATGCGCCGACCATGAGCGCACTGGCGAGCAGCACCGACGGATACCACGA
Source organism: Steroidobacteraceae bacterium (assembly GCA_041485725.1). Lineage (GTDB taxonomy): Bacteria > Pseudomonadota > Gammaproteobacteria > Steroidobacterales > Steroidobacteraceae > 13-2-20CM-66-19. The sequence continues at coordinate 53,644 of JBGPKC010000002.1, forward strand.
GGTACGTCCCAGGGGCTGCCAGAGGTGCCCGAGCAGATCCTGCAGCATGAAGCGGCCGACGCGGGTGCCGGCATCGAGGACCGCCATGATGAATACCGCTTCGAACATGATGGCGAAGTGATACCACAGCGCCAGCAGCCCGCGGCCGAAGGTGCTGCCGAAAATGCTCGCCATACCCACCGCCAGGGATGGCGCCCCGCCACTGCGCGCGAACAGGGTGCGCTCGCCCATGGCGCTGGCGAGTGCCTGCATCTGCTCCACCGTGACCGGATAGCCCCAGCTGCTGATGGTGTGCACCGCAGCGGCGGGGCTCGCGCCCACAACGCCGACGCCGCTGTTGATGGCGAAGAACACCCCCGGGTCGAGCAGCGTCGCCGCAATAAGCGCCATGATGGCCACGAAGGATTCGAGCGCCATGCTGCCGTAGCCGACCAGCCGCACGTCCGCTTCGTTGGTGATGAGTTTGGGAGTCGTGCCGCTCGCCACCAGCGCGTGAAAGCCCGACACCGCGCCGCAGGCGATGGTGATGAACACGAACGGAAACACCTTGCCGCCGAACAAGGGACCCGTGCCGTCGGTGAAGGCCGTCACCGCGGGCATCTTGATCTGCGGGTGGGTCAGCACGATGGCCACCGCCAGCAGCACCACCGTGCCGAGCTTCAGGAACGTCGACAGATAGTCGCGCGGCGCGAGCAGCAGCCACACCGGCAGGATCGCCGCGCAGAAGCCGTAGGCGATCACGAAGCCGGCGAGCGCGATGGCCGAATAGTCGAACAGCGGACGCAGCAGCGGCTGGTGATCCACCCAGCCGCCGGCGAGCAGCGCCAGCAGCACCAGCGTCACGCCGAGCAGCGATCCTTCGAGCACCCGCCCCGGCCGCCACAGGCGCAGGTACAGACCGACGATCAGCGCCGCGGGGATGGTGGCGAGCACCGTGGAGGTGGCCCACGGGCTGTGCTTCATGACATTGACGATCACCAGGCCCAGCACCGCGCTCAGGATGATCATGATGATGAGCGTGCCGATGAGAGCGGCGAAGCCGCCCAGCGGACCCAGTTCATCGCGCGCCATCTGGCCGAGGCTGCGCCCGTCGCGGCGTGTGGACAGCAGCAGGATGATCATGTCCTGCACGCAGCCGCCCAGCACCGCACCCACCAGGATCCACAGCGTCCCCGGCAGGTAGCCGAACTGCGCCGCCAGCGTCGGACCCACGAGCGGTCCGGGCCCGGCGATAGCGGCGAAGTGATGGCCGAAGACGATCACGCGGTGCGTCGGCACAAAGTCGCGTCCGTTGTTGAGCCGCTCCGCCGGCGTGGCGCGCGATGCATCGACGCTGAGCACGCGGGCAGCGATCCAGGCGGCGTAGAAGCGGTAGCCCAGAAGATAGATACACACCGCCGCGGTCAGGATCCACAGCGCATTGATCGGCTCGTGCCGGTGCAGCGCCACTGCGCCTACGGCGACGGCACCCACGATGGCCAGCACGGCAGCCGAGATTCTTTTCAGCATGATGTGGTGTCCGAGGCGCGCAGCCTCTGCAGGGCGCGGGCGTAGCGCGTGAGAATCGCGTCGCGATCCCGATGCCGTCCGTTACTCACGACCCTGACGCCGGCGCGCCACACGCAGTCGATGACGCTGCGGCCACCGGCAAAGATCCAGCTGTCCAGGATCTCATCGTCGCGCCGTTCCAGGAGCACCGCATGGCCGGCTGTGAGGCTGACCACGTCCAGCGGCGCCCCGGCGGCGAGTCCTGCCGCACGCCCCTGCCCGGGCGTGCCGCTCTGCAGCACCTGCCGGCCACCCTCGAGCGCGCCGTCGAACAGGCAGCGTCCGGTCGAAGCGCCGGCGCCCGAGGCGAGCACATTGCGCGCACGTTGCAGCAGGCGCTGGGAGTACTCGAGCGTGCGCAGCTCTTCGGCGGCATCCAGCAGGATGTTGGAATCGCTGCCGATGCCGATGCGGCCGTGGTGCGCGAGGAAGGCCGTCGCCGGGAATATCCCATCGCCGAGACTCGATTCGGTCAGCGGACACAGTCCGACCACGGCGCGCCGCGCCGCGACTGCCAAGAGCTCGGAGGGCGTGGCGTGCGTCGCGTGCACCAGGCACCAGCGTTCATCGACCGCCTGGCTGTCGAGCAGCCATTCGACGGGCCGGCGTCCGCTCCACGCCACGCACTCCTCAACCTCGCGAGTCTGTTCCGCGACATGGATGTGGATGACGCCGCCTTGTGCGAGCTGCACCACGGCGCTGAGCTCCTCGGGAGTCACCGCGCGCAGGCTGTGGGGCGCCACGCCCACGCTGGCTCCCGGGAGCGTGCGCACCGCCTTGCGGCTGGCTTCGAGGATGCGCGCGAAGCGCTCCGGATCGTTGATGAAGCGGCGCTGCCGGGTTGTGGGTGCGGCGCCGCCAAAGCCGCTGTGCGCGTAGAAGGTTGGCAGCAGCGTGAGTCCGATTCCAGTGTGGGCAGCAGCCGCGGCGATGCGCCCGGCGAGCTCCCCGGGATCCGCGAACGGCACGCCGCCGCGGTCGTGGTGCAGGTAGTGAAATTCGCCGACGTGCGTGAAGCCCCCCTCCAGCATTTCCGCAAACGCGAGCGCGCTGATCGCCTCGAACTCGTCCGGATCGATGCGCTCGACGAAGCGGTACATGAGCTCGCGCCAGCTCCAGAAGCTGTCGTCCCCGGGTCCGCGGCGCTCGGTAAGTCCCGCAAGACCCCGCTGGAAGGCGTGGCTGTGCACGTTGGGAAGACCGGGCAGCGCAATCCCATGGCGTTCGTCGGTATCCGCGGCTTCCACGTTCGCAGTAACGCGCTCGATGTGTCCGTCCGTGGCACTCAGGCGCACGCCCCGCGCCCAACCCTGCGGCAGCAGCGCCGATTCAAACCACAGGCTCCTCATGGCGTACATTATTGATGATTGGCCAGCAGCACGCAGCTGCGGGAGGGTTCGGCCCCAATGATCGAGGAGTCTGAAGCCCCGTGGCTCACCGTGCGGCGCGGCTTCGCGCCCGTCCTGCTGTGCATGCCGCACACCGGCACCCGCATACCGCCGGCCATCGAAGCGCAACTCGCCTCCGCGTGGCTGGCGCGCAAGGATACCGACTGGTGGATCGAGCGCCTGTACGAGTTTGCCGGGGGCCTCGGCGCAAGCATCGTGCGCACCGGCGTGTCGCGCACCGTCATCGATCCGAATCGTGACCCCTCAGGCGCGTCGCTCTACCCCGGACAGGCCACCACCGAGCTATGTCCCACCACCACCTTCGACGGCGAGCCGCTGTACCGCGCCGGGTGTGCGCCTGCGACCGATGAGATCGCCGCGCGCCGGCGCGAGTACTTCGAGCCGTATCACCAGGCCATAGAAGAGGAGATCGCGCGGTTGCGCCGCCTGCACCCGGCGCTGGTGCTATACGACTGTCACTCGATCCGCTCAGCCGTTCCACGCCTGTTCGCGGGCACCCTGCCCTACTTCAACCTCGGCAGTTTCTCCGGCGCCAGCTGCGCTGCCTCGCTGATGCAGCGCATCGAGGCGCTGTGTGACGGGACGGATTTTTCCCGCGTCACCAACGGTCGTTTCAAGGGCGGCTACACGACCCGGCACTACGGTCGCCCGCAGCACGGCGTGCATGCCGTGCAGATGGAGCTCGCCTGCCGCGGTTACCTGCGCGAGCCGGCCGGCGCCGTCGACGAGGGCAACTGGCCGTGCGCGTGGGATGAGGAATTCGCCGCCCCGATGCGCGCCGTGCTGGAGCGAATCCTCACGGCGTGCATCGGGTTTGCGTCCGCAGCGCAGGCTTAGAAGCGCAGGCCGAACCGGATCGGGATGAACTCGGTCGGCTCCTGGGTCTCGATGCGCTCGTAGCGCGCCTCGACGAACCAGGACTGACCGGCCGGCAGCACGAAGTCCACCCCGACGCCCGCATTCCACGCGAAGCGCGTCGTGCTATCGCTCGCCACCAGCGTGTCGCTCCCGAAGCCCGGCCCACAGAAGAAGGGGCCGCACAGGAAGCCATTCTGGGTGAGTTCGATGCGGCGGTAGCCCAGCCCCACCCCGCCGGTGACGTAGAAGCGCGTCCAGGCGCTGACCGGTGCTTCCAGTACCCCGTTCAGGAACGCGGTGACCGTCTGGCCGTAACCATTGTCGACCGGCGTCTGGTTCACGGCCTGACCGAGGGAGATGAGCTGGTTGGTGGCGCTGAAGCGGCTGTAGTTGAGATCCGCCCGCAGCATGAACGGCTGCCCGGGAACCGGTCGCAGGGTGAACCCGGTGCCAATGCTCCAGCCGCTGTCGAGAAAGTCCGCGGTGGTTCCTGCCGTGATGCTTGCGCCGCCATCGATGAACCACTGCAGCGGGCGCGCGGGCGGGTACTGATACACCTGCGCGAACGCCGGCGCGCCGCCAGCCAACAGTGCCAGGAGCGCGAGTTTGCGAAGGTACGGCTTCATGTATTGCATCATCCGGTCCTTTGGCTGAATTGATACTGAATGAGGCCGCGACACACGCCGCCGGCCTGCCGGCGCCGGAATTCAGGCGCGACGCAGTCTGCGGCGCACGGCGCGGGCGATCTCGTGCACTTCGCCGATCCCAAGCGCGTTGGCAGAGAAGAAGAACGCGGCAGCGCCGCTGGCGATGACAAGGACGAGGCTCCCGCACTTCGGCCAGAAGCGCTGCACCGCCCAGTCCGCCAGCAGCCAATGCCCGCCCGCCCAGGAAATACCCAGCAGCACGGCCGAGGCCAGCGCCACTTTACACAGCAGCGCCAGCATCGCTCGCGATTCCAGGCGCCCGAGGTGTGAGCGCATGAGGAAATACAGAATGAGGAAGTTGCTGGTAGCCACGCAGGCGGTGGAGAACGCCAGCCCGCGATGACCCCAGCCGAAGTGCAGGGTGAACATCCAGTTGAGCAGCAGGTTGAGGACCACCGCGAAAAAACTGACGACCATCGGTGTCTTGCGTTTGTCGAGCGCGTAGAAGGCGTTCACCAGCACCTTGAGTGCTGCGTAGCCGCACAAGCCGATGGCGTAGAAGCGCAGCGCACCTGCGGATTCCGCCGTCTCGTGGGCCCCGAAACGGCCGTGCTGGTAGAGCACCGAAATGATGGGCTCGGCGAGCACCATGAGACCGACGCTCGCCGGGATGGTCATGAGAAACGCGAGCCGCATGCCGCGCGCCAGCTCACTGCGAAACGCCTCGGTGTTGCCGGTCGCCGCCATGCGCGCCAGCAGCGGCAGCGCCACGGTGCCGAGCGCGACGCCGAACACTCCCAGCGGCAACTGCATAAGGCGAAACGCCACCGTCAGCCAGAACGTCGGGCCGTCGCCGAGCTGCGAGGCGAACACTGAGTTGACCAGCACGTTCACCTGGGTGGTGCTCGCGGCGATCACCGACGGCCCCATCAGGTGCAGGATCGCGCGCACCCCCGGGTCGCGCCAGCGAAAATCCGCGTGAAACGCGTAGCCGGCGCGGCGCAGCACTGGCAGTTGCACCACCAGCTGCAGCGCGCCGCCGATCAGGGTACCGATGGCGAGTCCCAGAATCGCGCGCGGCCCGAAGTGCGGATCAAGCCAATAGCCGAGCAACACCCCGGCGACGATCGATCCCAGGTTGAAGAAACTCGAGGCCATCGCCGGCATGCCAAACACGTTGCGCGCGTTCAGCATGCCCATCACCAGCGCCGCGAGCGACACCAGCAGGATGAACGGGTACATGACCCTGGTAAGGGTTACGGTGAGCGCGGCCTTGTCGGCATCGAAGCCCGGCGCCAGTGCCGCCACCAGCCAGGGCGCCGTGATGACCCCCAGCACCGTGATCGCGCTCAGGGAGACGGCGGTAAGGGTTGCCACCTTGTCGGCCAGCCGCCAGGCGGCGGCGTCATTTTCCAGCGCCGCGGTGCGCGTGAACACCGTGACGAACGCCGTGGACAGCGCGCCTTCCGCGAACAGGTCACGCAGCAGGTTCGGTATGCGAAAGGCGATGGTGAACGCGTCCATGACGCGCCCGCCGCCAAACAGCGCCGCGAAGATCTGCTCGCGCGCGAGGCCGAGTACGCGGCTGCAGAGCACCGCGAGCCCGACGACCCCGGCGGCGCGAGTGTTCAGCCTGTCTGCGCGGTTATCCGCTCCGGCCGCGGCCGCCGGTGTTTCGCCTGATGGCATGCCGCCGCAACGCTACCATTCGGCGGAGCCACGCGCGAGTCAGTATCAGTGACCGTGCCACGTAAACGTGAGACCGACGGTCCTCGGACGGAAGGTCCAGGCATTCTGCTGCGGCGTGTAGGTGCCGTCGGTCTGGCCGAGCGCGTAGTTGTTGACGGTGTGCGAATCAAACAGGTTGTCGCAGAAGGCCGCCAGCTGCCACTCGCCAAAGTTCACGCCCCCGCGCACCGAGGTGAAGCTGGTCGAGGGCAGCGTGTATGAATAGCCGAGGAAGTACGTCCCATTGTTATGGGGATCCTGCACGGCCGCCAGCCAGTTATTGCGGCTCTGATACTCCCAGTCGGCGCGCACGAAGGCATCTCGCTGTCCGAGCTTGAAGGCGTACTCGGCACCGAGTGCCACCGTCCATGGCGGGCTCGCTCCCGGGGCATAGTTGATACCTTCCTGGCCGGAGATGGCGTCGCCGTTGCTCGCGAGGCACGGGACCTCGGCAACCGGCGGCACCTGCGTCTGGCAACCGCTCGGCGCGTCCTTGGTGAACCGGGCGCTGGTGTATCCGGTCGCAAGATCCAAGTGTACGGGGCCGAACTGCATCTGCGCCTGCAGGTCAAAGCCCTTGGCCACCGCCGTCCCGAGGTTGTCGGTGAACTGCAGCCCGCAGTTGCCGGCCACGTATAGGCTCTGTTGGATGTTGTTCCACTTGATGTAATAGACGCTGGTCGCGAGCTTCAGCCAGTTGCCGAATGAGTTCTTCGATCCGATCTCGTAGTTCTGGGTGGAATCTGACTTGTAGGTAAGCGGTGCGCCGTTCGGGTAGCCGGCAGCCGCCAGGTCCAGGCTGCAGTAGTCCGGCAGGGGCGCGTTGCCGCCTCCGACCCGGAATCCCTTTGCGTAGCTCACGTAGAAGAGGTCCTGCGGGTTCACCTGGAAGGAAAGGGTCGCCTTGGGCGTGTTCGGGGTTTCCTTCTGATTTGCCTGGGCAGGTCCGGGCCCGTAGTTCTCGTACCCGTCCGCGTAGTGGTTGAGCGAGAACGAGGTGCGGGCGATGCGCTCGCCCACGGTCAGGCGCATCCAGTCCGTGAATGCGTAGCTCAGCTCGCCGAAGGCGGCGATCTGTCGGTCGAAGGTCGTATTGTTGTTATAGTAGATGTCGCAGGCCGGGATCGACGGGTAGGCGGCATTGGTCGGGCACGAGTAGAAGGTGCCGCCGTAGAAGTCCGTCGGCGTGAATCCGAACAGGTAATTAAAGACATTATCGATATTCGTGGAGCGCAGCTCCTCGATGCTGCCCTCCTTCGCCAACTGCCAGAAAACGCCGGCCGTCCAGGTCCACTTCGAAGTCGGATTAGACGACTGCCAGCGGAGCTCCTGCGTATAGCTCTGCTGCGTGTTGGTCATGATATTGGGCGTCTGCGTTCCCTGCAGCGCCGCCGGCAGATGGATGCCGGTCGCGTCGAGCAGCGGAAACCAGGGACCTGGAGCGAGTCCCAGCGAGGCGGGGATCGTCTGCCAGTAGCTCAGGTCATAGACGGTGCCCTGGTAGGCCGTCAGCTGTTTGCGGTGGAAATAGGCCGTGTTCGAGATAATCTGGCTGTTGCCCAGGTCCCACTGGATCTTTAGCGCTGGCAGGTAGTAATCGTCCGGCCCGCCGATCCGCTCAGGCGTCGCGGTGTTGAACTGCCCCTTGTCCAGATTGGAATACGCTGTCCAGTAGGTCGACTCGTCGTGCTTGTCCTGCCTCTGGTAGAGCAAGCTCGGAGTGATGGTGAGGCTGCTGGTGGGCTGCCAGACCGCCGCCAACCGCGCCATGATGGAGTTGGAATAGTTGATGTTGTGGTTGACCACGGCCGCCGTCGTCGGGTCGACGCGGTCGATCCAGCCGCCGTCGTACCGGTACCAGATGCTGGCGCGCACCCCGAACGTGCCATCGACGAGCGGCTGCCCGCGCGCGATGCCGAACTCGGCGCTCGGCTGACCGTACTGCGTGTAGGAGACCTCGCTGCGCACATAAGTGTCCGCCCTGGTGACGCTCGGCTGCGTGAGGATGTAGCGCACCGCTCCGCCCTCTGCGCCCGCGCCGAACAGGGTGCCCTGCGGTCCGCGCAGCACCTCGATGCGCTGCAGGTCGAAGGTCTTCGGCAGCGTGTCATCGGGGTTGAAGCCGACGGAGCGCATCTGGATTGGCGTGTCGTCGATGTAGATGCCTGTGGTGCCCGCGCCGCCCGAGGAAGAGATGCCGCGAATCGAGATCGCGTTCGTTCCCGAGTTATCGATGGTCACGCCAGGCGTGAACCGCGCGACGTCCTGGAAGTCCTTGATGCCGAGCTGATCCATCGATTCCTGGGTCAGCGCCGTCACGCTGATCGGCACCCTGCTCAGGGACTCCTCGTGGCGGGTCGCCGTCACCACGACTTCCTGCAGCCCGCCGCGCGCAGTGCTGCTCTCCCCGGCCGGTGCGCCGGCCTGATCGGCGGCGCGTGCCGCCTGCATTGTTGCGCCGAGAATGCCCACGGCCGCCAGCGGCAGCCAGATCGTCGAACGGATCGCACGGGTTGAGTTCTTCATCTGCTTATCCCCCTGACCTCGCCGGCGCACGCTCTTCGCCGGCTCTGTTTATTTATGACTGCAGCAGCACCGCCGCATCTGCTCCCCAGCTCACGAACACCTCATCGCTCCAGTCGATGGCCGCTTCCGAAGTGCGCCGTTCGTTCTGGGCGAACACCGTGACCAGCTTACCGGTCGCGGTCTTGATCTGGTAGATCGAGTGATTGCCGAGGTAGCCGAGCTCCCAGACGGTGCCGCGCAGCTGGTTGACGCGGGCGGCACTCACCGGCTGCTTGCCGAGGCGCACCTTCTCCGGTCGCAGCGCGACCCAGACGCGCTGACCGACGCTGAAGTGTCCCGCGTCATCGACCATGAGCTCCCCGCCGATCTCGGCGCAATGCACCGTGATCAGGCCCGGGTCGCAGGAACTCACCGTGCCTTCGAAGAGGTTGGTGGTGCCCACGAAGTCCGCGACGAAACGGCTGCGGGGGAACTCATATATCTCCGCCGGCGTCCCGACCTGCACGACCTGGCCGCGGTCCATGACCGCGATGCGGGTCGCGAGCGCCATCGCTTCGTCCTGGTCGTGGGTCACGACGATGAAGGTGATGCCGACCTGATGCTGCAGATCCATGAGCTCGAACTGGGTCTGCTCGCGCAGTTTCTTGTCCAGCGCCGACAGCGGCTCATCGAGCAGCAGCACCTGCGGGCGGCGGATCAACGCTCGCGCCAGCGCCACGCGCTGCCGCTGGCCGCCCGAGAGCTGGTGCGGCCTGCGCTGCGCGAGCGGGCCCAGCTGCACCATGTCCAGGGCCTCCTGGATCCGCTGCTTCTTCGTCGCCCGGTCGAGCGGCAGGCGGCGCAGGCCGTAACCGACGTTGTCTTCCACCGTCATATGCGGAAACAGCGCGTAGGACTGGAACATCATGTTGACCGGGCGCTGGTGCGGCGGCACGGCGCTCATCTCCACCCCGTCGATGCAGATGCGGCCGCTGCTCGGGTGCGCAAAGCCGGCCAGCATCCGCAGCAGGGTCGTCTTGCCGCAACCCGAGGCGCCGACCAGCGCGAACATCTCTCCCTTGTAAATGTGGAGTGTGACGTTATCGACCGCCGCGTGGGCGCCGAAGGTCTTGCTGACGCCGTCGATGAGGATCTGCGCCGTCGCCCGCGGATCGAGCCACGGTGTTGCGGCGAGCGGTTTCGACTGGCTTGCCATGATGGCTGGTGTCGCGCTCAGAAGTCCGCCGGCGGCGTGGCGTGCCGCCGCTGCGGGGCATAGAAGGGCCGCTCGACCACGCGCGCCCGCACCATGCGGCGCTCCCACACGAGCTCACGATTCAGGTAAATCTCCGCCCACACCGTGGAGCCGGTGGCAATGTAGGGTGCCTCCACCATCGCGAGTGCGAGGTTGCGCTTGCAGGTCGGCGACCAGGTCGCGGAGGTAACGCTCCCCGCCTCCTTCTTGCCCGACCGTGCGGTGTAGAGAAGCGCATTGTGGGCCGGTTTCGTGCCTTCGATGTCGAGCCCCACCAGCCGACGGCGCGGGCCGCGTGCCTGCTCCGCGAGCAGCGCCCGGCGACCGGTGAAGTGCCCCTTGTTGAAATCCACCAGCCACGCCAGCCCGAGCTCGAGCGGCGAGCGTTCCGTCCCCAGGTACAGGGTGTGCGCCGCCGAGACAAAATCCAGGTTCGGCAGCACGAATCCCGCTTCGATCCGCACCATGTTGAGCGCCCTGGAGCCGACCGGTCGCACGGCGCGCGTCCTGCCGACCTCCATCAGCGCATCCCACACCGCCTCGGCGTCCGCGGGGTGCATCCACAGCTCATATCCCAGGTCGCCCGTGAACCCGGTGCGCGAGACCATCATCGGGATCGCTCCCGCCCCAGCGCCCGCAGCGCGCGGCATCGTGAACTCGCCGTGCCCGAAGGGCTTGAGGCGCTCGACCCCGGCAAGGCCCACGGCTTTGAGAAGCTTGGCTGAGGTCGGCCCCTGCACGGCGAGCGCGGCCACCTCTTCGGTCACCTCGCGGATTTCGACGTCAAAGCCGATCGCAGACGCCCGCAACCAGTCGAGCTGCCGCTCGCCGGTGCACAGCCGGTACTCATTCGGTGCGATGCAGAACACGGTACCGTCGTCGATCAGGTGACCCGCGTCGTCGCACCAGACCGCGTAGGCGACCCTGCCGGGTCCGACTCTGCGGATATCACGCGTGACCAGGCGGTTGAGGAAGCGCAGCGTATCCGCACCTGAGATCCGGTACTTGACCATCGGCGTCAGGTCGTAGAGCGAGCTCGCGTTGCGGATCGCGAAGTACTCCTGCTCGACGCTGGTGAACACGTCGACGGTGGAGTAGCCGGCCCATGGCACGAAGCTGTCGAGCTGGCTCAGCTCGCGGGCGCGCTCGTGGAACGGCGTCTTCAGCAGCGGCTGGCGGTAATGCGGTTCGCTCTCGGTCAGCATGGCTTATGCCGCCTCCCGGATAACCTGCCGCGCCGCGTTGCGCCCGGGGAGCCCCATGACGCCGCCGCCCGGGTGGCAGCCCGCGCCGCAGAGGAACAGGCCCGGCACCGGAGTCTGGTACTGCGCGGCACCCGGCACCGGGCGGACCATGAGGAACTGATCGAGCGCCAGTTCGGCGTGATGCCAGTGACCCCCGGTGATGCGGAACTCGCGCTCGATGTCCGGCGGCGCGAGCAGCTCGATCGCGCGGATGCTGTCGCGCAGCTGCGGCGCGTAAGCGCCGAGGGTATCGATCACGAGATCGGCGAAGGGTGTGCGCTGCGTGGCCCAGCCTGCCGCGAGCGTATAGGGCGCGTACTGCACGATCACCGACATGACATGCCTGCCGGCAGGCGCCAGGCCCGGATCCGCAAGCGTCGGGATCGTGATCTCGAGCATCGGCGCGCGTGAGTACTCGTTGTACTTCGCGTGATTGTAGGCACGTTCGACGTAGTCTGCCGAAGGGGCGACCAGCAGGCGGCCGCGCAGCGACTCCGCGGCAAGTCCCCGAAACTGCGGCAGCCGATCGAGAGCCAGGTGCAGTTTCGCCGTGAGCCCCCGCGAGCGCACCTGGGTCACGCGCCGCACGAAGCCCGCGTCCAGGTGCTCGCTACCGAGGAGCCTGAGGAACGTGCTCTTGGGGTCCGCGCTCGAGACCACGGTCCTCGCCGCGATCTCCTCGCCGCCGCAGAGCACGACTCCCGCTGCGTGATCGTCGCTTACCAGGATTCGTTCCACCGGTGAGCCGGTGCGAACTTCCGCGCCCGCCGCGCGCGCCGCGCGCGCCAGTGCCTCCGACAGCGCGCCCAAACCCCCCTGCGGCAGCGTCAGGGAATCCGCGCCCCGGGAAGCCGCGACGCGGTAAAGGAGCGACAGCACCGTGCCGGGCGAGCGCGGGCCGAGGTTGCTGCCGAGCACCGCATCGAGTGCCATCGCACCCTTCAGGAGCGCAAGACTGAAGCGCTCCTCGAGCAGGTCGTGCACGCACATGCCGCCGATGCGCAACAGTTCGCGCATGTCGCGACGCCCGAGCCGCCGGATCCGCCAGCCCAGACCCAACAGCGCGCACGCGTCGCGCCAGGCATCGGTCCCGAGCCGCGGCGGCGTCCCGGTCAGCACCGGGTGCAGGGCGCGCGCCAAGCGCTTCAAGAGCGACTGCCACTCCGCCAGCGCCGCCGCGTCAGCGGCGCAGCGCTCGGCGAGCGCCGCGAGATTTCCCGGACCGAACGACAGGTGGTGCGCGTCTTCCGACAAGGCTACCGTGGGCAGACCCGCCGCGGCGAGCTTGAGTCCCTGCGCTTCAAGACCCAGCTCGCGCATGAGCGGCGGCGGCATGAGATGCAGCAGATGCGCGCACGCCGAGACTCTGAATCCGGGCGCGAATTCGCGGGTGACGGCGGCGCCGCCGAGGCGATCGGCGGCCTCCAGAACCAGCACCCTGTGCCCCCCGCGCGCGAGATAGGTCGCGCACACCAGGCCGTTGTGGCCGCCGCCGATGACGATGCTGTCGTACCGCGTGTGAGCCGCAGCGTTCACTACAGGCGCCCCAGGTCGCGCAGGATCGCGTGCGCCGAGTTGGCTCCCGGTGCCCCCATGACGCCGCCACCGGGATGGGTGCTCGAGCCGCACAGGTACATGCCGCGTAGCGGCGCGCGGTACTGCGCGTATCCGGGTAGCGGGCGGTTGAAGAGCAGCTGATCGAAAGTCAATTCGCCCTGGAAGATGTTGCCCTCGGTCAGGCCCACCTCGTTCTCGATGTCGCGCGGCGTGCGGATCTCCGTGTGCAGGATCAGATCCTTGAAGTTGGGGCTGTGGCGTGCAATCGCATCGATCACCGTGTCGCCAAAGGCCTGGCGCCTCGCAGGCGTCCACTCGCCGTCGGCGAGCCTGTACGGGCAGTACTGCACGAACACCGACATGTAGTGCTTGCCGTCCGGCGCCATGGTCGGATCGATCTGCGTAGGAATGAGCATGTCGACGTAGGGTGCGCGCGACCAGCGCCCCTCTTTCCAGTCATCGTAGGCACGCTCGACCATCTCGAGCGTATCGGTGATGTGCATGTCGCCGCGCGTCGCGGGGGAATCGTGCGGGATGGAGGGGAAGTGCGGCAGGCCATCGAGCGCGATGTTGAGCTTGCCCGAGGAGCCGCGGATCTTGAACCTGCGTACCTGCTCCAGGAACTCCGGCGGCAGGTGCTCAGGTGCCACGGTTTCAAGGAAGGTGCGCTTCACGTCGAGATTCGAGACCACGACGGCAGCGGTGATCTCCTCCCCGCCCGCGAGCACCACACCCGTGGCGCGTCCGTTGCGCACCAGGATCTGCTCCACCGGCGCGCTCGAGCGCAGCGTGCCGCCGCTCGCATTGAAGGACGCCGCGAGCGCCTGCGTGATGGCGCCCATGCCGCCGCGCGCGAAACCCCAGGCGCCCACCGCGCCGTCGATGCTGCCCATGTAGTGGTGCAGGAGCACGTAGGCAGAGCCCGGCGAGCGCGGCCCGAGCGCCGTGCCGATGATCGAGCTGCCGCTCAAGTGCGCCTTGACAATTTCGCTCTCGAAGTACTCCTCGAGCATGTCGGCGCAGCTCATCGTGAAGAAGCGCAGCGTGTCGTACATGCGCGCCTCGCCGAGCTTGTGGAAATGCCTGCCGAGGAACAACAGCTCCTGAATGTCACGCGGCTTGAAGGAGGTCGGATCCGGCGGCTCGCGCAGCAGCAGCGGCTTGATGAAGCGGCAGTGCCGCAGCATGTCGCGGACATAGCGGTCGTAGGCTTCCGCGTCCTGGCGCGAGTGGCGCGCGATTTCGCGGCGCATGGCGTCGTGGTTGTCGTAGACCGCCAGATGCCCGCCGTCGCGCATCATGGTGCAGCCACCCTCGTAGGGGATGATCTGCAGGCCGTGCGCCGGCAGCTCGAGGGCGCGGATGATCTCGGTGCGCAGCAGGCTGCAGACGTAGGAGCAGTTCGAATAGGTGAAGCCGTCGTAGAGGCGGCGGCTGACCGCGGCCCCGCCGATGTACGGGTTGCGCTCGAGCACCAGCACCTTCAGGCCGGCGCGCGCCAGATAGCAGGCGTTCACCAGGCCGTTGTGCCCCGCTCCCACGACGATTGCGTCGTAGCGGTTCACAGCGCCCCTGCTCATGCCCGACCTCCCGTGCTCGCTTGAGCTCAGGCAGGCACGCGGCGCGTGCTGCCGAGAGAGTCGAGCGTGCGGTCGATCGCAACTTCGAATGCCGTGAGCGTGTCCTTCAGGCACGAATCATCATGGGCTGCCGACATGAACCACGGCTCGCGCGAGTCCGGCTCGCACAGGACGCACTCATCGTGCAACACCCTGGCGACGGCGTCGTAGAAGCTGTAGTCGCTGCCCTTCCAGTCGCGATAGGTGCGCGGGGGATCGTGGGCGAAGTACAAGCCGCTCATGGAAGGATGTCCGACGAAGCTGTGGGCGATGCCGCGCGACCTAAGGATAGCGCTCTTGCCGTTGCGCAGGCGCGTGCCGTAGGCGGCGAGGCGCTCGAGGGCATCGGTCTCGGCAAGAATCTCCAGGGTCTTCTCCGCGGCCGCAAGCGACACCGGGTGGGCCGTGTAGGTGCCTCCGTGGGCGACGCCTTTGCCGAGCTTGCGCATGATGTCCTCGCGCCCTGCCAGCACCGAGATCGGGTAGCCGTTGGCCATCGCCTTGGCGAAGGTGCACAGGTCGGCGCGCACCCCGTACAGCTCCTGCACCCCGCCGCGCGCCACGCGAAAGCCGGTCTTCACCTCGTCGATGATCATCACCACGCCGTAGCGGTCGCACAGCTCGCGCGCCGCGCGTACGTAGGCGGGCTCGGCGGCGATGCCGAGGCAGTTGCCCATGATCGGCTCGATCAGCAGGCAGGCGATCGAGTGTCCGTGGCGCCTGAGCACGTCCTCGAGCTGATTGGCGTCGTTCGCCTGCACGAAATGCGCGAATTGGCGCGTGCTCAGGGGTATGCCCTCGCTGTAGGGATGGACCTCCGGATCGCCGACCTGTGTCCACTTGTCCATCGGCGTGTACCACATGGCGGCGTCGAACAGCCCGTGGTAACTGCCCTCGAGGATCACGTAGTTGTCCTTGCCGGTGTAGGCGCGCGCCAGGCGCAGCGCCGCCATCACCGCTTCGGTGCCGGAGTTGGAGAAGCGCACCAGCTCCGCCGCCGGCACCATTTGGGCGATGCGCTCGGCGACGCGGTACTCGCGCTCGGTCGAGAGCGCAAACACTCCGCCAATCTCCATGCCGGCGCGCGCCGCGGCATCGACCCGCGGATCCGCATAGCCGAGGATGGCCGGGCCGTACCCCATGCGGTAGTCGACGTACACGTTGCCGTCGAGATCGGTGATGCGCGCGCCGCGCCCCTGCTTCACGTAGATGGTCCGGTCCTCGCCCCAGAAGCGAAAGTTGGACGCGACGCCGAGCGGCAGCCGCCGCAGCGCCCGGCGGTAGTGTTCGTGGTTTCTGGTCAGGGTTCGGGCCATGAGTGCCCTCGCTCTAAGTGCTTGAGTTAAAGGCTTCGAGCGCGACGGTACCATCCGCCGCAGGAGCCGTCTATATGCTCATATAGTTTTTTGCGGTAGAATTATACGACCATATACCCAGTGGCCGGAACCCCCATGAAAACGACAGCTGCCCGCCCGGTCGAGAGCCTTGCCGCCGCCGTGCCACGGGCCCTGCCGGCCTGGGCGTACAGCCATCCGGAGATGACGCATTTGGAGTACGAGCGGCTGCTCAAGCCGAGCTGGCAGATCGTCTGCCACATCAGCTCCGTTGCCGCCCCCGGAGACTACTGCACGTTCGACCTCGGTCCCGACAGCATCGTGGCGCTGCGCGACTCGAACGGCGAGGTACGAGCCTTTCACAACGTCTGCCGCCACCGCGGCGCGCGCATTCTCGAAGGTGCGGGCAGTTGCCCGGGCGCTATCACCTGTCCGTACCACGGATGGTCATATCGGCTCACCGGCGAGCTGCGCGCCATGACGGCGCGTGAGACCTTTCCGGCCCTGGATCGCGGGCTGCTGGGACTTAAGCCGGTGCGCGTGCAGGTGATGTTCGGCTTCGTGTTCGTGTGCCTCGCGGGCATTCCACGGCCGCTGGAGGAGATCTGGGAGGGTGTGGCCGGAGAATTCGCTCCGCATCGCTTCGAAGAGATGCGGCCGCTCGGGCCCGGGTACATCGAGCACTGGGAATGCGATTGGAAAATCGCGATGGACAACTACCTCGAGTCCTATCACGTGCCGATCGGGCATCCGGGACTGTACCGGATGTTCACGCCCGACTACGAGGATCAGCTGAATCTGCCCACGGGCGTGGCGCGCGGCGTCAGCTGGCTGCGCGAGACCCCGTCGTCGCGCTGGAGCGAGCGTCTCTACCAGAAGCTCATCGGCGAGGTCGCGACCGACCTGCCGCAAGCACACCGCAGGCGCTGGACCTTCTACAGCATGCTGCCCAATCTCGGTATCGACGTGTTCCCTGACCAGATGGACTTCTTCCAGGTGCTGCCGCGTGGCCCGGGCCGCTGCACCATTCGCGGTGCGTCCTTCGGCCACCCCGACTCGCGGCGCGAGATGCGCATCGTTCGCTACCTCGGGGCCCGCATCAATCGCCAGGTACAGCGCGAGGACGAGTTCCTGTGCCGGCGTGTGCAGCAGGGCCTGGCCTCAGGCAGCTACGAGCCGGGACCGCTGTCGCGGCTCGAGAACTGCATGCTGGAGTTCCACAACCTACTGCGCGAACGCATCCCCGAGGTGCGCCAGGCGAGGCCCCCGGCCCGCTTCATCTAGCCGGCAGCAGGACGGCGATCGACGCGCGAAAGCGTGCGAGCGCGGGTGTGGTGGGAGTTGCGTCCGGCTGATCGGGCGCGGCGCCCATGAGGCCGCTCTGGGTTGACTCCGCCAGCTCGATCTGGGCGCGCAGTGCGCCATCAGTCTTGCGGGAGCCCCTGGCCGCGCGCTGCGCCGCGGAGAAATCGAAGCGGCGGATGCGGCAGCGTCCCGGTGCGGTAGGCACGACCTGCAGAATCGATGCGCCCGCCGGGCGGATCTGGAGCAGCTGATTCGGCGCCACAAAATGCTGCTGCGACTGCGGACTCTCCAGCCACTGCTCGACGATCACCTTCCAGTCGGCGGCGACGTCCAGGTCCGCGACCGCCCGCGGTAGCAGCACCGCGCAAGCATCCCACGCAGGCTCTGCCGGGCGCGCCGCGGCTGCACCGCCCGCGCGCACCAGGACCAGGCGCCCCTGGCGCGTCATCTCCAGGACCGTTAGATCCCCGGGAGTCGCCCCCTCAATCAGGCGCCCGTCGAAGCCGTAGGTCAGGCCGTGCGCCGCGCAGTGAATCGCGCTCCTGAGGCGCCCGCGGCGCGCCGTCACCAGAGCGTGCGGACGCCGCCGGCAGGTGTTGCGCAGCGCGTGCAGCCTGCCGCGCGCATCCCGCACCACGATGACGCGCTCCCCCGCCAGATCGCCGCTGAGGAAGTCACCCGCTGTCCGCAGCTCCGCCTCGTGTCCGAGCAGCTGCCAGGCGGGCCGCAGCAACTGTTCGCGCTCCGCGCCGAGCAACGCCGCGTCCGCATAGGCCCACGCCGGCAGACGCGCACCGGCGGCGCCACTCGCGGCGGCCGTCGGCGCGGCGGCACCCTGCGGCGCCTCGGCGCCGGCAGACCCAAACTCACCCGGGAACACCGATCTCAGGTAGGCGAGCGAGCGAGCGACCGCCGCCGCGCGGTCGATGTTGGCCTCGCTCTCGAAGGCAAATCCCTGCCACAGCACCTCGAGCACGCCGATGAGCCCGAGCGCCACGCCGTCGGCGTCGAGGTGCGTGGCGCCGCGGGCCGCGATCAGGCTTTGTATGAGCTCGCGCACCAGCGCGGCGAACTCCTGGTCCTGCCGACCGCAGATATCCTGGTACTCCTGACGGGCAGTGGCTTCGCCCCAGAACGCGTACCACACCGACACCTTGCGCGGACTGGCGATGTCCGCATCAAGGTACAGATCCACCAGCAGCCGCAGCGCCTGCACCGGCTGGTGCTTCAATTGCGCGACCGGAGCCAGCACCCGCTCACCGAACTCCGCGGCCAGGTACGCGAGCGAAGCGATGAGCATCGCGGCCTTGGAGTCGAAGTAGAAGCGCACGATGCCCGGCGACAGGTCCGCCAGCGCCACGACCTTCTCCACCGTCGTACGCGAGGGCCCGTAGATGTGCAGCGCGGAGATGCAGGCGTCGATCAGGCGCTGCCGCTGACGCTGGCGGATGCGCGAGCCGCCGCCGTTGGCGGCCGGCTCGGCGTGTGCCGTGGAGGCTCGTTGGCTCATGGCTGTACCGGACCCAAGTTTATCCCGCACAATACTCCGCTGGCACAGGCGAAAACGCGCACCATGAAAACAACCGGGCGTCCCGGCCGCTGGCTCATCATTCTGCCGCCACTGCTGTTCCTGCTCATATTCTTTCTCATTCCGTTCGCCTTCGCCTTCAAGATCAGCTTCGCCGAGACCGCCTCGCGCGTGCCGCCGTTTACCGACGTGATCTCCTTCACGCGCGACCACCACCTGCAGCTCACCCTCACTCTCGGCAACTACCGCTACCTGCTCACCGACGAAGTGTATGGGGTAGCCTATCTGTACTCGCTGCGGACGGCGTTCTTCTCGACCCTGATGTGCCTGGCGCTCGGCTACCCCATGGCCTACGCCATCGCGCGCAGCCCGAAGTCTGCGCAGGGTTTGCTGCTGCTCATAATCATGCTGCCGTTCTGGACTTCGTTCCTGCTGCGGGTGTACGCGCTGGAAGGGATCATCCGCGACAACGGCTTCCTCAACACCGCGCTGTTGCACCTCGGTCTCATCAGTCATCCGCTGCGCATCATGCGCACCAGCCTCGCGGTGTACCTCGGCATCATCTACTCCTACCTGCCGTTCATGGTGCTGCCGCTGTTTGCCACGCTGGAGAAGCTCGACCCCACGCTGCTGGAGGCGGCGGCGGATCTCGGCAGCACGCCGCGGCGCGCGTTCCTGGACATCACGCTGCCGCTGTCGCTCCCGGGCGTGATCGCGGGCTCCATGCTGGTGTTCATTCCCGCGGTGGGGGAGTTCGTGATCCCCTCACTCCTGGGCGGCCCGAACAACCTCATGATCGGCCGTGTGCTGTGGGACGAATTCTTCGGTAATCACGACTGGCCGGTGGCTTCCGCCGTGGCGATCGCATTCCTGTTCCTGCTCGTCGGCCCGATCGCCATTTACCAGTACTACAACGTGCGGCAGCTCGAGGCATGACGGACAACACGGAACGGCGCTCCTCGCCAGTGCTGCTTTCGGTACTGTTCTTCGGCATCGCTATCCTCTATCTGCCGATCCTGGTTCTCATCGGTTACTCCTTCAACGCCTCCCCGCTGGTCAACGTCTGGGGTGGGTTCTCCACGGCGTGGTACGGCCAGCTGCTGCACAATCGCCAGCTGCTGCAGGCGGCGCTGCTGTCGCTGGAGGTGGCCGTCGCGGCCTCCAGTGGTGCGGTCATCCTCGGAACCCTGGCGGCCACCGCACTGGTCAGGTTCGCGCGCTTTCCCGGGCGGCTGCTGCTCACCGGGATGGTGAACGCGCCGCTCGTCATGCCGGAGATCATCACCGGCATCACGCAGCTGCTGTTGTTTGTCTCCATGATGCAGCTGTTTTCCTGGCCGCACCGCGGCTTCACCACCATCGTGCTGTCGCACGTCACCTTCTGCACTGCCTATGTGACTATAACCGTCCAATCGCGCCTGCAGGCCGCCGACCGCTCCCTCGAGGAGGCGGCCCAGGATCTCGGCGCCAGCCCGGCACGGGCCTTTCTCGAGATCACTCTGCCGATCATCGCGCCGGCGATCGTCTCCAGCTGGCTGCTGTGCTTCACGCTGTCGCTCGATGACCTGGTGATCTCCAGCTTCGTCGCCGGGCCGGGCGCGAGCACCCTGCCGATGGTCATCTACTCCAAGGTAAAGCTCGGGGTCAGCCCCGACATCAACGCGCTCGCCAGTCTCATCGTGTGTGCGGTCGGGGTGTGCATCCTCGGCGCGGGTTACCTGATGGCACGCACCGACCGTCGCCGCGCGCTCGAGACGCAGCTCGCCGGACGCTGAGCGCGCCCGCGGATCCCCCGCGCAGCGCGCGTCACAGGTTGGTCTTGATGCGCGTCCAGGTGCGCGTGCGCAGCCGCTCGAGCGCCGGTCCGGCTTCCCGCGCGGTGTACAGCCGTGTCTCTACCGCCGGCGAGGGATAGACGGTCGGGTCGTTGAGGATCTGCGGGTTGACGTAGGCGTCGGCCGCCCGGTTGTCGTTGGCGTAGTGGATCTCGTTGGTTATGGCGGCGATCACCCGCGGCTCGAGTATGTAGTTGAGGAATTTGTGAGCCGCCAGCGGGTGCGGCGCGTCCGCGGGAATGAGCCACGCGTCGAATGAACCGTTGGCGCCCTCTTTCGGCACGGTGAAGGCCAGATGCACTTCAACCCCCGCGGCCCGGGCACGGCCGCGGGAGGTGGCGTAGTCGCCCGACCAGGACATCGAAATGCAAAACTCGCCGTTGGCGAGCCCGTTCATGTACTCGGACGAATCGAACGCGCGGATGTAGGGGCGCACGGCGAGCAGCAGCTGCTCGGCCCGCTTGTAGTCCTCGGGCTGCGTGCTGTTTGGATCGAGGTGCAGGTAGTTGAGCGCGAGCTGCAGTACATCCTCGGCCGAATCGAGAAACGTCACCCCGCAGTCGGCGAAGTGCCGGATGATCTCAGGCTTGAAGATCATGTCGAGACTGTCTGCCGGCGCATCCGCCATGCGCGCGCGGGTCATGTCGACGTTGTAGGCGAAGCCGTTGACGTGCCGCAGGTAGGGCATGGCATGGCGGTTGCCCGGATCCGCCTGCGCCTCGATGGCGAGTATGTGTGGGTCGAGGTTCTTCCAGTTCGGCAGCAGCACGCGGTCGAGAGGCCGATAGATGCCAGCCTTGATCTGCCGGCTAAAGTAATCGGTCGATGTGCTGACGGCGTCATAACCCGACTCGCCCGCCATCATCTTGGCCTCGAGCGTCTCGTCGGCGTCATAGGTGTCATAGACCACCTTGATGCCGGTGGTGCGCTCGAACTGCGCGATCGTGTCCTTGCCGATGTAGTCCGCCCAGTTATAGACGTGCAGCTCCATTTCCTCCCCGGCTACCGTATGCGCCGCACCGGCGCCCGAGCCGCAGCCGCTGAGCAGGGCTGGCGCGGTAAGTGCCAGTGCGACCGCAGCGGCGCGGGCCCGGACCGCACGCCGCGACGTGCACCGGGCGTCTATAACTTCACCATCAGGTGACGCACCACCGTATAGTCCTCCAGCGCGTAGACCGAGAGGTCCTTGCCGTAGCCGGAGCGCTTGAAGCCGCCGTGAGGCATCTCGCTCACCGTTGCAAAGTGCGTGTTGATCCAGGTCGCGCCGTACTGCAGTTGCGCCGCCACCTGCAGCGCGCGCGAAATATCGCGCGTCCAGACCGAAGAGGCCAGTCCGTATTCGGAGTCGTTCGCCCAGCGGATCGCCTCGTCGGTATCGCTGAAGGGCGTGACGGACACGACCGGCCCGAATACCTCGCGCTGCACGATCTCATCGTCCTGGCGCGCGCCCGCGATCACGGTGGGCTCATAGAAGAAGCCGCCGCCGGTACGCGTCTTGCCGCCGGTGGTGAGGGTGACGTGCGGGCTCGCCGCGGCACGCGCCACCATGGCCGCGACACGTTCACGCTGCCCGTGCGATATCAGCGGGCCCATCTCCACACCGGGCTCCTCCTGCGCACCGACCTTGATGGTACGCACCGCGCTCGTCAGGTCGGCGACCAGCCGCTCGTAAACGCGCTGGCCCGCGTACAGGCGGCAGGCGGCGGTGCAGTCCTGGCCGGCGTTGTAAAAAGCGAAGGTGCGCACACCGGCGACCACCGCTTCGATGTCCGCGTCATCGAACACGATGACCGGCGCCTTGCCACCGAGTTCCAGGTGTGTGCGTTTGAGGTTGCCGGCGGCCGCCGTCAGCACTTTCTGTCCGGTTGCCACCGAGCCGGTCAGCGACACCATGCGCACGCGGTCGTGAGCTATGAGCGCGCTGCCCACTGGTTCGCCGCGACCGCAGACGATGTTGACCACCCCGGGAGGCAGGATCTCAGCGAGCGCCGCCGCCAGCTTCAGCGAGGTGAGCGGCGTCAGCTCCGACGGCTTGAGGACGAGGGTATTGCCGGCGGCGATCGCCGGTGCGATCTTCCAGGCCGCCATCATCAGCGGATAGTTCCACGGCGCAATCGAGCCGACGACGCCGACCGGATCGCGGCGGATAATGCTGGTGTGACCAGGCAGGTACTCCCCCGCCGCAAGCCCCTGGGGCGAGCGGCACGCCCCGGCGAAGAAGCGGAACACATCGGCGATCGAGGGCATTTCGTCATTGAGCGCCGCGGCCAGAGGCTTGCCGGTGTTGCGCGATTCGAGCTCAGCATAAGCGCGCGCCTCGGTGTCGATATGGTCGGCGATACGCAGCAGCAGCGCCGCGCGATCCTTGGGAGCCGTGCGCGCCCAGCCCGGAAACGCCGTTTCCGCCGCCATGACTGCCGAGTGGACCTGCGCCACGGCGGCTTCCGGCACCGCGGCGATCTGCGCACCACTGGCGGCGTCGTACACCGGCTGCGCCGCCGCCTCGCCCGCGACCAGGCGTCCGCCGATCAACAACTGCGTTTGCATGCTCTGGTCTCCTTGCCGCGCCGCGCCGGCACGTTATATTATTGTAGCTATAATATTACCACGTGGCGCGCGCCGCGCGCGAGGACCACCATGAACTCCGACGTCATCATCACCTGCGCCATCACCGGCGACGACACCAAGGTTACCAAGAGCCCACATTGCCCCATCACCCCCGAGCAGATCGCCGCCTCCGCAGTCGATGCCGCACGCGCCGGGGCGGCGATCGTGCACATTCACGTGCGGGATCCTGAGAGCGGTGCGTTCAGCATGGCCACACGCCACTACCGCGAAGTGGTCAAGCGCATCCGCGAGAGCAAGGTGGACGTTCTCGTCAACCTGACCTGCGGCATGGGGGGCTATATCTGTGTCGGCAACCGGGGGCTTGCGGACACGCCCGCGGCGGGCACCGATTTCGTCAGCCAGGAAGAGCGCATGCGGCACGTGATCGACCTGTGCGGCGAGGGGCTGTACCGTCCGGACATCGCCACGCTCGATTGCGGCACGCTCAACTTCGGCGATGGCAACCGCGCCTACATTTCCACGCCCGACTACTGCCGCCAGGGTGCCGGCATCCTGCGCGAGCTGGGCGTGAAGGTGGAGCTGGAAGTATTTGATACCGGTAACCTCTGGTTCGTGAAGCAGATGCTCAAGGAAGGCCTGATCCCGGGACCTGCGATGATCCAGCTGTGCACCGGCATTCCGTACGGCGTGCCCGCGGACGTCGGCCACCTGCTGGCCATGGTGAACTACCTCCCCGAGGATTGCGTGTGGACCTCGTTCGCAGTGAGCCGCATGCAGATGCCGTGGGTTGCGCAGTCGGTACTCCTCGGCGGCAATGTGCGCGTGGGACTGGAAGACAATCTGTATCTGAGCCGCGGCGTGTATGCGAGCAACGCGCAGCTCGTCGAGAAGGCGCGCACCATAGTGGAAGCCATGGGGGCGCGGATACTCTCCCCGGCGCAGACGCGGGAGCGGCTGCAGCTGCACTGACGTGGCAGGGATTCCCATCTACCAGACCGCGATCGAGCCCGAGTGGATCGACTTCAACGGCCACCTGCGCGATGCCTACTACACGCTGATCTTCAGCTTAGGCGTCGATGCCCTCATGGATCGCGTCGGCCTCGACGCGCCGTACCGGCAGCGCACCCGCTGCACTCTGTACACCGTCGAGATGCACCTGCACTACCTGCGCGAGCTCAGGCACAGCGACACCGCCGCGGTGCAGGTCCGCATCCTCGGGGCCGATCACAAGCGCATCCACGCCGCCTTCGAGCTATCGCGTGCCGGTGATGCGGTGGTGGCCGCCGCCGCGGAGGCGATGCTGCTGCACGTGCGCCAGGACGGTGAGACGGTGAAGAGCGCACCGTTCCCTGGGGAAGTCAGTGCCGCGATCGCCCAGCTGCGCTCGGCAACTGCCGGCATGGAAAGCTCCGTGCCCGGGTCACGGCGCATGCAGTTGCGCAGCGCCGGCGGCACTGCATGAGCGCGCCCAGCCTGCAGCGCCTGCTGGCGCCGAGGAGCCTTGCGCTGATCGGCGGTACCTGGGCGGATGCGGTGGCCGCCGCCAGCCGCGTGATTGGCTACTCCGGTGAGCTGTGGCGGGTCAATCCCCACCGCGCCGCAGGCGACCGGGCGCACTACTACGCCTCGGTCGATGAGCTGCCGGCCGCCCCGGATGCCGCCTTCATTGCCGCCCCCAACCGCGAGGTCCCGGCGATCGCCGCCGCACTCGCGCGGCGCGGTGCCGGCGGTTTCGTGTGCTTTGCCGCCGGTTTCTCCGAGACCGCGACCCCCGAGGGCCAACGCCTCACGCGCGAGCTGCTCGCGAGCGCCGGCGAGCTGCCTTTTCTCGGGCCCAACTGTTACGGCTTCATCAACTTCTTCGACGGCGCGGCGCTGTGGCCTGACCTGGTGGTCGGCGCGCGGCGCGAGTGCGGCGTAGCGCTCATCTGCCAGAGCGGCACGCTCGCGCTCGACCTGCTGTTCAACGATCGCTCGCTGCCGATCGGCTGCGTGCTCACCGTCGGCAATCAGACGCGCCTCGCGGCCGAGGATCTGATCGAGCTGCTGGCGGACGATGCGCGCGTCACGGCAATCGGGCTGTACCTGGAAGGCATCCGTGACGGAGCGCGCTTCGCCCGGGCGGTGGCGCGGGCACGTGCCGGGCGCAAACCCATCGCGCTCATCAAGGCCGGGCGCACCGAGGCGGCCAGCCGCACCGTGCGCACCCATACCGGCGCGCTCGCTGGAGCCGACGCGGCGTTCGACGCCTTCTGCGCCCACAGCGGCATCGCCCGCTGCGAGTCGCTCGCGACGCTGTGCGAGACTTTGAAGATCTTCCATTGCGGCGGCCCGTTGCGCGGGCGCCGTATGCTTGCCATGGGCGCTTCGGGCGGCGACATGGCGATGACCGCGGACGCCGCGCGCCATCTCGGGCTGGAGTTTGCGCCCATCCCCGCCGCCGCCGTCAGCAGCCTCGCGGAGATCCTCGGCGACCGGGTGCACATCTCCAACCCGTTCGATTTTCACACCCACGTGTGGTTCGACGTTCCGCGCCAGCAGGCGATGTTCAGCGTCGCGCAGCGCGCCGGCTTCGACGTGGTCGGCTTCATGCTCGACTGTCCGCCCGCGGGCACGGGTGAGGGCTCGGCGTACCTGAATGCCCTCGATGCCTTTGCGGCGGCGCTGCCGGGCGCGCCCAGCCGCGGGGCGGTGATCTCTTCGCTCCCCGAATCCTTGCCGCGCGCCACGCGCGAGAAATGCCTCGCCAGCGGCATCGTGCCGCTGCAGGGCCAGCGCGAGGCACTCGAGTCGCTCGACCTCGCCGGCGCGGTCGGCGAGAGCTGGGCGCGCGGCGGCAGCGGGGTGCAGTTGCAACTGCCGCGCGCCGCCCCCGCCGCCGCGCGCACCCTGTCCGAGCACGAGGGCAAGCGCGCACTTAGCGCCTTCGGCGTGCCGGTGCCGCGCTCGCAGGTCGTGGCCGCCGCCGAGGCGGTGGCCGCGGCCGAGGCGCTCGGCTTTCCGGTGGTGATTAAAGCCGCGAGTGCCGCGCTCGAGCACAAGTCCGAAGTCGGCGGCGTGGTGCTCAACGTGCGCAGCGCCGCCGAAGCGGCTGCCGCCGCGCAGCGCCTGGCGGGGCTGTCCGCGACGCTGCTGGTCGAGGAGATGGTCAGTGATGGCGTCGCGGAGCTGCTGGTCGGCGTGAGCGTCGACCGGCAATTCGGGCAGCTGCTCACCCTCGGTGCCGGCGGCGTGCTGACCGAGCTGCTGCGCGACAGTGTCAGTATCCTGCCGCCGTTCACCGCCGCCTCGATCGAAGCCGCGATCGCCCGACTGCGCATCGCACGCCTCCTCGCCGGCTACCGCGGACGCCCGCGCGCAGACGTCGCCGCGCTGGTGCAGACCGCTCTTGCTTGCGCCCGCTACGCGACGGTCAACCTCGAGCGCCTGGTGGAGCTTGATCTCAATCCCGTCATCGTGCGCCCCGCCGGGCGCGGCGCGGTGGCGGTCGACGCATTGGTTCGCCTCGTTGAGGAGCATTGACATGTCCGACGGTATCAACACCGCAACCCGCGGCCCGGTCCTGGAAGTGACCATCGATCGCCCCAAGGCGAATGCCATCGATCTGGCCGCAAGCCGGCGCCTCAACCAGGTATTCACGATGTTCCGCGACGATCCGGCGCTGCGAGTGGCCATCGTGACCGGCGCGGGCGAGCGCTTCTTCTCCCCCGGCTGGGACCTGAAGAGCGCCGCCAGCGGCGAGGAGTCGGACGAGGACTGGGGCGCGGGCGGATTCGGCGGCCTGAACCACCCGCACAATCTCGACAAGCCCCTGATCGCCGCGGTCAACGGCATCGCCTGCGGCGGCGGCTTCGAGATCGTGCTGGGGACGGACATCATCGTGATGGAGGAGCACGCCAGGTTCGCGCTCCCGGAGATCAACGTAGGGATACTCGCCGATGCCGGCACCATCAAGCTGCGCCGGTGCATTCCCTACCACGTCGCGGTCGATATCCTCATGACCGGCCGCTGGATGGACGCCGCCGAAGCCAAGCACTGGGGTCTGGCCAACTACGTGGTGCCCAAGGGCCAGGGGCTCGCCAAGGCGCGTGAGATCGCCCAGCAGCTCGCCGACGGACCGCCGCTGCTGTTCCCGGCCATCAAACAGCTGCTGCGCTACAGCGAGACGCTGTCCGAGCACGCGGCCTTCGACTTGTACGGCAGTCTCAGCGCCGTGCACAAGGTCAATCGCTCGGAGGACCTGAAGGAAGGCGCACGCGCCTTCGCCGAGAAACGCAAGCCGGTGTGGAAGGGCAAGTGAGCCCTCAGGCTTGGCGCGGCAGGCCCCGCGGCGGGGCGGCTGGAAGATCGCTTAACTGTCCCCGAGACGTCTGCAACTCCCCCCGGGCGAAGAATGCGCCCGCCTCAGCCACCCAGCGGCCGCAGCAAGGCGCGCGAGATGATGTGCCGCTGTACCTCGCTGGTACCGTCCCAGATGCGCTCGATGCGCGCATCGCGCCAGATGCGCTCGAGCGGCAGCTCGCTCATCAGACCCATGCCGCCGTGAATCTGCAGTGCCTCGTCGGCCACCATCGCCAGCACTTCGGTCGCCTTGAGCTTGGCGATCGACAAATCCATGTCGGTCGCGAGGTTGTGATCGCGCTTCCACGCCGCCTCGAGCGTCAGCAGCTCCGCCGCGCGCAGCTCGAGGGCCATGTCCGCCAGCTTGAAGGAGACGCCCTGGAACTTGCCGATCTGCTGACCGAACTGCGTGCGATCCACCGCCCATTGCTTGGCCAGCTCGAGCGCCCGCTCGGCCCGTCCGAGGCAATTGGCCGCCACCTGCAGACGTGTCGCCCCGAGCCAGGTGTTGGCGACCTCGAAACCGCGGTGTACTTCCCCGAGCACCGCCGATTTCGGCAGGCGGCAGTCGGTAAACTGCAGGATGCTGTTGGTGTAACCGCGGTGCGAGACGTTGCGGTAGCCGGGACGGAGCTCGAAACCGGCAGTGCCGACGTCGACCAGAAAGGCGGTGATGAGCTTCTTCTTGCCGCGCGCGCCTTGCTCCTCGCCGCTGGCGGCGAACAGGATCACGAAGTCCGAGTGGTCGGCGTGACTGATGAAGTGCTTGGTGCCGTTGATGATGAAGTCCCCGCCCCGCTCCACGGCGCTGGTCTTCATGCCGCGCAGATCCGAGCCCGCCTGCGGCTCGCTCATCGCCAGGCACTCGGTGCGCTCGCCGCGCACCGTCGGCAGCAGATAACGCTCGCGCTGCTCGCCCTGGCAGGCGAGCAGGATGTTGGAGGGACGGGCGACGCAACCTTGCTGCAGCGCATAGCCGGTGTGCCCGAGCTCCTTCTCGTACAGCACCCAGCTCACGGCATCGAGCCCCGCGCCGCCGACCTCGGTGGGCATGTTGGCGGCGTACAGGCCGGCGGCGATCGCCTTGGCCTTGAGCTCGTGGCGCAGCTCCTCGCGCAGCGTGCCGCTCTCCTCGACCTCCCGCTCGTGGGGCACGAGCTCGCGGCGGACGAATTCGCGTGTAGTCCTGACGATCAGCTGCTGTTCTTCAGTGAGCGCAAAGTCCATCGGATTCTCCTCACGCGGATGCCTTGCGGCTCCTGTTGAACGCCGCCGGGCGCGCGGCGCTCGTCGCCCAGGCGCGCAGCAGCTGCAGCTGCAGCCGCAGCTGCGCGATCTGGCCGGCGGCGGGCCACTCGTTGCGGCTCGCCACGGTGCTCGCGGTCACACCGTTGATAAAGGTCACCACCGAGCGCAGCACCTGTTCCTGGGTCGCCGCCGGCCAGCGTTGCCATTCGCGCCAGCCACGCGCCAGGCAGCGCTCGAACAGGCGCAGATACTCGCGATGCAACCCGGCGTTGATGCGCTTCAGGCGCTTGTCGGCCGGCACCTGCCCCCAGAACGCGATCCAGACCGCGCATTCGATGTAGCGCGTCTCATCGAGCGGCAGGGCCTCGGTCAGCAGCTTGAGCAGATCGGGCTGCCCGCCGGCGCCGCTGCGTGTCAGGCGCTCCTCGACCCGGCGCAGGATCAGCCGCAGGGCGGCGATGATGATGTCCCGCTTGGTATCAAAGTAGTGCGCCACCATGCCGGTCGTATAGCCCGCCTCGCGCGCGATGCGCACGATCGTCGCCTGCTCGAAACCGTACTCCGCCACCACCCGGCAGGCGACCAGTGCGATCTCATCGCGACGCTGCTCATGATCCACGATCTTGGGCATGGCCCCTCCGGTGCGCGGCCTGCAGGTCCGCGAGGCGCGCGCGTACCCCCGCCTCCATCGGCGCGGCCTTCGCGGGCGGCGTATTCACGTGCAGGTACAGCTGTTTTGCCGTGGCAACGAGCGCCTCATCGCGCCGGCGATGCAGGCTGTGAAACAGCCGCACCCGCTTGTCATCGACCTCCAGCACCTGCGTTGTGACGTACAGCGGTTCGAGCGCGCGCGCCTGCGCCTGGTGGGTAACGTGGCTTTCGACGGTGTACATCGCCCGCCCGGATCTGCGGTACGCATCGTCGACTCCGGCGTACCGGAACAGCGCGTCGGTCGCATCACCGAACACCTGCAGGTAGCGCGAATCGGTCATGTGGCCGTTGTAGTCGATCCACTCGGGCCGCACGTAGGTCTCCACCAGTCGCAGCGGCTGGCCGGCGTCGGCCGCAGCGACGTGCTCGCGTGCAGCGGCAGCCGCGGCCTCGTACAGACGCTCCTCAAGCGAGCGCAAGGTGGCGCCGGCGCCGATGTTGTATTGCTTCAGCACCTGCTGGATCGCGACCAGGTAGTCATCCCGCAACCGCTCCAGCTCGCGGATCGAACGGCCGGCGGCCTGCGCCTGCGTGCCGGCAACCATCTTGTCGATCAGCGTCTCGGTCAGCTCCGGGGCCTCGAGTTTCGTCCACGGCCATTTCAGACACGGTCCGAACTGCCTGAGCATGTGGCGCATGCCGGCTTCACCGCCGGCGAGGTGATAGATCAGGTTGGTGCCCATGGCTGCCCAGCGCAGGCCCGGCCCGTAGATGATGGAGTCGTCGAGCTCGCCGGTGGTGGCCACATCCTCATTCACCAGGTGCAGGATCTCACGCCACAACGCTTCCTGCAGCCGGTCGGTGAGATGGCCGGGCACCTCACGGCGCACCCGCAGCGCATGCATGCCGATGTAGGTAAAGAAATTGCCGGCGGCGTCCAGGGCCGCGGCGGAGGTCCGTTGGCCGCCGACCAGTTCCACCAGCGGCAACAGGTACACGGGGTTGAAGGGATGTGCGACCAGGAAGCGCTCCGGCGCCACCATGCCGCGCTGCAGATCCGAGGGCATGAGGCCGGAAGTGCTGGAGGCGATCACGACATCGGCCGGCGCATGCTGGCTGACATCGACGAGCACCCGCTGCTTCAGCTCCAGCTGCTCGGGGATGTTCTCCTGGATGAAATCCACCTGCCGCGCCATGGCGTGCAGGTCGGTGGTGAATGACAGCTTCCCCTTCGGCGGCAGCGGCGCCAGCGTAAGGCGCGCCAGCGCTCCTTCAGCGTTGGCGACCGCGCCGCGGATCCACTCCTCCATTTCGGGCTTGAGGTCCGCAGCCACGACGTCGACGCCGAAGTGCAGCGCGCGGGCGGCCCAGCCACCGCCGATCACTCCGGTACCCAGCAGACCCAGCGTTCTGACCTGTCTCATGATCCGCGCCCGCACTCCCGGCACCGGTTTTTAATGTCGTCGTAATAATATAATAAAAAACTGCGCCACGCACGGCCTGCCCGAGCTCCTGCGGCCGCCGCCAAGTCGGCGAAACCCACCGCCTCGGGGGCGGCGGCGGAAGGGACCCCGCCGTGCTTGAGCCCCGGCAGAGGTTTGCCGGAGAATGCCGCCTCGTCGAATCTCGATCACGACCGGAGGCATCATGGGAATGCTGGATGGATTGTTGGGCGGCATCGTCGGAGCGGAAATGGCCACCGCGGTAAATTCCTTTATTCAGCAGCATGGCGGCGTGCAGGGAGTGATAGCACAGCTCGAGCAGCAGGGGCTCGGAGGCGTGGCGCGCTCCTGGATCTCCACCGGCGCTAATCAGCCGATCTCTGCCGATCAGATCAACAAGGTGTTCGGCGGCAGCGGCGTGCTCGGCCAGCTGGCGGCCAAGGCGGGCATCAGTCCCCAGGATCTGAGCCAGAAGCTCTCGCAGGTACTGCCGGCGGCGATCGACAAGCTGACGCCCGGCGGGACGATACCGCCCAAGGGCGCATAGCCGGCCGGCGGGCTCACCTGCCGCGGCGCGGCAGGTCCTCGCAGAATCGCCGCAGCCGTGTGCACGCTGCATCGAGCGTCGCCTCGTCGGCGGCGAAGCACACGCGCACGCAGCCGGCGCTCGAGCGCCCGAACGCCGCGCCATCCATCACCGAGACGCGCTGTGAGGCGTACAGGCCGCGCATGAATTCGTCGCCCGAAAGCCCCGTGCCGCTTACGTCGATCAGCATGAACATGCCGGCTTCGGGCGCCATCGCGCGCAACAGCGGGATGTCGCGGATACCTGAAGCGAAGCGCTCCTGGCGCGCCGCGCACAACCCGCGGATGCGCTGTTCGGCTTCCGGTGCCAGCGTGAGCGCGGTGATCGCCGCTTCCTGGATGAAACCCGGCAGGCCAAACAGCATGCACATCGCCAGCTGTTCGGCATGGACTGCCAGTTCCCGGGGACCCACCAGCCACCCCGCACGCCAGCCGGTCATGGAGTGCGACTTCGACAGACTCCCGACGGTCACGACGCGCTCGGGCAAGCGGGCCGCAAGACTCGGTACGCGTCCACCCGGCGCCAGTCCCGCATACGCCTCGTCCGAGACCAGCCACAGATCGTGCCGGCGCGCCAGCTCCGCGATCACGGTCAACTCCGCGTCGTTCAACACCACGCCGCTGGGATTGTTCGGTGTCGCCCAGAAGATCGCGCGGGTGCGGCTCGTGATGAGCGACGCGAGCGCGGCCAGATCCGGACGCCAGCCGGCAGCGGCAGGGACGCGCACCAGACGCGCTCCCGACACCTCGATGGTGGCGGGGTAAGTCGGGTACAGCGGCTCGAAGGTCACGACCTCGTCCCCTGGTCCCGCGAGGCACATGGAAGCCACGAACAGCGCGTTCTGTGCGCCGGCAAAGTACACCACGTTATCCGCACTGACCGGCTGAGCGCAGCGCGCCGCGTGCGCGCGGGCGATTGCCTGCCGCAGGGCCGGGCGCCCGGCCGCGGGCACGTAGTGCGTGTCGCCGCCGCGCAGCTGCGCGACCGCACGTTCTATGATGGGCGCGGGCGTGTCGAGATCCGGATCGCCCACGCTCAGCACGATCACGTCCTCGCCGCGCTCGCGCGCCGCCACCGCCTGGTAATGCGTGAGCCACGCATCGGCGCCATCGCCGCTGATGCGCTTCACGAGGGCCGAGAATTTCACGTTCGTACTGTGCGTGTGCGGTGTTAACATTTCAAGCGTATGAGCGCGACTCCCTGGACGGTCGGACGCTACGTCGTCGAGACCCTCGCGGCCAACGGCATCGACACCGTGTTTGGCATTCCGGGCGTGCACAACATCGAGCTGTACCGCGGCCTGGAATTCGCGCGCTTGCGCCATGTGCTGGTGCGCCACGAGCAGAACGCCGGCTTCGCCGCCGACGGCTACGCGCGGGCGAGCGGATGCGTGGCTGCGGCATTCGTGATCTCCGGTCCCGGTGTCACCAACGCTCTGACCGCCGTCGCGCAGGCGTATTCGGATTCGGTGCCGCTGCTGGTCGTCGCGAGCAGCCCGGTGCGCGCCTCACTCGGCAAGGGCTGGGGCGTGTTGCATGAGCTCGACGATCAGCGCGCCGTAGCTGCCGGGGTCGCCGGCCTGGCCCGCAGCGCCCACGGCGCGCAGGACGTGCGCGATCACCTGCGGGCGGCATTCGCCACGCTGCACGCCGGGCGTGCGCGGCCCGCGTACCTCGAGATCCCGCTCGACCTGCTGGCGGAGCCCACCACCCTGCGCCCGGAGCGCTTTGCGCGCAGCGGCGGCACGCCACCCGCCGAGCCCGCGGCGCTCGCGGCCGCGCAGGCGCTGCTCGCCGAGGCGCAGCGGCCGCTGATCATTGCCGGCGGCGGGGCGCGCAGTGCCGGCAGCGCGCTGCGCAAGTTGGTGGAGGCGGTCGATGGCTATCTCGTCACGACCGTGGCCGGCAAGGGCGTGATCGCCGAGAGCCACCCTGCCAGTCTCGGCGCGAGTCTGCCGTATGCCCCGACCCAGGAGCTGGTGGCAGCCGCCGACGTCGTGGTGGCAGCGGGCACGGAGTTGTCCGAAACCGACGTTTACACAACCACGCGCCTGGCGATGAGCGGCCGTCTGGTGCGCCTCGACATCGACGACCAGAAACTCTCGGATCAGTTTGCGGCGGACGTGCTCGTCAGGGGCGATGCGGGCGCGAGCCTCGAGATGCTGGCCGGCGCGAGCCGTGTGCGCCGCGGCTGGCGCACGGCGGCGGGTGCTGGCGCAGCGCATCGCGCGCGGATCGATTCGCAGTTTGACTCCGACGCACGCGCGCGCCTCGCGGCCGTGCGCGCAATCCGCGAAGTCGTCCCCAGCGACGGCGTGCTGTTCACCGACATGACCCAGATCGCCTACCTGGGGAACTACGCGTTCGCCGCCGAGCGTCCCGGGCTGTGGTTTCACCCATCCGGCTACGGTGCGCTCGGCTATGCGCTGCCCGCGGCTCTCGGCGCCAAGATTGCGCAGCCGGCGCGGGCCGTGGTGGCGCTCGCCGGAGACTTCGGCGTGCAATTCACGCTGCAGGAACTGATGACGGCGGTCGAACTCGATCTCACCCTGCCGGTGGTCGTGTGGAATAACGGCGCCCTCGGGCAGATTCGCGATGACATGCGTGCCGCGGGCATCGCCCCGATCGGCGTGGTGGCGCGCAATCCGGACTTCGTGGCCCTCGCCGGCGCCTGTGGAGCCGCGGGCGTACGCGTCCACGAAGCCGCGGCCCTGGCCGAGGCGCTGCGTGCGGCTCTGGCGCGGCCTGGCCCGACGCTACTGGAAGCCGTGGCCGAGGACTTCAGTTGAAACGTCGAAGATCAAAGGCTGTCAGGTCGTGGGCGGGCTCGCGGCCCGAGACCAGGGCAACCACCAGATCGGCCGTGACCGGTGCCAGGGTCAATCCCAGGTGCTGGTGGCCGATGGCGTAGAAGAGCCTCGCGGCACCGGGCGCCCGGCCGATCCCCGGCAGGTAGTCCGGAAGAATGGGACGCGGCCCGACCCAGCTTGAGTTCTCGCCCTCGCAGCGGTACCCGAGGCGCCTGAGGTTTGCCCGTAACCGCGCGGGCTTTCTCGGGTCCGGCGCCGCCTCGAGGCCTGAAAACTCCATGTAGCTCGACGCTCGCAGCCGTGAGGCCATGGGTGTCACCAGGATGCTGCTGTCCATGTAGATGATCGGCGCATCGACCAGCGCCGCGTGTCCTGGCAGCTCGACGTGATAACCGCGCACCGCCTCGAGCGGAGCGCGCAATCCGAACGGGGCGAGGAGCGGCGCCGACCACGCTCCGGCGCAGACGATCACCGTGGGCGCGGTGAAGGCGCCCGTGTCGGTGAGCACTTCGATCTGATCGCCGCGAAGCGCGAGTGAGCGCACGCGGGCGCGATGAAGAGTCGTGCCGCGCTCGACCGCTGCCCGCGCCAGGACCTCGCAGACCGCGCGCGGGTCCAGTACGTGGCTGCTGTCGGGGAACTTGAGACCCGCAATAGTTTGACTGCCTGCGGCACTCGCGACGGCGCGCAGCAGCTGCGCAGCCACCGGGGCCGTGGGTATGCCGAGCTTCGTCATCTTGTACGCCTCGGCGCGCGAGCGGCTGCCGGCTGGCGCGCCGAGCCAGAACTGGTAGTGGCCGTTGCGACGCAGGAGCCCCGGAGTGCCGGCCTCGCGCAGCAGCCGCTCCCACGCTGCGCTCGCAGGTCTGACCAGCGGCGCGAGATGTCGCGTGTTGGCGCGACGATGGAACGCCGCGGCGGCGAAACGCCGGGACCACAGGGCAACTTGCGGCAGCCTGCGCCACGGAATATCGAGAGGCCCCCCCAGCGCAAACAGCTCCCGCCAGAAGCCGAACAGGAGTGCCGGGGAGGGCAAGGGCTCGATCAGCTCCGCCGCAATGTGTCCCACGTTGCCAAAACTCGCGCCGCCGACGCCCGGCTCCTCGGGGTCGGCGAGCAGCACGCGCCACCCCTCCCGAGCCAGACCGAAGGCGATCGCACAGCCGATGATGCCGGCGCCGATCACCGCGACCCTGTCTTGCTCCCCCATGCGTCGAGCGTATACGATCTACGATCCCACTTGCACCACCCTGCCGCAGCGGAGCAGCGCTTGGCCACGCCCCTCAAGTGCTCTTGGTCCGGAGTCTTCCCGGCGGCTACCACCCAGTTCAGCACCGACCTCGCGGTCGATCTGCCGGCCACCTGCACAGTGCAGTCGGCCCTGGTGCGCGACGGCGTTCACGGCCTGGTGCTGTTAGGCACCGTGGGGGAAAACAACTCCCTGAGCGCAGAGGAGAAGCGCGCGGTTCTCAAGGCTACCGTCGGCGCCGTCGGGGGCAAGGTGCCGCTCATTGCCGGTGTCTCGGAGCTGACGACGGTCAACGCCGTGGCCTATGCGCGCGATGCTGAGCGCATCGGCGTCAACGGCCTGATGGTGCTCCCGGCTATGGTCTACGTGCCGACGCGCGCCGAGCTCGAGTATCACTTGCGCACCGTGGCGCAGGCGACCTCGCTCCCCGTCATGCTCTACAACAATCCGCCGGCCTATCGGGTCAACATCGAGATCGAGAGTCTCGAGCGCCTGGCGGAGCTGGCGAACGTCGTGGCGCTCAAGGAGTCCTCACCCGACCCGCGGCGCTTCACGGATGTGTTCAACGCCCTGGGCGACCGCTACGTTCTGTTCGCGGGGCTCGATGATTTCGCCTTCGAGGCCCTGGCACTCGGAGCGCGCGGCTGGGTCTCGGGGCTCACCAACGCCTTCCCCGTCGAGTCGCTGGCGCTGTATGAAGCCGTCCGCAGCGGGCAGCTGGAGCGCGCCCGCAAGATCTATCGCTGGTTCATGCCGCTCCTGCACCTGGACTCCGAGCCCGACCTGGTGCAGTCCATCAAGCTCGCGGAGGCCATCATGGGACGGGGCTCCGAGCGCGTGCGTCCACCACGGCTGCCGCTCGCCGGTGAGCGCCGTGCCGATGTGACGGAGCGGGTCGAACGCGCTCGCGCCGCGCGTCCCTCGTGAGGGCGATCCAGATCATCGACTCCCACACCGCCGGTGAGCCGACCCGTCTGGTGGTAGACGGGGGTCCGGATCTGGGGGTTGGCCCATTAGCGCAGCGCGTTGAGCGCTTTCGCAAACACTTCGATGCCTATCGCTCCGCCATAGTGAACGAGCCGCGCGGCTGCGACACGCTGGTTGGGGCCCTGCTATGCAAGCCGCATCGTCCCGACTGCAACTGGGGCGTGATCTTCTTCAACAACGTGGGCTATCTCGGGATGTGTGGCCACGGCACGCTCGGCCTGATCGCATCCCTCGCGCACGCGGGCCAATGCGCAGCGGGGACCTTCCGCATCGATACCCCGGTAGGAGCTGTGAATGCGCAGCTGCATCCCGACGGCCGCATCGATGTCGAGAACGTCACCAGCTACCGCAAGGCGCGCCAGATCCCCATCTCGGTGGCGGGCATTGGCGGCATCCGCGGCGATGTGGCGTGGGGCGGCAACTGGTTCTTTCTTGTCGACCAGCACGCTCTCGCCATCGAACTACAGAACCTCGAGGCCCTTTCTGAGTTTGCCTGGCGCGTACGGCAAGCCGTGAATGCGCAGGGCTACCCTGAAGTGGATCACGTCGAGCTCTTTGCTCCCTCAAACCGCGCCGGCGCGCACAGCCGTAACTTCGTCCTCTGTCCGGGCAGAGCCTACGACCGCTCCCCGTGCGGCACGGGCACCAGCGCCAAGCTCGCATGTCTCGCCGCCGACGACAGGCTTCAGGAAGGCGAGCCGTGGATTCAGGAGAGTCTGATCGGCAGCACCTTCACCGCGCGCTACCGCTGGCACGCCCGTGACAAGGGGGAGATTACCCCCATCATCACCGGCACCGCGCACGTCACGGGTGAAGCCAGGTTGCGACTCGATCCGGCCGACCCCTACTGCTGGGGCATTCGCCCGTGAGCGCCATGGACGAACCGCTGGCGCGCACGGTCAGCGCGCAAATCAGGATCCGCATCCGGGAAAAGATCCTCTCCGGCGCCTACCCGCCGGGATCGCAACTGCTGCAAGACTCGATCGCCGCGGAGTTTGGCAGCAGCAAGATCCCCGTGCGCGAAGCGCTGCTGCAACTGCGCTCCGAAGGCCTGGTCGACATCTTCGCGCACCGCGGCTTCCAGGTTCGTCCCCTCTCGAAGGCTGAAGTCGCGGAGGTGTTCCGCTTGCGCCTTGAGCTCGAGCCGCCGGCCGCGGCCAAAGGCGCGCGCGCGGCCGCGCCTGAGGACCGCGCGGCTGCCAAGGCGGCGCTGCACGCGCTCAATGCGGCGCTGGCCGTTGGCGAACTCGGCAACGCAGGGGATCTCAACTGTAGCTTCCATCTGGCGCTGGTCGTGCCGCGCCTCAACCCCGTGACCAGCGAGATGCTCTACCGCCTGCATACCCTGTCGCAGCGCTATGTGCGCCTGCACCTGCAACCCGCTGGTCGCATCAAACGCGCCGCCCGGGAGCACGGCGCCATTTTCAGGGCATGGGTGGATGAGGACGGCCACGAGACCGGGCGCCGGCTGCGCGCCCATATAGAAGAGACTCGTAACGAGCTCGCGGAGATTTTCCAAACGGCGCTCTCATAGCTCGCGGTCCAATGGAAGCAGGGACAGCAGGCGCACCTTGAATCTCTGCCAGGGGCTGCGGGCAGGCTCGGCAGCGTAGCTGACCGGGTGACCCGCTTCCACGGTGCTCCAGTTCAGTCGTAGCTTGGCCTGCGGATCCGCCTGCTGCAGCGTTACCGAATAGGCGCTCTGCGGCTGGGTCATCGCTTCAAAGCGGCTGGCCGTCTGCTGGGCAAGTTCAGGGCTCTGGATGACCAACCCGACTTCGGTGTTGAGCCGGATCGAGCGCTGGTCGAAATTCATTGAGCCGACATACAGGCTGCTGCGGTCGAATACCATGAGCTTCGCGTGCAAGGCATAGTTACCGTAGCGCGAAATCCTCCTTGACTGACCGCTGCCGCGCACGCTCTCCAGGCGCGCGCGCACCTCGAAGAGCTGCGCAACGCGGCATCAAACATCCCGACTGGCCAAGAACACCGGAGCCCGCGGCCACGCCGCCCTCCGCCACGTACAGTAGCAGGCCTGTCAGCCGCGGCTATCTGACGCACGCCATGGCAACTGTAGGTCCGGTCCGACAGCGGCTGGACCCATCCTCCGGCTGCTGTGCATGAAGGAAGCTGCGCACAGTGTTGCGGCCTTCATCATGGTGGAGATCTACATCTATGAATCGCAACTCACTTGTGTTGACAGGGGCTGTGGCAGCCATTGCCTTCGCGTTCAGCGCGCTGGCCGTGGCCGCGAGCACCCCGGAGATAAATGCGCGCGTCGAAGCTGCGCTCAGCCGCTTCTATGCGCAGGGTCCAAACCATCGCGAGCTCGCCAACAAAGCCTCCGCGATGCTGGTGTTCCCGAGCGTCACCAAGGCCGGCGCAGGTGTCGGCGGCGAGTATGGCGAGGGAGCCCTGCAGGTGCACGGCAAGACAGTCGGTTACTACAAGCTAACCGGGGCATCCGCGGGCGCGACCCTGGGTGTCGCACGCCGCAGCGAGGTCATTCTGTTCATGACGGATGCCGCACTCGAGAAGTTCATGAACAGCAAGGACTGGACGGTCGGCATTGATGCCGGCGTTGCGGTCGTCAAGGGCGCGGGCGCTCAATACGACAGCGAGACGCTGCGCAAACCGGTCGTGGCATTTGTGTTCGGTGAAAAAGGACTGATCGCCGACGTGTCCCTCGAGGGTGCGAAAGTGACGAAGCTCCCGCAGTCGCAGTAACGCGGCAACCGCAGGTTCGCCGGCCCGGCGGTGAGCGCGTCAGGGCCGGCGATCCGCAAGCCGCGGCACGCGGGACGATGAAACAATCCCGCGCGCCGCCGCTTGAAGCGGGTTGACTGTTACTTGTCCGGCCGGACGACGATATCGTTCTTTACCCGGACCACGCCGTCGGTGCCGCGGGCGATTTCGACTGCTCTGTCAGCCTCCTGCCGGGTCCTGGCCGTGCCACTCAGCCACACGACGCCATCCTTATCGGTGTCCACCTTCAGGCGCCCGAGACTGGCGGGATGGTCGGCGGCCAGCCTGGTCTTGATGGCTGCCGTAATGGCCGAGTCCTTTACAAACTGCGCCGGGTGCGATCTGTCGGTGTCCGAATCCTGCGCCAGGCCAATGACCGGCGCCAACAGGGATGCCGCCAGCACACAGGCAATAATGCGTTTCGTATCCACAGGGGCCTCCTTCGACAGTTGTCCTCAGCTGCGACGCCGAAATCGTGGCACGCCGCACTGGAGAGCCGCCGTCTCCGCAAGCCCTCAGCCGGCGTAGTCACTTCCCTACTAGCCTTACCCGGCCGCAATTCTTGAGCTTGAACTTGACCATGAAGTCTGGACCCGGGCCCGTAGGACTTTGTAAGATTTCGCCTACAGACGATCAGGGAACTGGCGTACGGTGCGGGCGTGAGGGGAGCGGATACTGTGACGGTCACAGATGGCCGACATTCGGGCCTGGCACCGATGCCAACGGGAGGCTGAATGCCAAGCGTACTTATTGCTGACGATCACGCGATGCTGCGGACTGGGCTCCGCCATTATCTGGAGCAGGACCGTTCGATCGACCCGATTGCGGAGACGGGCAGCGGCGAGGAAACGCTGCAGGAGCTGCGCAACGGTCAATGGGACCTCGTCATCCTCGACATCAATATGCCGGATCGCAGTGGCATCGATATCCTGCGGCATATTCGCTCGGGCCACCCCAATACTCGCGTTCTCGTGATGAGTGGCTTTTCCGAGAAACAATATGCAATCAACGTCCTGCGGGCCGGCGCGTTTGGTTATCTCGCCAAGGACCAGGCGCCCGAGGAATTCATGCGGGCTGTTCATACCGTACTCGCCGGGCGTCGTTTCGTAAGCGCCACACTGAGCGAAATGCTCGTCAGCGCCCTCGATGAGCCGACCGATCAGCCCTTGCACGCTGCACTTTCACAGCGCGAGTTCCAGATTCTCTGCAAGCTTGCCGTGGGACGCAGCGTTTCGGAGATAGCCCAGGAGCTTTTCATAAGCGTCAAGACCGTCAGCACCTACCGGGCGCGGGTCCTCGAGAAAATGAATCTCGACACCAATGCGGACCTGACGACGTACGCGCTGCGCAACGGCCTGGTCCAGTAGGCGAGCCGCTCCCGTGGGCGATCGCTGACATGCGGCAAAGGTGCGCGCCGGCAGCAGCCGGCGCGCCGGTTGCTTACCCTAGGCGCCATGACCGGGTGCCCGGCGTCCGATCGCTTACGCTGGATCGTCCCGCTCGCAGCGACTATGCCCAATAACCCCTCTTTGCGGGTCTTGCTTGCGGAGGACTCGTCATTGCTGGCCGCGAGGCTGGCAGAGCTGATCCGACGCCTGCCGGACGTGGATCTGATCGAGACCGTCGATACGGAAGCCGGTGCGCTCGGAAGCGTAGCGGGCTCACGGCCCGACGTGCTGATACTGGACCTGCACCTGCGCATCGGCTCAGGCTTCGGCGTGTTGCGCTCGCTCCCCCGCGGCGGTCATCGACCGAAGGTGGTAATTCTGACCAACTTCGGCCTGCCAGAATATCGATATGAGGCCGAGTCATTCGGCGTCGAAGCGTTTTTGGACAAATCCCGCGACTACTTCCGTCTGCCATCGCTGCTGCGTGGCTTTGCCAAGGAACGCGCCATCGGCGGCGCCTAACCCGCCGCGGCGGTTGCCCCCTGGGCTGAAGTGACGGCTGAAGTCGTCACGAGGATTTTTTCCAGAGGCAGGCGGACCTCGATCTCCGTGCCGCCACCCGTGGTGCGAAGCACGTGCCACAGACCTCCGAGCCCTACGGCACGATGCCGCATCGCCGCCAGGCCGTGCGATCTGAGCGCCTGCAGCCGTTCGAGCGGCAGTCCGACACCATCGTCCCGGACGCGGACGATCAACGATTGGTGCCGCGACTCGATGGAAATCTCGACGTTGCGCGCCTGTGCATGCTTGAGAATGTTGGTCAGCGCCTCCTGCACGATTCGAAATATGGCAATCGACGCCTCCGGAGTCAGGCTGAGCTCCTCCGGGGGATAGCGCTCGGTGCACTTCAGTCCCGC
The DNA here is from genome assembly GCA_041485725.1 of Steroidobacteraceae bacterium. Lineage (GTDB taxonomy): Bacteria > Pseudomonadota > Gammaproteobacteria > Steroidobacterales > Steroidobacteraceae > 13-2-20CM-66-19. The sequence continues at coordinate 94,947 of JBGPKC010000002.1, forward strand.
GCGTCCGCAGGTATCGGCTACCTGCCAGCGTAAGGCCGGAAAGAGCCCGAGGTTGTCGAGCAGGGTCGGGCGCAGATTTTCAACGACCCGACGCTTGACATCGACCCCGGCCTGCAAGGCCTCATGCACGCGCTTGAAATGCGCTTGTACTTCCGCATCGCTGGTGGCCACGCGATCCTCGAGCCAGGAGACGTCCATCCGGGCAGCGACCAGCAGCCCCCCGAGCTCATCGTGCAGTTCGCGTGACAGAGCCGACCGTTCCTGCTCGGCCAGCGACTGAAGATGCGTCGAGAGTTGCGACAGTTCCTCGGTGCGGCGCTTCACCAGCAGCTCCAGCTCGGTGCCGCGCTCGGCGAGATCCTCGGTCTCGCGCTCTTTGGAACGTATGTAACTGACGACCAGACGGCACAGCAGCAGCACCAGGAACACACTGGCCACCAGCGCGGTACTGGTGATCGCCAGGTTTATCCACCGGTCGATTCGCCACGAACGGCTCGCGGCAAGGATGTTGTCCATCTCCTGTGCCTGGATGTTCCGCACCCGCTGCGAGAGCTGCGTCATGGTCCACTTGCCGATATCAGTGCGAATCAGGTCAAGGGCTGCACTCGGCCCGTGCTCGCGGTAGAGCTTCAGCGTCTCCGCCATCTCGACCAACTTTGCCTTGCTCAGCCTCTCGACCAGCTCAACGTCCGCGCGTACCGCCCCGTCGGCGGTCGCGAACGCCTGGTCCAGCTGACTCAGCGCCTGAGGGATTCTGCCGACGGCTTCCTGGTAGGGCTCAAGGTATCCGGCATCGCCCAGCAGTATGGAGCCGCGTTGACTGCTCTCGGCCTGGCTCAGCAGCTGCAGAACCTCCGCCAGCGCGCGATCCTGCTGCGCGCCCATTTCGACCTGCCGCCTGACTTCTACCAGCTTGCGTTGTCCGAGCTCGGCAGCGACGAACAGTCCGAGCACGGTCGCCAGCAGTAACGCGACCAGCATCATCTGGCGTGCGGGGGCTGAATTCATGGTCGATGACCGAGTCACGTCCCTAAAACTCAATGGGAGCCGGTGCCGCAACACGAAGTCGCAGGCGATGCTCCACGCTGAACCCATGATACCGCGATCGCTCCCCAGGGAAGCTCCAGGCACCTCGGCGCGGGCGTGTCGTCCCACTCAGGGCGCAGCACCGCCCTCGCCTTCCCAGCGCTCGGTTTCCTCGCGCTGGTACTGCCGATGCGCCTGCGCCCTACGGCTGAGGCTTGCGCACGCGACTGAGAGACTTGCCGGCAGTCCTCGGACCCGCGGGCTCAGGACGGCCGCTCGGCACGCGACATGCTCGAGAGCTCCTCGAGTTAGCGGCGGCCGACCAGGAAACCGATGGCGAGTCCCGCCACCGCGGCAATGCCGATCGCTTCCCACGGCTGATCACGCACGTAACGGTCACCCGCCTCGAGCGCTTCTTTGGCCTGGCGTTGCACCTGATCCGTACCGTCGGAGATCGCTTTCTTGGTCGTAGCGACCGTGCTTTCGACCTTGGCTCGCAGGCGGGCCAGCTCAGGGTCTGCAGCGTTCCCCACGCGCCGAACCAGATCCTCGACGTCGGCAATCAGTTTGCGCACCTCCTGATTGGCTGCCACGCCCGCCTGGCGGGCCGCGTCGCGCGCAGCGCCCTTGTCGGTCTTGCCATCGTGACGAAGCTCGCGGTCGAGATCATTGGCTGTAGTTTCCATGTGGTGCCTCCTTTTAGTTGAGCGTTGAGCCTAGGCCCACGGCCGACCCAGAACCAGTGCGATCACCGCACCGATCAGGAACAGCACGAACAGCACCTTGGCAATTCCGGCGGCACCGGCGGCGATCCCGCCAAAGCCAAAAATGGCCGCGACGATCGCGATAATGAAAAACACTGCTGCGTAGTGAAGCATGGCAGCCTCGCTGGTTATTCTGGGATGGACTCGCGCCGCCAAACTGCGGCGACCGGAGCAGCGTTTGACAGCGCACTCGACTATCCACCGCACCGGGATAGCCGTCGGTCGGGAGGGCGACTGAAGAAATGTAGGATTTGGGCTACACAGCGCGAGGGCAACGGCGCACATGCCACTGCTCCGTCCCCTCAGGCTAGATTTTCCGCGGCAAACTCCCAGTTGATCAGCTGGTCCAGAACCGCATGCACGTAGTCCGTGCGCCGGTTCTGATAGTCGAGATAGTAGGCGTGTTCCCAAACGTCGATCGTCAGCAGAGGTTTGAGGGGTTTCGGCAGCGGGTTATCGCTGTTGCCGGTGTTGATGACCCGCAGGTCCGAGCCATCGAGGACGAGCCACGCCCAGCCTGATCCAAACTGCTCGATCGCCGCCTTCGCGAGGTGTTCCTTGAGTGTGTCCAGAGTGCCGAATGAGGCTCGGATCTTGTCGTTGAGAGCGGTCGGAATGCCTGTGCCGGTTTTCGGCGTGAGGCTGTGCCAGTAGAACGCGTGATTCCACGCCTGAGCCGCATTGTGAAAGATTGCCGCGTGCTCCGCTTTCCCCGCCGTGCGCACGATCAGGCTATCAAGAGAAAGACCCGCAAAGCGCGTGCCCTCCACCAGCTGATTGAGTTTGACAACATAGTCCTTGTGATGCCTGCCGTAATGGAACGAGAGCGTCTCGGCGGAAATCACCGGCTCGAGTGCGTCGTTTGCATAGGGAAGGGGTGGTAATACGTGCACTGGGTGGGGGGAGCGGGCTAGCAGAGTTGCAATCATAGACTCTCTCCTTGATCTGCCGGTAAGGCCGTAGTGACCATCCCCATCGCTTTCAGTATGTCGAACCTGCCATGCAACGCCTGTCGGAGAAGCGCGCGAGGCCTTGGCGGAAATGCCAAACGGTGGCGCACTGGGACACACGCTCTTGCGTGTGACGAGATGGCCGGATGTAGGACGCCCCCTACGCGACAATCAGTTGTCAGCCGACGCCGACCCGGGGCCGGGGCCGTCACACCACCCGGTGCTAAGCCATTATGCTCACGCCTCAGGTTGTCGGGCTGCTGGTGAGGAACACCCGTGATGGAAGCTGCATTGGTCTCGCGGTCCGCCGAACAAGGCGCACTCCGCGCCCGCAATGCGGAACTCGCCGGCCAGCTGCGCGCTGCCGCCATGCAAGGTGACGATGCGCGCATCAGGCGCCTGTTGTCGGAGCTGCTGCGCTTTCAGGGACTGACCAAGGGACAGCGAGTCTCGCTGCAGCTGAAGGCGTTGCTGAACCTGGTGCAGGCATTGCGCTGTGTGGCGCTCACGGACGAGCTCACCGGTTTGTGCAACTGGCGTGGCTTTATGCAGACGGCTGAGCGGCGCGCAGTTCGCCGCCCTGACGACGAGTCCGGAATACGCCTCGCGCAGCGCGATCCTGCTGCGCGCCCGGAGGCCGCAAACGCGAAGCAGCGATCTTCCGGGGCTGTCGCTGAGCGTAGGAGTCGCGCACTTCAATTCACGGCGTCCCGTAGGCATCGACGAACTGCTCACGGGCGCCAAGCAGGCAATGCACGAGAACAGACGGGCAACTCAATTCGCGTCGTCCGCGATGACCCCCCACACGGTCTGACGCGTTTTTAACGGCCTCGAGGCGGAGGACGAGATGTGATCCGAAGGCTGTGAGCGTGTCTGCGCTGCCAGGAGGGCAGCGCGATCAAGGATGTAGACAATGCCAGGGATGGCAACGGTTTCAGACCCCGCTCAGCAGCCCGAAGTCACCGCCCCCGCCTCTGAGGCCGCTCCTTTTATCGGACTAACGTTCCGCTATGCGTAGCGTGAACGTGCTACCCACACCGTACTTACTGCGGCATTCGATGCGGCCGCCCAGAACTTCCGCGAGCTTTTGACTGAGATGCAGGCCCAGGGCCGGTCCTTCCAAGGCGGCGAACAACTTCGCCTGATCTTCCGGGCGGATACCTGATCCGGTGTCACGCACGCCGATCTCTACCGCGTTCTTGTCACCCGCCGAGTCCCGGCGCACAAAAACCAGCACCGTGCCGCGCTCGGTGAACTTGATGGCGTTATTCACCAGATTGAGCACGATCTGGCTCAGCATGCGCCGATCGGTGCGCAGCACGACGTCCTCCTCCGGCAAGGCAACACGCAATTGCAGGCCCCTGCCTTCCGCCACAGGACGCAGCGAGCTCGCAATCTCCTCGACGACTTCCCGGCACTCGGTCGGGTCCAGCCGCAACTCGATTGTTCCGGCGTCGATTTTGGCCAGATCGAGCAGATCGTTGATGAGTGCCAGCAAATGCCTGGCGCCGGCCCGCACGGTTTGCAGCTGCTTCTCCTGTTCCGAAGTCAGAGGGCCTGGGAGCTGCATCAGCAGGGTCCCCGTAACACCGATAATGGCATCGAGTGGCGTGCGCAACTCGTGGCTCATCGTGGCCAGGAACCGGTCCCTGGCCTGTGTGGCCCTCGCCAGCCCTACATTCTGTTCATGCAGGGTCTGTTCGATGCGCTTGCGCTCGGTGCTGTCGCGGATCGCACTCATCACGAGCGCGCTCTCATCGAGTGCGAGTGGACTGAGACTGATGTCGACGGGGAATTCACTGCCGTTCTTGCGCAGGCCGTAGAGCACCGGACCCACGCCCATCGTTCGAGTCGTCGGCCTGTCGAAATAACCGGCGCGATGACTGACGTGAGCGCCGCGGAAGCGCTCGGGCAACAGCAGCTCCATCGTCATGCCTCGTAACTCGCCGCGCTCGTACCCAAAGAGCGCCTCGGCGTGGCCATTCACGAACACGATGTGTCCGCTTGGATTGACCATCACAATCGCATCCGGCGTGGACTCGAGCAGGTCGCGGTGGCGGGCCTCCACAAGTTTTGCGTCGCGTTGCACCTTCAGCTGCGTGACATCCTTTTCTGTATGCAGGATGAATGCCATGGTGCCCGCCCGCTCGCGCACCACCCTGCTGGATACAGCGACGTAAAGCAGCGCGCCGTTTTGCCGGCGCCGCACCGCCTCGAAGGTAGCGAAACCCTTCTCCAGGGTTTCTTTCAGAAACTGCGCTTCCTCTGCGATCCGGTCCGCGGGAATGAGCAGCTCGCCGATCGTGTGCCCCAGCACCTGCGCGCGCCCGTAGCCGAAAATGGCTTCAGCGCCCCTGCTCCAATGCACGATCCTTCCCTCCGCAGTCATCAGGATCAGCGCATCGGGCGACTCGCTTAGAGCCAACTGTTCAAAATAGTGCGCGCCGTCTCTCACGGGTCCAGAGAAGCAATGCCGTGGCGAATGGCGAACTTCACGAGGCCGGTAATGTCGTGGATTTCCAGTTTGCGCATGATGCGGCTGCGATAGGACTCGACCGTCTTCGGAGAAAGCCCGAGAAGCTTCGCCGAGGCGGCGCTCGACTTCCCTTCGGCGGTCAAGCGCAGTACGTCGCGCTCGCGATCGGTGAGTTGGCTGAGCGGGTCGCGAGCAGCACCACGTTCCGCTGCGATGTCGCCGATCACCAGGTTGGAGACCGCCTCGCTCATGTAGCGCCTGCCCTGGCTGATGCGGCGCAAAGCGTCGATCACCTCGGCCGCGCGGGCGTCCTTGACCACATAGCCGTCGGCACCTGCCTGAAACGCTTTATAGACAGGCTCGGGGCCCGCACGCGCGGATAGAATCAGGACGCGGGTCGCCGGAGCGAGCTTGCGGATCTGGCGGGTCGTTTCGATCCCGTTCATCCCGAGCACGTTGAGGGCAATGATGGCGACGTCGGGCCGCAGTTTGACGGCGAGATCGACCGCCTCGACATCGTCGACCGCACAACCCACCACTTCCACGTCGCCGAGCGAGCTGAGCAGGACCTGCATGGCGTCCACCAGAACTGCATGATTGTCTGCGATCAGTGTCCTGATCGGCGGATTGGTAAGGGTGAACTTCTTGGAGGTCCGACGTTCCATGCCCACTGCTGTGCGGGACGAGTGACAGCGACTCTATCCTGCAGCTCAGTCAGAATCTGCCGGGACAACATGCGCACTGATGGGGAAACCTACTCGAGCATTGTGAGTGCTCTCCCGACGTCAGTCGGAGCCGCACACGGGGATGGTAGGGGTCCGGCAATGAACGCGCTATCGGACAAACCCGCTTGGGGTATCGGGCTTCTACGATGCCCGTGCGCTTTCGGCTATTCGAGTGTGGTGATGCCGTGCCGGATGGCGAATTTGACCAGCGACGGCAGATCGCTGAGACCCAGCTTCTGCATGAGCCTCAGGCGGTACGTCTCCACTGAGCGGGGAGACAGGCCCAGCGCCGCGGCGCTCTCGACGTTGCTGTTGCCTTCGACGACCAGCCGCAGCACATCGCGCTCGCGCGCCGTGAGGTGTGCAGCGGTGGCGACCCGCCCATGCATGCAGCCCTCAATGAGCAGATCAGCGATCCCCGCCCCGAGGAAGCGCCTCCCCGCGGCCGCGGCGCGCACCGCCTTGACGACTTCTTCGCCGGCAGACTCCTTGAGAAGATAGCCGCGCGCACCGGCGCCAAACGCTTCCCGGACCAGCTCCGTCGAGGAGTGCATCGAAAGGATCACGACCGCAGTGCTGGGCACTCTGGCGGTGATCGCGCGCGTCGCCTCGATGCCACTGAGCCCCGGCATCGAGATATCAAGGAGTGTCACGTCGGGCCTGACGTCAGTAGCCTTTGCCAGCGCCTCACACCCGTTGTTCGCCACGGCGGCGACCCGGATGTCGTTATTTGCCTCCAGCAGACGGCGCACACCGTCACGCAGCACGCCGTGATCGTCAGCCAACAGGACAGTTATGACCATTTGTCCTCAGAGATGGAAAACTCGATAAGGGTTCCCGCGCCCGGTGCCGAGCGGATGTGCAGCTCCCCGCCGACCGCTGCGGCGCGTTCCTGCATGATTGCGAGTCCCCAGCGTGCGCTCTCGCCGCGCCCGCGAGCCTGCACCTCGAACCCGCGTCCGTCGTCGGCGATGCTGAGCCTGATGTGCCCATTGCGCAGTTCAAGCTTCACCACCACTGCACGGGCTGAGGCGTGCTTCGCGACGTTCGTGAGCGCTTCCAGGTAGATCCGCAGCACCGCGTCCTCGAGGGCCGCCGAGGGCCTGGGAAGTGACTCGTCGGCGTCGACCTTCGCGGCTATGCCAGTTCGAGATTCAAACGCGCTCGCGTGCCAACGCAAGGCCGCGGGCAGCCCCAGCTCGTCGAGGCCCGGCGGGCGTAATTGCGCCATGACCTTGCGCACCGCTTCCACACTCTGCTTCGCCAGGAGCGTCGCATCCGCGAGGCTCTTGCGCAAGTCGGGTTCCAGCGCGGCCGGCAAGCGGCTGCGGATCAGGGCCACCTCGGTGACCAAAGCGGACAGGTTCTGACCGACGATGTCGTGCAGCTCGGTCGCGAGCCGGCGCCTTTCAGCGTCCTGCAACTCAACCAGTCGCTTCGACAGGTCGCGAATTTCCCCGGATGCGTGCTCAACGGCGCGTCCCAACTTCTCGACATGCGGTTCTAACCGGGCTGCGCGCAGCTTTTCGTAGGCGGAGATTAGCAGGATTGCCAGCAGGAATGCCAGCGATGCGGTGCCCAGGATCAGGGCAAGAGCCGTGGGGTCGAATTGCTGCCGCGGATAGACAGTGCTGCGGCTGCCGGGAGCAAACGCGGCGGCGGCCATACCCGTGTAGTGCATTCCGTATATCGCGCTGCCCTGGATCATCGCGCTGCCCGCCCGCTTCCAGAAGGCCGACAAAAAATTATCGAAACGCAGCGTATACGCGCTCCACAGGGCAAGTACCGAGGCGGCCACGGCGATGAGAACCGACAGGGCCACGAGCCAGGGGTCATAGCGGATTGGCGGGACGATTTTCATTGCCGCCATTCCGGTGTAATGCATGGTCACGATGGCGAGGCCGATGAGCGTACCGCCCCCGAGCAACTTGCCCGTGCCCAGCGGACCACTGCTCACCAGAACGAGCGACGCTCCACAGCCGGCAATGGCAAGCGCCAGCGACAACAGCGTGATCCTGATGTCGTAGGACACCGCGATCGGCAGATGGAACCCGAGCATGCCGATGAAATGCATGCTCCAGATGCCGAGGCCGATGGAGAGCGCCCCGGCGACCCCCGAGAGCGGCACCATCCCGTGGTGCCGGACGCGCGCGATTCGGGCGGCGAGATCGAGCCCGACGAACGACGCCATCGTGGCCACGATGACCGCCAGCAGGATCAGCCAATAGCTGTGCGTTCCAGCCATGACCCCCCTATATACGACAATGCGTCAGCGGCGACGAGCCAAGTTCATCTCGGTGGGAACTTCTCGAGAACTGCTGCCACGGCCGTCCGAATCGGACCCTCCGAACGCTCGATATCCGAGCGCGTCAGCTCCTTCTTCGCCCACCCATGCCACACCGGCTTGTTGGTGTGGGCGTCGAATATATCGATCGCCAGGGTGCCCTCACGGTACTGCCGCACGTCGACCTCGTTGCCCCAGTACGGATAGCCCCACCACCGGGCGTACCCCGGGTACCACGGCCCGCCATAGGGAGCCGGATACGATCGAACATCCGTACGTTCGTGCGCTCCGACTGTGAAGTCAACGACGAAGTCCGCCGCTGCCGCGTCAGGCACGTAGCTGAACCCCTTGCGCGTCAGCTCCCCTTGAATTGCGTCGCGCGTGCGTTGGACCACAAGCGGGTTGCGAGTGCCATACTGCTCGCGTGGCATCCACGAAAAGGTGTGGTAACCGGCGAAGCTGCTGGTGCGGTCGAAATCGCTGCCCACCTGCAACGACGTGCAGGCCATCAGCATGAGACCGATGACCGCAATGCTCAACAAACGTTCGCTGGCAAAGGCGTCCTCGGAAATCATATTCCTCTCCTCAGGGACTCAGGGCGGAACAATTCGGCTTCCCAGGCATCTAGAGTAATCTCGTCCTCAGGTGAGCGCGAACGCGGATCAAATGAGAGGGTCTAAACCACTGTACGTTTTGGCCTTCGTCATCATCCTTACGGGCATTCTTCCCGGATGTGTCGGATGCCCCGGCGACGCGAGGATCACGGCCGAGGTACGGGCACTGTTGAATCAACATCCGGCACTGGGGCCGCCAAATCAGGTCTACGTGCAGACTCTGGATGGTGCCGTGTACCTGACCGGTCAGGTCGCCACGGACTTGCAGCGCGACACCGCCGAATCGGCCACCCACGAAGCGACCGGCGTGAGTCGGGTCATAAACACAATCGCCTTAACCTACGCGGGCAGGTGACCATTCCACGCGTGCCCTCGGTATCGACGGACACCGTTTTCGAGCTCAGGCGAACCCGCCGCCAGCAGCCTTTTTGATAGCGTGGCACGAGGTTGCCTCCTGCGGAACTGACCGCACCCGCGAGAACATTGCGGCGAGCGCTGCCAGAGAGCCGACCGGGTGAACTCAACTCACTGGTTGCTTATCGCAGGTGACGTGCGTGTTCCAGTCAGCGAAGCTTCCCATGGGTTGTCCTCCCACGCCCAGATGTGTAACTCGTAAAACGCTGGCAGGCCGTAGCGGTTGGGTGCAGCGACGTAGTTCATCAGATTCCCATCCAGCGCCGGGGTACCTCCGGCCGGGTTCTGGCTCTGCCAGATGCTCGCGAGCACGATGTACTCGACGCCGACCAGGCGCAGCGCGCCGCTCGCCATCGGCTCGTAGATCAGCGCTTCCGGCTGCGTCGCGTTCAATACGCCGTTGTTGAGACGGTCCACCAGAAGATAGTGCACACCCATCGCCCCGTGGTCGGGCCCGCTCACGCAAGGGGTGGCGCGCACGAAGCCCTGGGAGAAATGGTATGGACGCCTCCGACTTCAAGAGTGAAGTGAGCGGGTGAGTTTGTGAGGCGAGTGGACCCTCCGGGCCGACGGCATCAAAGTGCCAGAGGTGGAAGGTGTTCAGTCTTCACAGGCGACCGGAGGGTCCGACATGAATCGTATCGTGGTTGGAGTAGATATCGCAAAGCGGGTGTTTCAGCTGCAGTGGGTGGAGCCGCAGACGGGCGAGATTGTGGCGCTGCAGCTTAAGCGGGAGAAGTTTTTGGAGCATTTTGCCAACCGGGGGAGTTGTTTGATCGGCATGGAAGCGTGCGGCGGATCGCAGCACTGGGCGCGCGCGCTGCAGAAGCTTGGCCACGAAGTCCGATTGCTGTCCGGGCGGATGGTCAAGCCGTTTGTAGGTGGGAACAAGAACGATGTCGCGGATGCGCGCGCGATCTGGACGGCGGTACAGCAGCCAGGGATCAAAGCGGTGGCGGTCAAGAGCGAAGCGCAGCAAGCAGTGCTGGCGCTGCATCGGATGCGCATGCAGCTGGTGAAGTTTCGCACCGCGCAGATCAACGGTCTGAGGGGGTTACTGACAGAGTACGGTGAGGTGATGCCGCAGGGCCGAGCCGGTATCAAGCGAGACATCCCGGGGGCTTTGGGGCGATTGTCCGATCGGTTACCGGCGATCGTGATCGCGACTTTGCGCGAGCAGTACGCGCGAGTGAGCGAGCTCGATGAGCCGATTAGCCAGATCGAGCGGCGATTACGCCAATGGCAGCAGGAGGACTCGGCGACACAGCGCATTGCGGCGATCCCCGGCGTGGGACTGCTGAGCGCGACGGCGGCGGTAGCGACGATGGGCGATGCAAGGGCATTTAAGTCGGCCCGCGAGTTTGCGGCCTGGCTCGGGTTGGTGCCGCGGCAGAGCGGTACCGGCGGTCGAGTGCGATTACTCGGTATCAGCAAGCGCGGCGATAAATATCTTCGCACGCTGCTGATCCACGGCGCTCGATCGGTATTGACTCACAGTAAGTCACCGCCCGAGTGGTTGAGTGAATTAGTGAAGCGTCGGCCAAAGAATGTGGTCGTCGTCGCGATGGCGAACAAGATGGCACGCACGATCTGGGCGCTGACGGCTCATGAACGAGTGTACCAATCCGGGTACGTGAGTCGGCCCGCCTAGGGCAGAAATCAC
>JBGPKC010000003.1:0-71932 GCA_041485725.1 Steroidobacteraceae bacterium
ATCATCTTCATCTCGAGCGAAAGCGGCGTTCAGATCCCGAGCGAGATGATCCACTATGGCGTGACCAAGACTGCACAGCTGGCGATATCTCGCGGGCTGGCGGAGGCACTCGCTGGCACGGCCATAACCGTCAACAGCATCCTGCCAGGTCCCACGAAATCGCGCGGTGTGGGCGAGTTCGTTGACACTCTGGCCAAAGCGAGGGGGATGTCGTTTGCCGCCTTCGAGAGGGAGTTCTTCGAGAAGGTGCGACCCAGCTCGCTTATCAAGCGGTTCGCTGACCCGGAGGAGGTCGCCTCTCTGGTGGCCTACATCGCCAGCCCGCTGGCCTCAGCCACCACCGGTGCGGCGCTGCGCGTGGACGGAGGCGTGATCAGGAGCGCCTTCTAACATCGCCAGGGAAGTTCGAGTCAACTTTCAATCGGACGAGCTGGGGCAATGGCGCATCAGCGACCACGGTCGACACGGTAAGGCGAACGCGCAGCTCGATGCAGTAGGCGCGCTCTTCCCACATAGGCCCAAGGAGCACGTTCGGCTCCATGGAGGAACAGTGACGATTATCAGGCTTGCCCACTATGCAATCCGCACCGCCGACCTTGAGGCGTCGCGGCGTTTCTACACGGAGGTAATGGGACTTCGTGTCGGCTATCGTCCGCCGTTTCCTTTTCCCGGCCTATGGCTATATCAGCAGGAGGATCAATCCACGTCTGCGATCGTGCACATCATCGGCGTCGGCCCGGATGATCCAAAGAGTTTCGAAGGCTACTGGGGCATTGGCTCTAGCAAGCCGCGAAGTAACACCGGTTCGTTCGAGCACATCGCATTCCTGGTGAACGACTGGCCGCACATGCGCGCGCGCTGCCAAGTTCATCGGGTCGATTATGTGGAGCGAAGTGTACCCGAGCTCGGTCTGCAACAGGTCTTTCTGCACGACCCGTCAGGGGTCACGCTGGAACTGAATTATCCCGCGGTTGAAGGCGGTGGAGCATAAAAATATGCCTACGCCTGGTCGCTTGTCCGAGCCTCCTCAGCTCGAGTCTGCAAAGGAAACGGGCCTCTTAGAGTCACTTCTCAGGAGTGCACCAAGCTTGCAGCTACATGGTGCTTGGAGACGGGACACGGATTCGATCCGTCGGTCATGGCGCATCCTTCTACGCCCACTAGAGCGCCTTGGGATCTGGCGACGGTGCACACCGGTGGAATCCCAAGCTGCGCTGCTTCGGGACGCTGAGTTTCAAATCATGCTCAGTGAGCTTCGGTACCCACCAATCGGTACCCCCACGCACGTTGCACGCGACGCTCGCCCATGTCGTAGAGCGGCGGTGCCGGCACCAGCATGCGGGCGAACCTCGAGCCGTCGGTAGCCGCTGCGGCGTGCCACCAGAATGTTCGGAGTAGAGGCGCAGCGGGACTTGCAGATCGATGCCTGGCGCAATCTCGTCAAAGACTTGAAATAGTCGTCATCCACAAGCTGCAGGTGATCGCGGACTACCTCAAGCTGACGATGACTCCAAATAACAACTGCTTTGTCATTCGAGTCGCACTAACGCCGCGACCACCGTCGAATAGGGCGGGGGCCGGCTCCAGGTCGTCGGCCAATCCGGCGAGTCGCAAACCAGCTGAGGAGCATGCTAGCCTCCACCAGCCCGGAGGCCGACCACCACACGCGGAATTTCCGTAAAGCCAGCGCGGCATTCTGTAATGTCCTGCCACGCAAATGCGGCTGGTTTTCTCGGCCTAATCCGCAGTGGCGCGAGCCTTCGGCAAAGTAAGCCAGGATATGCGCACCCCTGATGACGGCCTCACTTGCCCCAACCCGCGCGAGCGTTGGCTCATGGCAGCGGGCCCGCCACGCGGCAACTGCCATCGCGATGAAATAGAGGATCCTAGAACAGTTCCCGATCGGACTCGGATCTGCTCCCCGGGTCTTTGGCCATCTAAGCGATACACATGCGCAATCCTACTAGTCGCTGCGTGCAGCACTGCGCCGCAGTTGCAGCGCGTCGCGTCCGCAAATAGTGATTCCACAACTGCCCGGTCGATTTCCATTCATCAAGTTCCGGTCGACGGGGGAACCCTCCAGATCACAGTTCGCGACGGCCACGATATCCGCTTCTCGCGCATCAGTCGCACCCTGGGTCTTTCTGGAACACGAGTGAGTCAAATTGTTCAAGACGATCTGGGATTTATTTGGTTTGGCACGCAATACGGCCTCGATCGCTATGACGGCTATCACTTCAAGGTCTTCAAGCACGAAGATGACAATCCAAACAGCCTAGGCGGCGTATGGGTCTCCGCTCTCTTTAAGGACAGCGCGGGAGCCCTTTGGATCGGATGCGAACACTCACTTGACAAATTCGATCCAGCGACGAACACGTTTACGCGCTATCGCGTCGACTTGAAACAACCAAACCGTCCTGACGTCAATGTTAAGCATATTAGTCAGGACAACTCGGGCACTTTGTGGCTCTCAACTTACGACGGCCTGTTTGCGCTCGAGCCGTCCTCTGGGCGAATTACCCCATATCTGCACGATTCCAGCAGTCCCTCCAGTTTGTTAAGCGACGAAGTGAAATCCACGGGTCTGGACCGATCGGGCGCACTCTGGGTAGCGGACGGCGAGGGACTCGAACAGTTCGACACCAAAACTGGAAGCGTCCGGATACGAATCCCGTTGCGTGAGCCACGCGAGTTCTCCTTCTATGAGGACACGCGCGGTGTCTTTTGGATCATGTACTCGTCCGGTAACGGACTCGCCGTCTATGATCGAGTCCATGACCGGCTCGTTCGTTACTCTTTTAACACGCAGCAGGGCCCTGGCGGTCCGTTGACGGGCGTCATAAGCATCGTTGAGGATCGAAGCGGCACGTTGTGGTTCGGGACACTCTCGGACGGCGTCCTCAAGCTCGAGGGAGACGGCCGGCATTTCACTCGATATAGGAACCGTCCTGCCGAGTTGAGTAGCCTCGCGGAGGACCGAATCACCACGTTATATCTGGACCGAGAAGGTGACGTGTGGACGGGACTGGGGGCGACAGAACCTAATTTTTTCCTAACCCAAGAGCCGCCATTTAAGAGCCTGCCTTTCGATCCGAACTCAACTTACACTCTAGGCGAGAACTTGGTCAATTGCCTGTATGAGGACCAAAAGGGAAATCTCTGGATTGGCACGACGGGTGTTTTGAAGCGCCTCGATCGAAGGACCGGTCGATACACCCACTTCGCAATTCCGCCACACGGAATTACGTCCGACGTACTGTCCATTGCCGAAGATAGAGCCGGCAACGTCTGGGCAGGTACCTCGGGCCAGGGTCTGTACCGGCTCGATCCGGCAACCCGACAAACAAAGGCCTACCGTCACAATCGACTCGACAAGACCAGCTTGAGCAATGACGTCGTCGTTCGTCTTCTAATTGATCATGCCGGCGTGCTTTGGGCCACGACACGGGATGGCCTGAACCGATTTGACCCGATCAACGATTCCTTTCGGATTTATCGGTGGGAGTCGAGAGCACACACGGATATCGCGTCGATCGCGGAGGACAGCGCTGGCGGATTATGGTTCGGCAACGACACCTCCGATTTGCTGCGCTTTGATCCAGCGACCGAGCGCTTCCTAGTGTTTAAGTCAGATCACTACCCTTCGACGAGAGCGGGTGCCGACCGTGTGAAGTCGCTTCATGTCGCTGGACCCGACGAAGTCTGGTTCGGAACTGTAAACGGCCTCTTCCGATTCAACCCGAAGACCGGATCCACCGCTTCCTACCGCGAAGCCAACGGAATGCCCAGCAATTCAGTCAGCTGTATTCTGGGGGACGATCTGGGACATTTGTGGATTAGCACAACCCAGGGCATTTCCAAATTCGATAAGGCTACCGGGTCGTTTACAAACTACTCTGTTGCCGATGGTCTGCCTGGAACTGATCTAACTGCTTGGGGAGCGTGCTTCAAGAGTCGAAGCGGCGAAATGTTTTTTGGAGGATTTCCAGGCGCGACGGCGTTTTATCCGGCACTGGTTTCCGACAGCAGCTATTCGCCCCCGATCGTACTCACGCGTTTCGCGCTGTCCCGTAGGGGGGGTGATCTCACAGAACAGGCCTCAATCGGTCGCGCCATCGCAAGCACCAATCACCTGATCCTTCCCTACAGGGATAACAGCTTTTTGATAGAGTTTTCCGCGTTAAGTTTCCAGAGTCCGAGCACCAACCGATACCGGTACATGCTTCAAAATCTCGATTCAACCTGGCACGAGGCGAGAAGCGATCAAAGAATTGCAAGCTATACCACGCTACCACCCGGCGCCTATCAATTCAGAGCACAGGGAGCCACGATTCGCGGACCGTGGAGCGAGCCAGGCGTGATTTTGCGGATCACAATCTTGCCGCCATGGTGGAACACCTCGTGGTTCAGGTGGATCGTGGGAACGTTACTAATAATTATAGGACTTGCAGCCTACCGCATGCGTATGAGGCAAGTTAAGCTCGAATTCTCATATCGGCTCGAAGAGAGACTCGGGGAGAGAACGCGGATCGCACGCGAGCTTCACGACACGCTGCTGCAGAGTTTTCAAGGAGTCTTACTCCGTTTTCAAGCGGTCTCAAACCTGCTCCCGGGGGGGCCTCCCAAAGAAAAGCTCGATAGTGTGATTGAGCAGGCCGCCGAGGCGATCACCGAGGGCCGGGATGCTGTACAGCAGCTGCGCTCCTCCCAGGTCGACGCTGACGAGCTACCACTGGCCGTGCGCACGCTCGGAGATGAACTCGCGGCCGATGGAGCGAATCGCGGTTCCGCCGTGTTTCAGGTCGACGTCGAAGGCGAGCCGCGCAGCCTCCATCCAATCCTCCGGGACGAGGTTTATCGGGTTGCAGGCGAGGCGCTGCGCAACGCGTTTCGCCACGCACAGGCGCACCGGATAGAAGTGGAAATTCGGTACGACGACCGACAGCTTCGCTTACGCGTCCGGGATGACGGCAAGGGCATCGATCCGAAGGCTCTGGAAGTGCGAAAGCGCTCAGGACACTGGGGCTTGCGGGGCATGCGAGAGCGGGCCCGGCTTGTGGGCGGTGCCCTGAATGTTTGGAGTCAGGTGAATTCGGGTACCGAGGTTGAGTTGACCGTACCTGCCGCCAAGGCTTACTCGACTTTTCCCTCTCGACGCCGCTCCTGGTGGTCTGAAAAGCTGTCATGGAAAGGGATGGTGAGCAAAGCGTGAGTAGTGACCCCAGCTTGATTCGGGTTCTGGCGGTCGATGACCATCCCGTCCTTCGCCAGGGGATCGCTGGACTGATCGCCGGTCAACTGGACATGCGTTTGGTTGGCGAAGCCTCGAACGGGCGCGAAGCGATCCAGCAGTTCCGCGCGCTGCGTCCGGACGTCACTCTGATGGACTTGCAGATGCCGGAAATGAACGGCATCGATGCGATAAGCGCGATTCGCGGCGAGTTTCCCGAGGCCCGAATCATCGTGCTGACCACCTACGCGGGCGACGTCCAGGCTTTACGCGCCATGAAAGCCGGAGCTCGCGGATATCTGCTCAAGAATCTGTTGTATAAGGAACTCCTGGACACGATCCGTGCGGTGCATGCGGGGAAAAAGACCCTCTCCCCTGAGATTTCTTATCAACTTGCTGAGCACGCGACCGATGAAGCGCTATCCCCCGCGGAAATCTCGGTACTGCGGCTGATTGCGGCAGGGAATGGCAACAAGCAGATAGCTCATCAGCTTTCCGTCACCGAAGAGACCGTAAAGGGTCGAGTGAAGAACATCCTGTCCAAATTGGGCGCGAGCGACCGCACACACGCTGTCCTGATCGGCCTGAAGCGTGGAATCATTGAACTCTGATTCACTCGAAAGGGTGATCGCGCACCCCTATTTGGGCTTCCGAGCGCATCGCAAAATTTCCTAATCTAGAGGTCCGACATCTCAACCAGAGCCCGCATTGCGCCGGTTATTCTCTACGTTCGCCCGTGGATGGCCTGGCGCAGGCTTGCTTCTCATGCGTATGGTTGCTGGCACCGCATTGATTGTTGACGCGGTCACGACGCTTCGTGGCGGGCCGCCGATCCTGGCCGCCATACCACCTGCACTCCGCGCTGTTGCCGGAGTGCTGCTAGTTGCGGGTCTATGGACGCCCGTCGTCGGAGTAATGGTGGCGGTTGTTGAGCTGTGGAAGGCCGTCTCCTCACTTGGGGATCCGTGGACCAGCATCGTGTTGGGGACGGTCGGTGTCGCTCTTGCACTACTCGGGCCCGGAGCCTGGTCGCTCGATGCTCGTCTGTTTGGGTGGAAACGCATCGACGGTCGAACTCGAAAGAGCTAAGCAGCACCCCTTTTCGAGGCCATCCCCGCGCTGCAGAGAGTCGACGCGCGCCTCGAGATAGTTGGTACACGACTCCATATAGGGTTCTAGGCTGGAGAAATGCGCGCCATGATTCTGATGCGCATACGCCCTGCAGAGCTTTTTCAGGATTGTTCAGCACAAGCGCAAGGAATCGATCCACCCGCGAAAGTAGGATGGCGAATCAGCGAGGAGACCGATGGACTGTTCCGATTCCCGCGCAGGCTCTCGAGGCACTTCAGTATCCGAAGTGCATTGCAGCCCGATGTATCCGGAAAACATCGTCGCCGACGAGCCTGCGTGGCGAGTTCCGCGCCAGAGCTCCGCGACGGCTTCATCAGCATCGAAGGTCATCGCCACGCGATGGCGTGCCGGCAGCGAGCGGACGCTTGAGTTTGGCGCCGAAACAGCCGCTGACTGCCACGTCGTGAAGATCGTGTTGCGGACCATGAATATCCGCTTCTCGCTGTCCGGCCGAACCGTGCAGGATGGTGTCACCACACCTGGGACGGTCCACGTGACCGAGCCCGCCGTGCCGGCACGCTGCCTCTTTCGCGGGCCTTACGATGTCCTGCACCTGCACGTACCCAACACTCTGATCGCCGAATGCGCCCGCGACATGCCCGGCCACCACGCGCCGGCGCTTCGCTCGGAGGCGGTTCCAAGCAAAGATATAGTGGTCGATTGGCTGGGGCGCGCTTTGCTTGAAGCCAACCGGGTTGACGGCTCGTTCGGACAGACCTATGCGGACTGCATCAGCATGGCCATCGTCGCACGGCTCCTGGCTTCAGCGAGTGGCGTGGGCACTTCCGAGCGATCGAGGGGGAACAAACTTGCGCCATGGCGGCTGAAGCGAGCCATCGACTATGTCGAGGCCCGCCTCGATGAGCCCGTGAGCCTTGCCGATGTCGCTTCGGCGGCCGGCCTCACGCGCATGCATTTCGCAGCGCAGTTCCGGGCTGCCACGGGCTTTCGGCCTCACGAATACCTCTTGCGCCGCCGGATTGAACGGGCTCAAGAGATGCTCGTCTCAACCGGCATGTCACTGGTGGATGTCGGGCTATCGGTCGGGTTCCAAACCCAGTCACACTTCACCAGCGTTTTCAAACGCTACGCGGGGCAACCACCGCGCGCCTGGCGCGAGTCCCGTGACGTACAGACCGGATAGTCGCCTCGCGGCACGCGAGGTACCCGTCTCCGCGCTCCTCGATGGCCCCACGGCC
Organism: Steroidobacteraceae bacterium; assembly: GCA_041485725.1. Lineage (GTDB taxonomy): Bacteria > Pseudomonadota > Gammaproteobacteria > Steroidobacterales > Steroidobacteraceae > 13-2-20CM-66-19. Next base: position 7,561 of record JBGPKC010000003.1, read on the forward strand.
TGAGAAAGCATCAGTACGGACGCTCTCGAGCGGGCACTCCGCTGTCGGAGCCGACCGTCAATGCTCCGAGCGACAGGCAGGAATATCGGCCCATCTGATGACGGTTACGGCCGATCGGCGACGACCCGTACACGAAATTCTTTGGCTAACAGCTTATGGACGAGCGGCGTCCGTCGACCCGCGCATGCCATTGCTTCTCCCGGATGCCGCCGGAGCCTCGATTGCCCTAGCCCGACAGTTGGCTACCGGGCAGCAACTAGCATTTGGCGCCATGCCCTGCATGTGCCTGCTGACCGCTCAGAGCGGACAGTCACTGCTTCCAGAACTGAATTCGCTGCCGCGAGTTCATAAGCACGAATCGCAGTCGGTGCTCGATCGTTGACCGATCTGCCGCTGCGGAATCATCTATAGTTCGTGTCCTAGTTTGAGTCCGGAACAGACTCTAAATCACTCGAACAAAGAGTAATATCAGATTGAAAACTAAGGACTTGGTGCCCGGGAGAGGACTCGAACCTCCACGGTGTTACCCGCTAGTACCTGAAACTAGTGCGTCTACCAATTCCGCCACCCGGGCAGGCGAGGAAGGCCGCGAAATGTACGCACGGGTTCGGGGGCTGTCAATTGAAGGCGCGTAGAGGAAAGTTCGGACGGCGCGACCGCAGCGCCAGCGCACCGTCGCAGAGCCGCGGTGGCAGGACGCGCAGCCCTGATTCCAGGAGCGCTGGGCAAACCGCGGCTGCAGGCCACAGCGCGCGCGCGAGCGTGCGCACCGGACCGTCCGTGCCATCGCACTCCAGCGTAAGGCCGGGCTCACTCGTCGAGGGCACGGTGAGCGCGAATCGCGCCGGCTACGGCTTCCTGCGCGTGGAGGGATTTAAAGAAAGCGTGTTCCTGTCGCCGCCGGAAATGCGCGGCGTGATGCACGGGGACCGGCTGCGCGTGAAGGTGTCGCGTGATGCAACTGATCGCTGGTCGGGCGCCGTGCAGCAGGTGTTGGAGCGCGGTGTGACCGCGTTTCTCGGCACCGTGGAAGTGCAGGGCCGCAGCGCCTGGGTGAACGCTGCGGATCGGCGCCTGCAGCTGCGCTGTGCGGTGGCGCCGCAGGACCTGCACGGCGCACGCAGCGGCGATTGGGTTATTGCCCGGATCACGCGTCACGCCGGCTCCGCTTCTCCCGCCCAGGCGGTGATCGGCAAACGTCTGGATCCGGATCGACCGGTCGAACTCGCCACCGAGTCGGCGATCGCACGCTTTGACCTGCCGCACGAGTTTCCGGCCGCGGCGCTGCGTGAGGCGCAGGCACACGGTGAGCAGGTCGATGCGCGCGAAGCGAACGCGCGTGTGGATCTGCGCGAGCTTCCACTCGTCACGATCGATGGCGAGGATGCGCGGGATTTCGACGATGCGGTGTATGCGGAACCGCACCCCGGGGGCTTCCGCCTGATCGTCGCGATCGCCGACGTGAGTCACTACGTGAGACCCGGCAGTGCGGTCGACGCCGAGGCGCAGGCACGCGGCACCTCGGTCTACTTCCCGACCCGCGTGCTGCCGATGCTGCCGACCGCGCTGTCGGATCACCTGTGTTCGCTGGCACCGCGGGTCGATCGCCTGTGCTTTGCCGCCGACATGGTGGTCAGCCGCAGCGGTGCCCTGAAAGGCGCACGCTTCTATCCGGCGGTCATGCGCTCGGCGGCGCGCCTCACCTACACGCTCGCGCACGACGCGCTGTTCGCGGGCCGGCCGGCGGCGCGCACCCAGCTGGGTCCGCTGCTCGAGCGACTCATGGTGCTGGTCGATGTCTACCGCGCGCTCCACAAGGCGCGCGGCCACCGCGGTGCGCTGGACTTCGACGCGGCGGAAGCCGAGTTCGTCATCGACGCAAGCGAGCGGGTGCGCGCCATCGAGCTGCGCGCACGCAACGACGCGCACCGGCTCATCGAGGAGTGCATGATCCTGGCGAACGTCGCGGTGGCCGAGGCGCTCGAGAAGGCGCACATGCCGACCCTGTACCGCGTGCACGGCCAGCCGGAGAACGAGAAGCTCGAGAGGCTGGCGGCAACTCTCACCGCTTTGGGGCTAGATGCCCGCATACCGAAGACCGTGACCACGCGGGATTTGCAGGCGATCGCCCGTCGCGTGGGGAACGCCCCGGAGCGCGCGTTCGTCGAATCACTCGTCGTGCGCGCGCTGCCACAGGCGATTTACCAGCCGACCAACATCGGCCACTTCGGACTGGCGCTCACTCACTACGCGCACTTCACCTCACCCATCCGCCGCTACCCGGACCTGGTCGTGCACCGGACCCTGAAGGCGCTGATCGGGGCGCAGGGTGACTCGGGCGTGCGCTACCCGACGGCGCAGCTCAGCGCACTGGGTGAGAGCACCTCGCGGCTGGAGAAGCGCGCCGACGAGGCGGACCGCTACGTCGCCGCCTTCCTCAAATGCACCTATTTAAAGGAGCGCGTCGGGCAGACCTTCCAGGGGCTGATCACCACGGTGGTGGATTTTGGCTGCTTCGTGCAGATCCTGGACGTCGCGGTGGACGGCCTGCTGCACGTCGACAGCCTGCGGGATGATCAGTACGTCATGGAGGACGACGGTCATGCCTGGCGGGGCCGGCGCACGGGACGGCGGCTGCGCACCGGCGCGCACGTGCGGGTGGTGGTGACCGCGGTGAATCCCATCGAGGGCCTGGTCGACCTCGCGCTGGGGGAAGAGGCGTAGCCGCGTGCGACAGGGCACGGAGACGATCTATGGCATGCACACGGTGCGCATCATGCTCGAGCGGCATCCGGAACGCGTGCACAACGTGCGCATTGCACAGCAGCGCGAGGATCCGCGCGTGCGCGCCATCGACGAGCTGGCGCGCCGCCACCATCGACCGGTGCAGCGCGTCGACGTACACGCACTGAAGCGGCTGCTGGGCGACGTCGCCCATCAGGGTGTTGCCGCCGACATCACACCACTGCCGCCCTGGAGCGAGGATGAGTTGCTCGCGGCCCTGCAGAGCGCGAGCGCACCCCTGCTGCTGGCGCTCGATGGCGTGCAGGACCCGCACAATCTCGGCGCCTGTCTGCGCAGCGCCGATGCCTGCGGCGCACTCGCCGTGATCGTGCCGCGCGACCGTGCCGCGCAGGTCACGCCCACCGTACGCAAAGTGGCGGTCGGCGCTGCGGAAACGACGCCGGTGGTCGCCGTGACCAACCTGGTGCGCACGCTCAAGCTTCTCAAGCAGGCCGGTCTGTGGGTCGTCGGTGCGGACGCCGCGGGGGACCAGAGCGCGCACCAGGCGGATCTCAAGGGACCGGTGGTGCTGGTGCTCGGGGCTGAAGGGACGGGCTTGAGGCGTCTGACGCAGCAGAACTGCGACTTTCTGGTCAGGTTGCCGCAGCTTGGCGCAGTCGAGAGTCTCAACGTCTCAGTGGCTGCGGGTATGCTGCTCTACGAGGCCGTGCGCCAGAGGCAAGCGCACTGAAGCGCGCGCCCTCGGGGTGCGCGCGTGCGCCGCAGGAGTCAGACCGTGGATTTCGAATTCAGCGCCAGGACCAGGGACTACCTGCAGCGCCTCGGCGCGTTCATGGATGAGCACATCTATCCGAACGAGGAGCGCTTCTTTGCGCAGCTCGGGGAAGGCAATCGCTGGGAGGAACCCCCGCTGCTCGAGGAGCTGCAGCACAAGGCGCGGGCAGCGCAGTTGTGGAACCTGTTCCTGCCGGACTCGCGCCATGGCGCGGGACTGAGCAATCTCGAATACGCGCCGCTGTGCGAGATGATGGGCCGCGTGCGCTGGTCGTCCGAGGTGTTCAATTGCTCGGCGCCCGACACCGGCAACATGGAGACGCTCGAACGATACGGCACCCCTGCCCAGAAGCAGCAGTGGCTCGAGCCGCTGCTCAACGGCGCGATTCGTTCCGCGTTTGCGATGACCGAGCCGCGCGTGGCCTCGAGCGATGCCACCAACATCGAGAGCTCCATCGTCCGCGATGGCGCCTCGTACGTCATCAACGGGCGCAAGTGGTGGACCTCCGGCGCGGGCAGCGCGCGCTGCCGGCTGTTCATATTCATGGGCAAGACCGACCCGGGCGCGCCGCAGCACCGCCAGCAGTCGATGATTCTCGTGCCGCGCGACACCCCCGGGATCACCATCCTGCGGCACCTGCCGGTATTTGGTTTCGATGATGCGCCCCACGGCCACATGGAAATCGAGTTCCAGGACGTGCGCGTGCCGGCGCAGAACCTGCTGCTGGGGGAGGGGCAGGGATTTGAGATTGCGCAGGGACGGCTGGGGCCCGGGCGGATTCATCACGCCATGCGACTCATCGGAGTGGCGGAGCGGGCGCTGGAGAAAATGTGCAAGCGGGTGAAGGGACGCGTCGCCTTCGGCCGCCCGATCGGCGAGCAGTCGGTGACGCTCGAGCGCATCGCCGAGTCGCGGATCCGCATCGATCAGGCGCGGCTCCTGGTGTACAAGGCGGCCTGGCTCATGGACAAGGTGGGCAACAAGGCGGCCCGCGCCGAGATCGCCATGATCAAGACCGCCTCCGCAGACGCTGCCTGCCAGGTCGTCGACTGGGCGATCCAGGCCCACGGCGCCGCGGGCTTGTGCGATGACTATCTCGCGAACGCCTACGCACAGTCGCGCGCGCTGCGCCTCGCCGACGGACCCGATGAGGTGCACCGCAATCAGATCGGTCGGCTCGAACTGGACAAGTACCCGTAGCGGAGGCGCTGCGCGGTAGGCGTCCTGAGCCCCCCGGGATCTCAACTCATTGATCCGTAAGCGCGGCAAGGTTTGCTGGCATTGCAGCGGCGAGGCCGTTTCAGTATGCTTCGCGCCCCTTTTTATCCAAAGGGGCGCGGGCGCTCGGCACATCGGGTGAAGTCCGCGCATCTCCTTGCCGCACCGGGCAAGCCTTAAATCCGGGCGGCTTTAATCCGAAAGGAGCACACAATGAGGCATTACGAAATCGTCTTCCTGGTGCATCCGGATCAGAGCGAGCAGGTGCCCGCGATGATCGAGCGCTACAACGGCATGATCGCCGCCGGCGGCGGCCGCGTGCATCGCCTGGAGGACTGGGGGCGCCGCCAGCTCGCCTATCCGCTCGCCAAGGTGCACAAGGCACACTACGTGCTGATGAACATCGAGACCGATCAGAAGACGCTCGGTGAACTCACCGGCTCCTTCCGTTTCAGCGACGCGGTGCTGCGTCATCTGGTGGTGAACATGGATGCCGCCGTGACCGATCCCTCCCCGATGGCGAAGGCCGCGGACGAGGAAGGCGAGGGCGGACGGCGCCGCGACCGCGCACGTGACGAGCTCGGCGCGCCGCCCGACGACGATGACAACTCCGTCGCCGAGAGCGTCTGAGCCCGCCCACCTAACTGCTTGGAGGAATAACAGCCATGGCAATGTCCAGAGAACGCGGCGGGAGCAGTGGCGGCGGCAGCCGCTTCTCGCGTCGCAGGAAGTTCTGCCGCTTCACCGCCGAGGGCGTGAAGTCAATCGACTACAAGGATCTCGCCACCCTGAAGGGCTATGTCAGCGAGACGGGCAAGATCGTTCCGAGCCGCATCACCGGCACGAAGTCTTTTTATCAGCGCCAGCTCGCGGTGGCGATCAAGCGGGCGCGCTTTCTGGCGCTGCTGCCCTACACCGATCAGCACTGAGGGCACTTCAGATGGAAGTCATTCTCCTGCAGAAGGTCGCCAATCTTGGCGGCATCGGCGAGCGCGTGAAGGTGCGCTCCGGCTACGGCCGCAATTTTCTGCTGCCGCAGGGCAAGGCGACCCTCGCAACCCCCGAGAACATTGCGCGCTTCGAGGCCCGCCGCGCCGAGCTCGAGCGCCTGGCGCGCGAGCAACTGGTCTCCGCGGAGGAGCGGGCGGCTGCCATCAAGGATTTCAAGCTCACCATTCATGCCAAGGCGGGTGCCGAGGGGAAGCTGTTCGGCTCGATCGGCACCAGCGACATCGCCGAGGCCTGTACGCGTGACGGCTTTAACATCGAGCGCAGCGAGGTGCGCTTGCCGGCAGGGCCGCTGCGCATGCTCGGCGAGCACGTGCTCAGCCTGCACCTGCACGCCGACATCGACGTGCCGCTGCACGTGACGATCGTGGCCGAAGAGTAGCGCTAAGCGAGAGGCAAGTCGCGGTGGCCGGTACGCCCAAGGCGCGCGGGGATTCGGGCTCGGTCGCGCTGCTGGACGCGCCGGTACCGCCGCATTCGGTCGAGGCCGAGCAGGCGGTGCTGGGCGGCCTGCTGCTCGATCCGGTGGCCTGGGAAAACATCGCGGACGTCGTCACGCAGGAAGACTTCTACCGTCCCGATCACCAGCTGATTTTCGCCGCCATCGGCACGCTCGCCGGGGAAGGCAAACCCTGCGACGTAGTGACGGTGTCCCAGCATCTGGAGCGCACCGGCAGGCTCGAGCCGGCCGGTGGACTCGCCTACCTGAGCTCGGTTGCGCGCGACACCCCCACGGCCGCCAACGTGCGCGCCTACGCGGACATCGTGCGCGAGCGCTCGCTGCTGCGGCAGCTGATCCGCGCCGGCACCGACATCGCCTCCGCCGTGTTCAACAACGAGGGCGAGACCGCGCGCGAGCTGGTCGACCGCGCCGAGCAGCGCGTCTTCGATATTGCCGAATGGGGCTTCCGCAAGCGCGACGGCGCGGTGGCGGTCCGCCAGCTGCTCCCCGGGGTCATCGATCAGATCGATGACTGGCACAACAATCCCGACAAGCTACGGGGTCTGCCGACGGGGTTCACCGACTTCGACAAGCTCACCGGCGGCTTGCGCCCCGGGGATCTGGTGGTCGTCGCCGGACGGCCCTCGATGGGCAAGACCACGCTCGCCGTGAACATGGCCGAATACGCGGCCGTGAACCCCGCGACCCGCGCCTCGGTGGCGATCTTCAGCATGGAAATGCCCTCCGAGCAGGTCATCACCCGCATGCTGGCCTCGATCGGGGGTGTACCGCTCAACAGTCTGCGCAGCGGCCGCATTTCCGACGACGACTGGGTGCGGATCACCGGCGCAACCAGCCAGCTGTCGGAAGCCAAGATCTTCGTCGACGAAACCCCGGCCCTCAACCCCACGGAGCTGCGCGCCCGTGCGCGGCGCGTCAAGCGCGAGCACGGCTTGAGCCTCATCGTGGTCGATTACCTGCAGCTCATGTACGTGCCGGGCACGCGGGAAAACCGCGCCACCGAGATCGCGGAAATCTCCCGCGGGCTCAAGGCGCTCGCCAAGGAATTGGCGGTTCCGGTCATTGCGCTTTCACAGTTGAATCGCGGCGTGGAGCAGCGCGAGCACAAGAGACCGGTGATGTCCGACCTACGTGAAAGCGGTGCAATTGAGCAGGATGCGGACATGATCCTGCTCATCTATCGTGAAGAGGTCTACGACCGCAACACCACCAAGAAGGGCATCGCGGAAATCGATCTGGTCAAACACCGCAACGGCGAGATCGGCACCTTCCTGCTCACCTTCCAGGGACAGTTCACGCGCTTCGCCAACTACGCGCCCGACAGTTACGCGGAAGGCGTATTGCGGTGAGCCGGCTGATCCGGGCCGTCATCGACACGCACGCCCTGCGCCACAACCTCAGCGTCATCCGTGCGCGCGCCGGCAGCGCCCGTGTCATGGCGGTCGTCAAGGCCAACGCCTACGGGCATGGGCTGGTGCCGACCGCGCTCGCCTTGGGGCAGGCCGACGCCTTTGCCGTAGCGCGCCTGGAAGAGGGGCTGGCGCTGCGCGCCGCCGGCATCACGGCGCCCATCGTGCTGCTCGAGGGCGTGTTCAGCGCCGCGCAGCTGCAGGAGGCGGCGCGCCATGGCCTCGAGCTGGTGGTGCACGATGCGCTGCAGCTCGAGCTGCTGGAGCAGATGCGCGGCACGCACCGCTTCGTGCTGTGGATCAAGATCGACACCGGCATGAACCGTCTCGGCTTCCCCGCCGCGGAGTTTGCGGTGGCGCTCGAGCGTGTTCGCCGTCTCACGCCCGCACCGCTCGAGATCCGCCTGCTCACGCATCTGGCGTGCGCCAACGAGCGCGACGAGGGCATGACGCAGGCGCAGCTGGCGCGCTTCCGGCAGGCGACACGCGGTCTTGAGTACGCGGTGAGCATCGCCAACTCCGCCGGCCTGTTCGGCACCGTGCAGCTGGGCTGCGACTGGGTGCGGCCCGGACTTGCGCTCTACGGCGCGTCCCCGTTCGCCGACTGCTCGGCGACCGACCTGGCTCTCAAGCCCGTGATGACGCTCGCGAGCTCGGTGATCGCGGTGCGACGCGTGGCGCGCGGCGAGAGCGTCGGCTATGGCGGCGCCTGGGTCGCCACGGCTGATTCCCTCATCGCCATCATCGCGGCCGGCTACGGCGATGGCCTGCACCGCAGCCTTGCCGGCGGTACGCCGGTGCTGGTGGGCGGTGAGCGCGCACCGCTCGCGGGCCGGGTGTCGATGGACATGCTGGCGGTGGATGTATCGGGGCTGCGCGAGGTGCACGTCGGCACGCCGGCGGTTCTGTGGGGACCCGGATTACCGGTGGACGAGGTAGCGCGCCACGCCGGCACGATCCCGTACGAGCTGCTCTGCAGCGTCAGCCAGCGCGTGCCGCTCGAGCCGCACTGACGGGCGATGGATCTGCTGCGCCGCGTCAGGCGCGTCAGTTCACGAAGAAACCCATCTTCACGCCGGCGAGCTGAATCACGTCGTTGTCGCTCAGGCGGGTCGCCTGGGCTCCGATCGGCGTACCGTTGAGCAACGGGAAGTCGTCGGCCTTGCCGCTGTCGACGTGCACGATGTAGTAGGCCTCGGCGCGGCGCGTGATCGCGGCCACCTGCACCCCGGGACGGCCGAGCGTGGTGAGGGCCTTGCTGAGCTCGACCTCGCGGCCTGCGAACGCTCCCGACAGCACCTGCAGTTTCGCCTTCTTGAGCGCCGCGGCGCCGTCCGAAAGCGCGCGTGAGCGCCCGGTCGCCGATAGCGAGCCGCCGACCTGCTCGGCGGCCGCGGCGGCGGTGCGCACCTTCTCCACCGGCCGGGCGGAGGGCTGGATCACCATGGTCTTCTCGAACTCGTCCTGCTGCTCGTCGTCCTCGACGAAGCGCAGCTGATGGTGACCTACGGTGATGACGTCGCCGTGCTGCAGGGCATGCTTCTTGATCAGCTTGCCGTTGACGTACGTGCCGTTGGTGCTGTTCAGATCCTCGAGGAACGAGTCATTGAGGATGTTGATGATCAGCGAGTGGTGACCGCTGACGGCAGCGTTGTCAATGCGGATGTCATTGTCAGGGAGCCTACCGATGGTGTAGCGCTCCTTGTTCATGTTGTATTCCGCCATCACCTGGCCATCCAGGCTCAAGACCAACCTTGCCATGTGCTTTTGCCTCTATCGCGTGTCAGCCGAACCAACCCAGGATCTTGTCGAATATCTTCGTGCGAGCCGGAAACGCATCCATGATGTGCGCCATGACTACCGAGACGTTGTCCCGGCCTCCATTGTCATTGGCCAGTTGGATCAATTGCTTGGCGACCGTATCCAGATTAGCACTAAAGGTGTTGATGGTTAAATGAATATCTTCGTCCTCGACCATGTCCGAAAGACCGTCCGAGCACAGGATGAACACCTCGCCTTTGCCCGCCGGAACTTCCTGGATCTCGACGTCCACGTTCGACTCGACGCCGAGCGCCCGTGTGACGTAGTTCTTGTTTCCCGCGCGCTGTGCTTCCTCGGCGGAGTAAAAACCCCGGTCGACGAGCTCCTGCAGCAGGGAGTGGTCCATGGTCACCTGCTCGAGCTTGTCGCCGCGCTGGCGGTACAGCCGTGAGTCGCCCACGTGCGCGATGGTGACTTTGTTGTCGAAAAACAGGGCGGCGACCACCGTGGTCCCCATCCCCTCGCATTGCGGCTGGGTGCGTGCAGTCTGATAGATGATCTTGTTGGCACGGCTGATGGCATCGCGCAGGATGATGTTGGGTCGTGACAGGCCGGACTCACGGTCCGGTACCGAAAGGTCTTCGCGCTCCACGTGCTCGCGCACCAGGTTGACGATGGTCTTGACGGCGATGCCGCTCGCGACTTCGCCGGCGTTGTAGCCGCCCATGCCGTCGGCGAGCACCAGCAGCCCAATGTCCGCATCAACGGCAATGGTGTCCTCGTTGTGTTCGCGGACCTTGCCAGTGTCGCTGAGCCCGACGAAACGCAGCTTGTTTCGCAAGTTCATGCTGCGGCCTGGCCCGCCAGTGGTCCACCGATTGTGATACGCGTCACTTTCCCGTCCCCGATTCGAGCCGCCATACGCTAGCATCGCCACTAGGCAGGCCGGGCGGCTTTGGTCACAAAAGAGGCCAATCGGACCTCCCCGGCGGCGAATCCTAGCCGAAAGTGGACCGAAGGCGCATCGATGGCTCGCCCTAATGCGGTGTTCGTGTGTGGTAGCTGCGGAGGCGAGACCCTCAAGTGGCAGGGGCAGTGCCCGCTGTGCGGCGAGTGGAATTCGCTCGAGCAACGCAGCCCGGCGCGGGCGCGGCCCGCCGCGCCCGCGGCCGCCGTGAGCCTTGGCGTCCAGGCGCGGCCCGCGGGCGACGCCCAGCGCTTTGGCAGCGGCCAGGCGGAACTGGACCGGGTCTTGGGCGGCGGCATCGTCCCGGGGTCGGTGATCCTCCTGGGGGGCGACCCCGGCATCGGCAAGTCCACGCTCCTCCTGCAGGTCGCGGCTCGCGTGGCCGCCTCACGCCCGGTGATCTACGCGAGCGGCGAGGAGTCGGTGGCCCAGGTCGGCCTGCGTGCGCAGCGTCTCGCGCTCAGCGCCGAGGCCCTGGGAGTGGTGGCGGACACCGATCTGCCTTCGATCCTGGCGCTTGCCGCAGAGCAGCGCGCCGCGCTGCTCGTCATCGATTCCATTCAGAGTGTGCAGTCGGGCAGCGCGGGCGCGGGGGCGGGCGCGGTGTCGCAGCTGCGCGAGTGCACCGCGGAGCTGGTGCGCTACGCCAAGTCGAGCGGCACCGCCGTCATCATTGTCGGCCACGTGACCAAGGAGGGCACGATCGCAGGCCCGCGCCTGCTCGAGCACCTGGTGGACACCGTCCTGTATTTCGAAAGCGAGGCCGGCAGCCGCTATCGCATCGTGCGTGCCACCAAGAACCGCTTCGGCGCGGTGAACGAGCTGGGCTTCTTCGCCATGAGCGCGAGCGGACTGAAGGAGGTCAGGAACCCCGCCGCCATTTTTCTGGCGCGCTCGCCGGAACCGGCCGCCGGCAGCATTGTCACCGTGAGCCGCGACGGCGGGCGGCCGCTGCTCATCGAGCTGCAGGCGCTGGTGGATCGCATGCGCTTCGGCGCGCCGCGGCGCATCGCGCAGGGGCTCGACGCCAATCGCCTGGCGATGCTGCTGGCCGCAGCCAACCGGCACGCGGACGTGTCGCTGCAGGAGCATGACGTGTTCGTGAACGTGGTCGGCGGCATTCAGATCACCGAGACGGCCTGGGACCTGCCGGTGCTGATCGCGCTCGCTTCCAGCCTCAAGGGCCGTGCGCTGCCGGCGCAGCTGGTGGCGTTCGGCGAGATCGGGCTCACGGGCGAGGTACGTCCGGTCGCGTACGGGGACGAACGGCTGCGCGAAGCGTGCGCGCAGGGATTTCGCGTCGCGATCGTGCCGCGCGACAACGCGCCGCGCAAGCCACCTGCCGGGCTCACGGTGCTCGCGGTCGCGCGCGTGGCCGAGGCGCTGGAGGCGGCGTTTACGGCGAGCGCGTAACCGCCATGGGGGGTTTCGCGGCCGCGGGCGCGCGCACCCGCACGGTGCGGATGGCGTTGTCTCCGATCTGCAGCACCTCGAACTCGTAGGCGCCGACGCGCACCATGGTGCCGGAGTCCGGGATGGTCTCCAGGTGCTCGAGCAGCAGGCCGTTGACGGTCTTGGGTCCCCCGGTCGGCAGCTGCCACCCCAGTGCGCGGTTGAGCGCGCGGATCGTGACACTGGCGTTGACGATGAACACCCCGGGGCGCTCGGTGTGCACGTCCTTGTGCGTGACCGTGGCCGGATCGGTGGTGAACTCCCCGACGATCTCCTCGAGAATGTCCTCGAGCGTGACCAGTCCCTCGATGTCGCCGTACTCGTTGACGACGAAGGCAAGCCGGCGGCGATTGCGCTGGAACTGCCCGAGCTGCACGTTGAGCGCGGTTCCCTCGGGCACGAAGTACGACTCGCGGCCGCGCGCGATCTCGATGAGCCGCTCGCGGCTCAAGGTGCCGCGCACCAGCTCGTGCGCCACGCGCTTCATGTGCAGCAGGCCGATGAGATTGTCGAGCTCGCCTTCGTACACCGGCAGCCGCGTGTGCGGGGTCTGCTGCAGTTGATCGAGAATGTCCTCCCAGCTCTCGCTCACGTCGATGCCGGAGATCTCCTGCCGTGGGATCATGATGTCGTTCACCGTGACGCGCCCCAGGTCGAGGATCGACAGCAGCATCTGCCGGTGCCGCGCGGGAATGACCGGCGCGGCCTCGGTGACCACCGTCCGCAGCTCCTCGGCGCTCAGGGTCTGCGTGGTGACGGCGGCGCGCACCACACCGAACAGGCGCAGAAAACCGTAGGCCATGATGTTGGTGAGCCACAGCGCCGGCCGCGCCACCAGCACCAGCACGCGGTAGATGCCGGCGGCGTGCAGCGCCACCCCTTCCGGATTCGCCGCCGCGTAGATCTTCGGCGCCAGCTCGCAGAACACGATCACCACGATCGTGAGCAGCACGCCGGCGAGGGGCACCGCGTACGGGTAACCGGTGCGCTGCGCCAGGATGGTCGCGATGGCGGAGGAAAACACGCTGGCGGCGGCGAGGATGACGAGGTTCGCGCCCAGCCAGTCATCGGGCTTCTGCAGCAGCCGCTCCAGCACCCGCGCGGCGCCGTGGCCCGCCTGCGCGCGGTGCCTGATCCGGTAGCGGTTGACCGAGAGCATCGCGACTTCCGTGCCTGATGAGAAGGCGACGATGACCAGCAGCACGAGCAGCGCCAGCAGCAGCGGGGCGTTCGAAGCGACGTTCAAGGCGGCATCCCTCGGTTTGCCTGGCGGCGCGGACGCTCTAGCATAGAAGCTTAGGGCCGCGAGCGGGAAAACCGCCCCCACGACCCTATAATCCACGGATGTTCGACCATCTCACGGCGCGCCTGTCCCGCACCATCGAGAATCTGCGCGGCCGCGGCCGGATCACGGACGAGAACGTCGCCGAGACGCTGCGCGAGGCCCGCGTCGCGCTGCTGGAAGCGGACGTCGCGCTGCCGGTGGTGAAGTCGTTCATCGAGTCGGTCAGGGCCAAGGCGCTCGGCGCCGAGGTGCTCGCGAGCCTGACGCCGGGACAGGCGTTCATCGGTATTCTGCACACCGAGCTGGTGCAGCTCATGGGCGGATCGGGCGCGCCCTGGAAGCTGCGCGCGCAACCGCCGGTGGTGCTGCTGCTGGCGGGCCTGCAGGGCGCCGGCAAGACCACCACCGCGGCGAAGCTCGCGCGCTGGCTGATCGAGCGCGAGCGCAAGCGCGTGCTGCTCACCAGCACCGACGTGCGCCGCCCGGCCGCGATGCTGCAGCTCGAGCGTCTCGCGGGCCAGGTGCAGGCCGAGTACTTCGCCGCGAGCAGCGAGCAGGCTCCCGCGTTGATTGCGCGCGCGGCGCTCGAGCGGGCGAAGAGCGGGGTGTTCGACGTGCTCATCGTCGACACCGCCGGGCGGCTGCATGTCGATGCGAGTCTCATGGCCGAAGTGCGCGACATCGACGCCGCGGTCGGCTCCGCTGAGCGCCTGTTCGTGGTGGACGCCATGGCCGGTCAGGACGCGGTGAACGCCGCGCGCGTCTTCGGCGCGGCGCTGGATCTCACCGGGATCATCCTCACCAAGGCCGATGGGGATGCACGCGGGGGTGCGGCGCTGTCGGTGCGGCAGGTCACCGGCAAGCCGATCGTGTTCATCGGCGTCGGCGAGAAGACCGAGGCGCTCGAGCCCTTTGACCCCGAGCGCATGGCTTCGCGCATTCTCGGCATGGGCGATGTCATGAGCCTGGTCGAACAGGTTCACCGCCAGGTCGACACCGGGGAAGCCGAGCGCCTGGCGCGCAAGGCACTCAAGGGCAAGAGCTTCGACATGGTGGATCTGAAGAGTCAGCTCGAGCAGCTGCAGAAGATGGGGGGCGTCGGGGCGCTGCTGGACAAGCTGCCCGGGGCGGTGGCCAGGAAGGGCGCCGTATCGGCGGACCAGGGGGATCGGGACCTGCGACGGCAGATCGCCATCATCAATTCCATGACCCCCCGTGAGCGGCATAACCCGGCGATCATCGACGGCTCGCGACGCCGGCGCATTGCCGGGGGCTCGGGCGTGCAGGTTCAGGACGTGAACCGGCTGCTGAAGCAGTTCCTGCAGATGCAGCGCGTCATGAAAAGCATGAAGGGCGGGCGGCTGCAGCAGCTCATGGGCGCCTTCAAGGGCGGCATGCCGCCCGGATTTCCGGGTGGCGGCTAGGGTGCGTGGAAGAACTGGCGCAGGATTCGCAGGTTGCGTAGAATCCGCGCTCTTTTTTGGGCGGCCCTTTTGCGGTCCGCCCGCCGGAACGAGAGCGATACGACCATGGTAACCATTCGCCTGACGCGGCGCGGGGCGCGCAACCAGCCCTTCTATCACGTGGTCGTAACCGACAGCCGCAAGCGCCAGGGGGGCCTCAGCCTGGAGCACGTAGGGTTCTTCAACCCCATTGCCCGCCGCGGCGAGCAGAAGCTCAAGCTCGATCTGCCGCGCATCGACTATTGGGTCGACAAGGGCGCGCAACCTTCGGACCGGGTGCGCACTCTGGTGGCTTCCTACCGGAAACAGGCGACGGCCTGAAGTAAGCCCGGGTGAGGCCCGCGGGCCGTGGCGTGGGTGGAACTGGGTCTCCTGGGTGCGCCCTACGGCGTCAAGGGCTGGGTTCACGTCCAGTCGCATACCGATCCTCCGCGCCGGCTGCTGGAGTACCGGGAATGGGTTCTGAGGCTCGCCAGCGGCGAACGGCTCACACGGCGCGTCACTGAGGCGCGAGCCCACGCGGACGGGCTGGTCGCGCACCTGGAAGGTGTGGCGGACCGGGACCAGGCTGCCGCACTCACGGGCGCCGTGGTGGAAGTGGATCGCGCGGCGCTGCCGCCGCCGGGTGATCGCGAATACTACCGCGCGGATCTCGTGGGCTTCAGCGTCCGCAACCTCGAGGGTGCGGAGCTCGGCACGGTGAGCCACTTCGTGGATATGCCCACCGGCCCGGTGATGGTCACGCAGGCGCCGGGCGGGCGCCAGCATTGGGTGCTGGCGGTGCCGCGCCACCTGCGCAAGGTGGATCTGGCGGCGCGTACGATTGTGGTGGACTGGCCGGCGGAGCTGGAATAGAAGGCTCCATGAAGATCGAGGTTGTCACGCTGTTTCCGCGCATGATCGCGGGAGCCCTCGAGTTTGGCATCGTGGGGCGCGCCATCGCTCGCGGGCTCATGAGCGTGGGGACAGAAGATCCGCGCCTGCACGCCGCCGACGTGCATCGCACGGTCGATGATCGTCCCTACGGGGGCGGTCCGGGCATGGTGATGAAACCCGAGCCGCTGCTGGCGGCGATTCGCGCGGCGCACGCGCGGCTGCCGCCAGGGAGCCCGCGGGTGTACCTGTCGGCGCAGGGTGAGCGCTTTGGCCAGGCGCAGGCGCGGGAGCTGGCGGCGCTGCCCGGTATGCTGCTGCTGGCCGGACGGTACGAGGGTGTGGACGAGCGTGTGGTCGAGCTCGGCATCGATCGCGAGCTGTCGGTGGGCGACTACGTGCTCTCAGGCGGGGAGCTGCCGGCGCTCGTGGTCATCGACGCGCTGGCGCGACTGTTGCCCGGCGCGCTGGGGGATGAGCGCTCGAGCGCCGAGGATTCGTTTGCAGACGGCCTGCTCGACTGGCCGCACTACACGCGGCCGGAGGTGTTTGAAGGCCGGGGCGTGCCGCCGGTGCTGCTGTCCGGTGACCACGCCGACATCCGCCGCTGGCGGCTCGCGCAGGCGGTGGCCCGCACCGCGCAGCGCCGGCCCGACGTGCTGGCGAACGCGCAGCTCGCGCCCGAGGCGCGGCGCGCATTGAATGAGTTCCAAACCGGTGGCACTAGTGAGGCTGCCGCAGGGGCCGCAGGTGCGGCCGGAAGCGAAGATCGAGGTGACTGATATGAGCAAGATAATCCAGGAAATCGAGAAGCAGCGCATGACCCGCCAGGTTCCGGACTTCAAGCCCGGCGATACCGTGGTGGTGCAGGTCAAGGTGGTGGAAGGCGACCGTGAGCGGGTGCAGGCGTATGAGGGTGTCGTGATCGCGCGCAGCAATCGCGGACTCAACTCCTCGTTCACGGTGCGCAAGATCTCTCACGGCGAGGGCGTCGAGCGCGTGTTCCAGACCCACAGCCCGGCCATCAGCGAGATCTCCGTCAAGCGCCGCGGCAACGTGCGCCGCGCCAAGCTCTACTACCTGCGCGATCTGTCCGGCAAGGCCGCGAGGATCGAGGAAAAGATCTGAAGCTATCATGACGCCGCGTTCGTTTTTCTCCGGCCTGTGGCGCGGCCTGGACGGCCTGCGCAAGGCGCTGCATCTGATCGTGCTGCTGGCGATCTTCGCCCTGGTCGTGGGGCTGCTGCGCGCCGGCGTGCCACGCATCCCGGCGCGGGCGGCGCTGCTCATCGCTCCCCAGGGGGAGCTGGTCGAGCAGCTCTCGGGCGACCCGATGGAGCGCGTGGTCGAAGAGGCACGCGGCGAGGGTCACGCGCAGACGCTGCTGTGGGATCTGACGGACTCGATCCACGCGGCGGCGAGCGACCGACGTATCCAGGTGCTGGCGCTGGACCTGGAGAAATTCGACGGCGCGACCCAGGTCACGCTCGAGGAGCTGGCGAATGCGCTGCGCGAGTTCCGCGCCGCCGGCAAGAAAGTGATCGCCTACGGCACTGAGTTCACCCAGGAGCGCTACTACCTCGCCGCTCAGGCCGATGAGATCTACCTCGATCCGATGGGATTCGTGCTGCTCCAGGGCTACGACCGCTACCGCACCTATCTGAAGGACGCGCTTGACAAGCTCGGCGTGGACATCAACGTGTTCCGCGTCGGTGCCTTCAAGAGCGCCGTCGAGACCTATACGCGCACCAGCATGTCGCCCGAGGATCGCGAGGAGAGCCGCAGTTACCTGAACGCGCTGTGGAACAGCTACCAGCAGGCCGTGACCCGCGCGCGCAAGCTGCCGGCCGACGCGCTGACGAAGTACGTCGGTACGCTCGCGAAGACCGTGCCCGCGGCGGGCGGCGATGCCCCACAGGTGGCGCTGCAGGCAGGGCTCGTCACCGGCGTCAAGTCGCGCCTCGAGGCCGAACGGCGGCTCATCGAGCTCGTCGGTCAGGACGACTCGAGCGGATCCTTCAAGTCGGTGTCGGCGGCCGATTACGTGCGCTACGCGCGCGCCGAGAAGAAAGTGCAGGCCGGTGGCAAGCCGCGCGTCGGTGTGATAGTGGCCGCCGGCGAGATCCTCGACGGCGATCAGCCGCCGGGCACCGTGGGCGGAGAGTCCACCGCGCGGCTGATCCGCGCAGCGCGCCTCGACAAGGACGTGAAGGCGCTGGTGCTGCGCGTCGACAGCCCCGGGGGGAGTGTCCTGGCCTCAGAACAGATCTATCGTGAGCTGCTGGCGCTGCGCGCCGCCGGCAAGCCCGTGGTCGTGTCGATGAGCGGTTACGCCGCCTCCGGCGGCTACTACATTTCGGCGCCGGCGGACGAGATCTGGGCGAGCGCGGCGACGCTCACCGGCTCGATCGGTATCTTCGCCATCATTCCGACCGTCGACAGGACCCTCGGCAAGATCGGCGTCAGCGTCGACGGAGTCGGCACGACGCCGCTGTCGGGCCAGCTGCGCATCGATCGTCCGCTGGGCGAGGAGGCGCGCGCGCTGCTGCAATCGCAGATCAGCCGCGGCTACGACGAGTTCCTCGCGCGCGTGGCCAGCGGCCGCAACAAGACCCACGAGCAGGTCGATGCCATCGCCCAGGGGCGGGTGTGGGCGGGTGCGGATGCACACCGCCTGGGACTGGTCGATCAGCTCGGTTCCTTCAACGACGCGGTGAAGGCCGCCGCGCGCCGCGCCAAGCTCACCGACTATGCACCCGAGTTCCTCGAGCCCGAGCTCACCTGGGTGCAGGCGCTGGCGCTGCAACTGAAGTCGCGCGCGGCGCATGCGCTGTTTCGCGCCGGCCCGGGCGAGCTCGCGCTGCGCGAGGTCGCGCAGCGCTTCGATCCGCTGACGCGCGAAGTCGAGCGCCTGAGCCGCTTCAGCGTGCCGAACCGGCTGTACGCATACTGCTTCTGCGAGGCGCAGTAGCCCGCTACAGCGTCGACCAGTCGAGGATCACCTTGCCGGACTGGCCCGATCCCATGGTCTGGAAGCCCTTGAGATAGTCCTGCACCGGGAAGTGATGCGTGATGACGGGTTCGAGCTTAAGCCCGCTCTGCAGCAGGCTCGCCATTTTGTACCAGGTTTCAAACATCTCGCGGCCGTAAATGCCTTTGAGGGTGAGGCCCTTGAAGATCACCTGGCTCCAGTCGATGGCCGTGTCCTCGGGCGGAATGCCGAGAATGGCGATGGAGCCGCCGTGGTGCATGGTGCGCAGCATCTCGCGCAACGCGCTCGCATTGCCCGACATCTCCAGGCCGACGTCGAAGCCCTCCTGCATCCCCAGATCCTTCATGGTCTGATCGAGTGACTCGCGCTGCACGTTGATGGTGCGCGTGGCGCCCATCCTGCGCGCCAGCTCCAGGCGGTAGTCGTTGACGTCGGTGATGACGACATGGCGCGCGCCGGTGAAGCGCGCGATCGCCGTGGCCATGATGCCGATCGGACCCGCCCCGGTGATCAGCACGTCCTCGCCGACCACGTTGAAGGCGAGTGCGGTATGGGTGGCATTGCCGAACGGATCGAGGATAGCGGCGATGTCATCGGGGATCGAGTCCGTGAGCTTGAAGGTGTTGCCCGCCGGAATCGCCAGGTACTGGGCAAAGGCACCCGGGCGGTTGACGCCGACGCCGACCGTATTGCGGCACAGGTGGCGGCGGCCGGCACGGCAGTTGCGGCAGTAACCGCAGGTGATGTGGCCTTCGCCCGAAACGCGATCGCCCTTTTGCAGGCCCTTCACTTCCGAGCCGAGCTCGACGATGCGGCCGCAATACTCATGACCCACGGCCATCGGCACCGGAATGGTTTTTTGCGCCCACGCGTCCCAGTTGTAGATATGCATGTCGGTGCCGCAGATCGCGGTCTTGGCGATCTCGATCAGCACGTCATTGGGGCCGACCTTGGGCTCGGGGATGTCCTCGAGCCAGATACCGGGCGCCGCCTGCTGCTTGACCAGTGCTTTCATGGGTTGATCTTTCAGCTAAAGCACGTCGAGCTCGCGGCCCACGCTGGTGAAGGCGTCCAGGGCCCGCTCGAGCTGCTCGCGCGTCAGCGCCGCTGACATCTGCGTGCGGATGCGCGCCTGCCCTTTGGGCACGACCGGATAGGAGAAGCCGATGACGTACACGCCGCGCTCCAGCAGCCGGTCGGCCATGCGACCGGCGAGCGCCGCATCCCCGAGCATGACCGGGATGATCGGATGCTCGCCGGGCTTGAGATCGAAGCCGGCCTTGGTGAGCCCGGCGCGGAACAGGCGCGTGTTCTCGAACAGCTGTGCGCGCAGCTGCGGCGTGTGCTCCAGGAGCTCGAGCACCGCGAGGCTGGCGGCGGCTACCACCGGCGGAATGCTGTTGGAGAACAGGTATGGACGCGAACGCTGCCGCAGCCACTCGATGACTTCGCGGCGTGCGGCAACGTAGCCGCCGCTGCCGCCGCCCAGGGCCTTGCCCAGTGTGCCAGTGAGGATGTCGACGCGCGCGGCGACGCCGCAGTGTTCGGGCGTACCCCGGCCGGTGGCCCCCATGAAGCCGGTGGCGTGCGAATCATCGACCATCACCAGCGCGTCGTAGCGCGCCGCCAGGTCGCAGATCTCGCCGAGCCTTGCAATGAAGCCATCCATCGAGAACACGCCGTCGGTGGCGATGAGGCGCGTGCGCGCGCCCTGCGCCTGTTTGAGGCATTGCTCGAGTTCCGCCAGGTCGTTGTTGGCGTAGCGGTGACGCTGCGCCTTGCACAGGCGAATGCCGTCGATGATGCTGGCGTGATTGAGCGCGTCCGAGATCACCGCGTCGCGCTCATCGAGCAGCGTCTCGAACAGGCCGCCATTGGCGTCGAAGCAGGATGAATACAGGATCACGTCCTCGGTGCCGAGGAAGCGGGCGAGGCGCTGCTCGAGCGCCTTGTGGGTGGCGTGCGTGCCGCAGATGAAGCGCACCGAGGCCATGCCGTAGCCGTACTCATCGATCGCCCGCTGCGCCGCCGCCCGCACCTCCGGGTGGTTCGCGAGACCCAGGTAGTTGTTGGCGCAGAGGTTGATGACGTCGCGCTCGCCGGCGCGCACCACGGCGCCCTGGGGGCCGGTGAGCACGCGCTCGCTCTTGTAGAGGCCCTGCTCGCGCAAACCGGTGAGCTCGGCGCGCAGGCGCTCGATGACAGCCTGATTCATGAGATGCAATTATACTTGAGCCTCAATGTCCGAGCCCGCAGCAAGCGGCCATCCCGGCGCCGCCCGCATCGACCGCTGGCTGTTCGCCGTGCGCCTGTTCAAGTCACGCTCGCTGGCCGCCCAGGCGGTGACTGGCGGCAGAGTGCACGTCAACGGCGCGCGCGTGAAGCCCGCCCACGAAGTGCGCGCCGGGGACCGGGTGAGCTTCGTGCGCGCCACGGTGCAATTCGAGTGCGCGGTGGCTGGCGTGCCACAGCGCCGGGGAGCGGCGGCGGCGGCGGCGCGCTGTTACCAGGAGACGCCCGCAAGCGCCGCGCGCGGCGCCGAGTTCGCTGCGCGCATGAAGGTGGCTGCCGGGCTCACGCCGCGTCCCTCGGTGCGGCCCGACAAACAGCAGCGCCGGCAGCTGCGGCGTCTGCGGGGTCGCATTTGAGTCGCCGCACGTCGCCGCAAAGCATGTGGGGTTGCGCGTTACGCTGCAGACTGAAGCGCTCGTTGCCGGGGTGATCTCATGAGCTTAAGCGTTTTCGACATTTTCAAGGTAGGTCTGGGGCCGTCGAGCTCGCACACCATGGGTCCGATGCGGGCCGCGCGCGAGTTCGCGCTGGGACTTAAGCGCGATGGCCTGCTGGCTCCGACCGAGGAGATCGCGGTGCGCCTCTACGGCTCGCTCGCATTCACCGGGGTGGGCCATGGCACGGACCGCGCGATCCTCGCAGGCCTTGAAGGCGCGGAGCCCGAGAGCGTCGATCCGGACAGCATCGAACCCACCGTGCAGCGCATCCGCACCGGCGGGCGCATTCGGCTGCTCGGCGAGCACGAGATCGCCTTCGATGAGCCGATGCAGCTGCTGTTCATGCACCACGAGCGCCTGCCGGGGCATTCCAACGGCATGCGTTTCACCGCGCTCGGCTCGGATCGCCGCACGCTGCGGGAGGAGGACTACTACTCCGTCGGCGGGGGCTTCATCGTGCGCGGCGAGGAGACCGAGGCGCGCGAGGCGAGTAGCCATGCGGCGCCTCCGTACCCGTTCACCTCGGGCGCGCAGCTGCTCGCCCAGTGCCGTGAACACGGGCTGGAGATGTACGAGCTGGTCCTGGCGAACGAGCGCACCTGGGCGAGCGAGGCGCAGGTGCGCGCGAAGCTGCTGCACCTCTGGCAGGTGATGCAGGCGTGTGTCGAGCGCGGCTTCCGTCAGACCGGACTCCTTCCGGGAGTCCTCAAGGTGCGCCGCCGTGCGCCGCGCCTCTACCGCATGCTGACCGAGAGCGCCAAAGCGGGACCGCTGGATGTCATGGATTGGGTCAACGCCTACGCGCTGGCGGTGAACGAGGAGAACGCCGCCGGCGGCCGGGTGGTCACGGCGCCGACCAACGGGGCTGCGGGCATCGTGCCGGCGGTGCTGCACTTCTATCAGCGCTTCGAGCCGGGCGCGAACGATGACGGAGTGGTGCGCTTCCTGCTGGTGGCGGCGGCGATGGGCATGCTCTACAAGAAAAACGCCTCCATCTCAGGAGCGGAGATGGGTTGTATGGGCGAGGTGGGCGTGGCCTGCTCGATGGCCGCAGCGGGCCTGGTGGCGGCGCTGCAGGGCACCAGCGAGCAGATCGAGAACGCCGCCGAGATCGGCATGGAACACAACCTGGGTCTCACCTGCGACCCGGTCGCCGGCCTGGTGCAGATTCCCTGCATCGAACGCAACGCCATGGGCTCGGTCAAGGCCATCAACGCCGCGCGCCTGGCGATGCGTGGCGATGGCACGCACAAGGTGTCGCTCGACCAGGTGATAGCCACCATGCGTCAGACCGGCGCCGACATGTCCACCATTTACAAGGAAACCTCGCAAGGCGGACTCGCGGTCAACGTGCCGGAGTGTTGAGGTGAGGCTGCCGCGGAGGCGCGCGTCGGCCTGACGCGTCAGCCAAGCAGCCCGAACAGCCGCGCCGGAGGTTTCTCGCGCTGCACGTCGGTGACCGCGGCGGGCCCGATGGCGCTCCAGTGGGTAGCATCGAAGGCGATCGAGCACAGCGCGGCGGTGGCCAGCCCGGCGGTGCTGCGCTGCGGGATCAGCAGCTGCACCAGCTCCGATACGCCCGGATTGTGAGCGACGACCAGCAGGTGCGCGACGCGCGGGCCGGTGCCCTGCACCAGCTTCAGCATGTCCGGTGCGCTCGCCAGATACAGCGCCTCCTCGCGCAGCACGCGCCTGGCAGGCAGCGAGAGCTCACGTGCCACGATGTCGGCGGTCTGCTGCGTACGGCGCGCCGGGCTCGCCAGCAGCAGGTCCGGAATGAGTTCCAGGTCCAGCAGCCGGCGCGCCATGGCTTCCGCCGCGGCGGTGCCGCGCCGGTTGAGCGGACGCTCCAGGTCGGAAATGGCCGGATCGTTCCAGCGCGCATCCGCATGCCGCATGAGAGTGAGCCGCTTCATGCGCCGCGTCTCACTCCGGCTGCTCCAGCAGAACCCGGCCATCCTCCTCGCGCGCCCGGTAGGTGCGCAGCGGCTCGTAGGCCGGCGGGGTCAGCGCCTCACCAGTGCGCAGGCAGAAGTGCGCACCATGCCGCGGGCAGATGATCTCACAGGCTTCCACTTGCGCTCCGGTGAGCGACTCGCCGTCGTGCGTGCAACGGTCTTCTACCGCGTACAGCTCGGCGCCGCAGCGTACGACAACCACTGCCACGCCGTCGACCTCTACCGAGAGAGGCGCCGTGTCGCTGACGGCGTCCGCGCCCCCAATGTCGATCCATCGGGAACTCAAAGGGAAACGATGGGCTTGAAACCGCCCCAGAACATTCGCTGGCCGTCGAATGGCATCGACTTCATCATCTTCGCCAGGCGCGGGTCCTGCATCACTTTGGCCATGATGCGGTCGCGGTCTTTGCGCGACTTGTAGACGACGTACGAAAACACCACCGTCTCGCCGGGCTTTAACTGCACGCTTTGGGGAAAGGATGTCCACTTGCCTGGCTTGACGTCGTCGGCGACACATTCGCGGTACTCGAGCGCGCCATACTCGCGCCACACCTTGCCGGC
The DNA here is from genome assembly GCA_041485725.1 of Steroidobacteraceae bacterium. Lineage (GTDB taxonomy): Bacteria > Pseudomonadota > Gammaproteobacteria > Steroidobacterales > Steroidobacteraceae > 13-2-20CM-66-19. The sequence goes on from JBGPKC010000003.1 coordinate 31,220, forward strand.
CGTCTGCGCCATGCGGCGATAGACCACGAGGTTTTTCTTCGGAACCGGCACGACAAAGCCGTCAACGTAGCTGGCCATTGAGATCTCCTGTCAAAACATCCCGGTCTGCAGGCGCGCAGCCTCGGACATCATGCTCTGGTTCCACGGGGGATCGAAGGTGAGCGACACGCGCGCCTCGCGCACCGTCGGGATCCGCTGGATCTTGTCGCGCACGTCATCCACCAGAATCTCGCCCATGCCGCACCCGGGGGCGGTGAGGGTGATCGTCACCTCGACAGTGCGGGTGCCGTCGTCGTTGTGCGTCACGTCACACGCGTACACCAGACCCAGGTCGACGATGTTGATCGGAATCTCCGGGTCGAAGCAGGCGCGCATCTGCTCCCAGGCGAGCTTGCGCACATCCTCTTCATTGGCATTGGGCGGCAACTCGGGCGCTTTGACCGTCTCCTGGCCGATGGCGTCGGCATCCTCGCCGGCGATGCGGAACAGGTTGCCCTCGAGGTACACGGTGAAGCTGCCGCCGAGGGCCTGGGTGATGTAACCGGCCTGGCCGGGCCTGAGTTTCACCTCCTGGCCAGCCGGGACGATCACCGCGCGCACCTCGCGGTTGACGACAAAGGGCTCGTTCTCGTGTCTGCGCATCGGCGCGCTACTCGGTGGATATCGTCGCCGCGCCGTGCTCGAGCGCCGCATTGAGCGTGTGCCAGCACAGGCTGGCGCACTTCACGCGCACCGGAAATTCCCGCACTCCGGACAGCGCGGCCAGCTTGCCGAGGGCGCCGTCGGGTACGGCGTCGGCGCGCGTCAGCAGCGCATGCACCTTGTCGAACAGCGCGCGGATCGCGGTGCGGTCCTTGCCCTTGACCGCTTCCGTCATGAGCGAGGCCGAGGCGGTGGAAATGGCGCAGCCCTTGCCCTCGAAGCGGATGTCCGCGACGCGCTCGCCGTCCAGCACCACGAACACCGACAGCCGGTCGCCGCACAGCGGGTTGTGCCCTTCGGCCCGGCCGTCGGCCGGCTCGATACGGCCAAAGTTCCGGGGGTGCCGGTTGTGGTCCAGGATCACGTCGCGGTACAGCTCCTTGAGGTCCATCAGGCGAACACCTCACGCGCCTTGCCCAGCGCCCGCACCAGGCTCGCCACGTCGCGCTCGGTGTTGTAGCAGCCGAACGAGGCGCGCGCCGTCGCCGGCAGCCCGAAGAACGTCATGACCGGCATGGCGCAGTGATGGCCGGTGCGCACGGCAACGCCCTCGGCGTCGAGGATCGTGCCGAGGTCATGCGGGTGCACGCCCTTCATGGTGAACGACAGCACCGACGCCTTGTGGGCCGCGGTGCCGATGATATCGATCTCCGGCAGGCGTGCGAGTTCCGCGGTGGCCAGCTGCAGCAGGCGCTGCTCATGCGCGGCGACCGCTTCGACCCCCAGGCTCTCGAGGTAGTCCATCGCGGCGGCGAGACCGACGGCGCCGGACATGTTGGGCGTGCCGGCCTCGAACTTCCACGGCAGCTCGTTGTAGGTGGTCTTCTCGAACGACACCGTCAGAATCATGTCCCCGCCCGCCTGCCACGGCGGCATGGCCGCGAGCAGCTCCTCGCGCCCATAGAGCACCCCGATCCCGGTAGGCCCGTAGAGCTTGTGGCCGGAGAAGGCGTAAAAATCGGCGCCCAGCGCACGCACGTCAACGCGCGAGTGCGGCACGGCCTGCGCCCCGTCGATCAGCACCACCGCGCCGAAGCTATGGGCAGCCTCGATGATGCGCTTCACCGGCAGCACCGTGCCGAGCGCGTTGGACACGTGCGCCGCCGCCACCAGGCGCGTGCGCGGGTTGAGGAGTTTGAGGAACTCCTCCAGCTGCAGTTCGCCGCGGCGGTTGATCGGCGCCACTTTCAGCGTGCAGCCCGTCTGCTCGCACACCATCTGCCAGGGGACGATGTTGGCGTGATGCTCGAGCGCGCTGATGAGGATCTCGTCGCCTGCTCGCAGGCGCGGGCGGGCGTAGGCCTGCGCGACCAGGTTGATCCCCTCGGTGGTGCCGCGGACAAAAATGATCTCGCGCGTGGTGCGGGCATTGATGAAGCGCCGTACGCGCTCGCGGGCGCCTTCATACGCGGCGGTGGCCGCCTGACTGAGCGCATGCACGCCGCGATGCACGTTGGCGTGCGAGTGCGTCTCGTAGTCCTCGACCGCGCGCAGCACCGCGAGCGGGCGCTGCGAGGAGGCGGCGCTGTCGAGATACACGAGCGGATGCCCGTTCACCCTGGTGTCGAGGATCGGGAAGTCGCGGCGCACGCGCTCGGCATCGTACGGCGGCGCGGCAGCGAGGGAGACGTTGGCGGCCATCAGGCTGACTCCGGGCGTGCCAGGGGCTCGTGTACCTGCAGCGCCAGGCGTTCCTCGATCTGGCGCCGCAGCTCCGCGACCTCGATCTTGGCGACCACATCCTCGAGGAATGCCCACTTCAGCAGCCGCTGCGCGACCTCGGGCTCGAGGCCGCGCGACAGCAGGTAGAACAGCATGTTCTCGTCGAGCTTGCCGGCGGTGGCGCCGTGGCTGCAGCGTACCTCGTCGGTGTAGATCTCCAGCTGCGGCCGCACGTCGAGTTCCGCTTCCGGGCCGGCGAGCAGTCCGCGCAACGACTGGCGCGAATCTGTCCCGGGCGCGTCCTTGCCCACCACGATCTTGCCGTTGAACGCGACGCGCGCGCGTCCGGCGGAAATTCCGCGAAAGACCTGTTCGGTGCGCGCGCGCGGCGCGGCATGCTCGACCCGCGCGTAGGTATCCTGGACCTGCTGCCGGTCGCCGAGCGCCACGACCGCGAGAGTGAGGTCGGCGCGCTCCCCGGCGAGCCGCACCGCGAGGGTGGAGCGGGCCGACTGCGCGCCGGTACTGATGCCGTACAGCCGGTAGCAGGCGTCGCGGCCGACTGCGGCGCACAGCGTGTCGAACACGATGGCGCGCGCTGCCAGCTCCTGCAGCCGGTAATGGTGCAGCCTGGCGCCGCAGCCGAGATCGACCGTCACGGCGCTGTTCACGAAGCTCGCGTGGGGGCCGGCGCTGACGTGCCGCTCGATGAGCAGCAGCTGCGCCTGGCTGTCGAGCCGCAGTTCCACGCGCGGATACGACGCCCCGGTGAGCGCATCCGCGCTCGCCACGAACACCAGCTCGAGGCGCACCGGCTCATGGTGCGCGGCCACGCGGATGGCCGCGCCGTCGGTGGCAAACGCTTCGTTCAGCAACGCAAAGCGCTCATCCGCGGCTGCGCCCGGGGCCGAGGTCTGCGCGGGCACGCCGGCCGGTTCGCGGCCGGCATCGGCTGCGGCCGCCAGCGGTGTGACCGCGGCGGCGGTTGCATTCAGCGCTGCCGAGAGTGCCGGTGCAAACGCACCGTCGACGAACACGTAGCGGGCAAAGCCGGGTATCGCCGCCGGCAGATCCGTTGCCGTTAACGCCTGTGCGGGAGGAGCGGGAATGAATCGCAGGCGCTCGAGCGGGCGCAGGTTCGCGTACTTCCAGTTCTCGTCGCGGGATGTCGGCAATCCGCTCGCCGTCAGCGCCTCGATCGCCGTGCGCCGGCGTGCCGCCGTGGCCCCGGCAGGCGGCAGCGCACGGAAGGCGTTCGCGTGTTCCTCGATGATGCGGGCGGTGAGTGGCGTGCCCATGGAAACCTCAGGCCGCCTCCCCGGTGACCCAGTCGTAGCCGCGCCGCTCCAGTTCCAGTGCCAGGGTGCGATCGCCGCGTTTGGCAATGCGCCCGCGCACCAGCACGTGCACGATGTCCGGCACGACGTATTCGAGCAGACGCTGATAGTGTGTGACCAGCACGCACGCGCGCTCGGGCGAGCGCAGGGAATTCACGCCCGCCGCGACCACCTTGAGAGCGTCGATGTCCAGACCGGAGTCGGTTTCGTCGAGAATCGCCAGCCGCGGCTCGAGCACCAGCATTTGCAGCACTTCGTTGCGCTTCTTCTCACCGCCCGAGAAACCCTCGTTCACGCCGCGGGAGAGGAAGCTGTCCTCTATATGCATGAGCCGCATCTTCTCGCGCACCAGCCCCAGGAATTCGAAGGCGTCGACTTCGGGCAGGCCACGCTGCTTGCGCACGGCGTTGACGGCGGCCTTCAGCAGATAGACGTTGTTGACTCCGGGGATCTCGACCGGGTACTGAAAGCCGAGAAACACCCCCTGACGGGCACGCTCCTCCGGGGCGAGCGCCAGCAGGTCGCGCCCCTCATAGCTCACGGTGCCGGCGGTGATCTGGTAGCCGGGACGGCCCGCCAGCACGTGCGCCAGGGTGCTCTTGCCCGAGCCGTTCGGTCCCATGATGGCGTGCACTTCGCCCGCCCCCACCTGCAGCGTGAGCCCGTTCAGGATCTGCTTGCCCTCGACGGTGACGTGCAGATCGTTGATGGCGAGGAGCGGGGTCCGGGAAGCTCTCATGTCAGCCCACCGCGCCTTCCAGGCTCACGGCCAGCAGGTTTTGCGCTTCGACCGCGAATTCCATCGGCAGCTCCTTGAACACGGACTTGCAGAAGCCGCTCACGATCATGTTGACCGCGTCCTCCTGCGCGATGCCGCGCGCCAGGCAGTAGAACAGCTGGTCCTCGCTGATCTTGGAGGTGCTGGCCTCGTGTTCGACCGTGGCCGAGGGGTTCTTTACCTCCACATACGGGAAGGTGTGCGCCCCGCACTGGGCGCTCATCAGCAGCGAATCGCACTGGGTGAAATTGCGGGCGGCGTGCGCACTCGGCAGGATCTTGACGAGTCCGCGGTAGGTGTTCTGGCCGTGGCCGGCGGAGATGCCCTTGGAGATGATGGTGCTGCGGGTATTGGGCCCGATGTGGATCATCTTGGTGCCGGTGTCTGCCTGCTGGTGGTGGTTCACGGTCGCGACCGAGTAGAACTCGCCGATCGAGCCCTCGCCGCGCAGCACGCAACTCGGGTACTTCCAGGTGATCGCCGAGCCGGTCTCCACCTGGGTCCAGGAAATATGCGCGTGGCGTCCGCGGCACTCACCGCGCTTGGTCACGAAGTTATAAATTCCGCCGCGGCCATTGGCATCGCCCGGATACCAGTTCTGCACGGTCGAGTACTTGATGTAGGCGTCATCGAGCGCGATGAGCTCGACCACGGCCGCGTGCAGCTGGTTCTCGTCGCGCTGCGGCGCACTGCAGCCTTCAAGATATGACACGTAACTGCCGGCATCCGCGATGATGAGAGTGCGTTCGAACTGCCCGGTGTTCAGCGCGTTGATGCGGAAGTACGTCGACAGCTCCATCGGGCAACGCACGCCTTTCGGCACGTACACGAACGAGCCGTCCGAGAACACCGCGGAGTTGAGCGTCGCGAAGAAGTTGTCGGTGTAGGGCACGACGCTGCCCAGGTACTGCTCAATCAGCTCGGGATGCATGCGCACGGCTTCCGAGAACGGACAGAACACCACCCCCGCGGCCGCGAGCCGCTCCCTGAACGTCGTGGCTACGGAAACGCTGTCGAACACCGCATCCACCGCGACACCGGCGAGCCGCGCACGCTCGTGCAGCGGTACACCGAGCTTCTCGTACGTCTCGAGCAGCTTCGGATCGACCTCGTCGAGACTCTTGGGTCCGTCCTTCCTGGACTTGGGCGCCGAGTAGTAGGAAATGCTCTGGTAGTCGATCGGCGCGAACTTCACGTGCGCCCAGTGCGGCTCGCGCATGGTCAGCCAGTGGCGCAGCGCCTTGAGCCGCCACTCGGTGAGGAAGGCCGGTTCCTGCTTCTTGCGCGAGATCAGGCGCACCACATCCTCATCCAGGCCGGGCGCCACCGTGTCGGAATCGATCTCGGTCACGAAGCCGTGCTGGTAGCCTCGCCCGATGAGGGTCTCGAGTTGTCGCGCACTTTCGCTCATGGGCTCACTCACGATCGCACCGGCGCGCGCGTGGCCGCCGCCTTCATCTCACGCTCGAGCGCCGGCAGTCGTGCGGGAGCGGCGTCCAGTCCCGCGAGCTGCGCAAGACTCACCTCATAGAGCGAGCGGCGGATGGCAAGGTTCAGGCGCTGCCACACACGCCCGACGCGGCAGGTATCCTCGATCTCGCAGTTGCCGTGTCCCGCGGAGCAGTCGGTGAGCGCCAGCGGACCCTCGAGGGCGTCGAGTATCGCCGCCGCGCTGATCTGCGCCGCCGGACGTGCCAGCTGATAGCCGCCGCGTGGGCCCCGGGTCGAGGTCACGAGCGCCGCGCGCTGCAGCTGCTTGAGAAGTTTGCATACCGTAGGGGCGGCGATGCGCGTCTGCTCGGCGAGCAAGGCCGCGGTCTGCACGCGCCCGGGCTCGCCGGCGAGCGCCGCGAGCAGCACGGTGGCGTAGTCGGTAAGCCGGCTCATACGCAGCATGAGAGTACCCTCTTGAACTAGGACTAGTTTAGTACTAATTGCCGGTGGAGCCAAGCCGGTGCACCAGCGTGGCATCGCGCGCTGAGGAGTGCGGCCCGCCGGTGGGCTGATTTGCTATCCTTGGCGCCCCCAATTCCAGGGGGTAGTCATCAGGACGGCTGCGCGCCGCGCGCTTGTCAGACGCACGCCGTCGATGCCGGAGGATTCGACGATGAACTCGAGTGAGCTGATGCGTGTTGCCAGCGCAATGGTTGCCAGAGGCAAGGGTATCCTGGCCGCGGACGAAAGCGGCGGCACCATCAAGAAACGCTTCGACAGCATCAAGCTGGAGTCGACCGAGGAGCATCGCCGCAGCTATCGCGAAATGTTGTTCACGGCGCCCGGCGCCGCCGAGTCGGTGAGCGGCGTCATCCTCTACGACGAGACCATCCGCCAGAAGACCCGCGACGGCACGCCGTTTCCGCAATACCTGGCGAAGCAGGGAATCCTCCCGGGTATCAAGGTGGACCTGGGCGCGAAACCTCTCGCGGGGTTCAGCGGCGAGACCATCACCGAGGGACTCGACGGCTTGCGCGAGCGCCTCATCGAGTACCGCGGGCTCGGCGCGCGCTTCGCCAAATGGCGCGCAGTCATCGATATTGCCGACGGCATCCCCAGCGCGTTCGCCGTCAGGGCGAACGCGCATGCACTGGCGCGCTATGCGGCGCTGTGCCAGGAGAACGACATCGTGCCGATCGTCGAGCCGGAGGTACTCATGGACGGCGCACACTCGATCGAGCGCTGTGAGCAGGTGACCGAGGCGGTGCTCGCCCGCGTGTTCCAGGAGCTGTTCGAGCACCGTGTGATGCTGGAGGGCATGGTGTTGAAGCCCAACATGGTGATCTCGGGGAAGAAAGCCGCGACTCGGGCGCCGCCGCAGGCCGTGGCGGAGGCCACGGTGCGCGTGCTGCGGCGCCATGTCCCGCCGGCGGTGCCGGGCATCGCGTTCCTGTCCGGCGGGCAGTCCCCGACCGAGGCCACGCTGCACCTGTCGCTCATGAACAAGCTCGCCCCGCTGCCCTGGTCACTGACCTTCAGCTACGGCCGCGCACTGCAGGACACCGCGCTCAAGGCGTGGGGTGGAGTCGCGTCGAATTTCGCCGCCGGGCAGAAGGAGTTAGCCAAGCGCGCCAAGCTCAATGGCCTGGCGACCACCGGCCGCTACGCGGCTGACATGGAGAGCCAGGCCGCCTGAGCGTCAAGGCGGCCGCCGCGATCGCGTGACAAGCCCGGCATCTTCGCAACCCGCGTCAGGCGCTCCGGCGGCTGACGTGGTGGTCGACGTGCGCGGCGTGCACTACGCCGTGGGCGGGCGGCCGATTTTCGCAGGGCTTGACGTCCAGGTCCGGCGCGGACGCATCACGGCCATCATGGGGCCGAGCGGTACCGGCAAGACGACGCTGCTCAAGCTCATCACGGCGCAGATCACCGCCGATCGTGGCGAGGTGCGGGTGCGCGGTCAGGATCTCGCGGCGTTGAGCCGCAGCGAGATCTACGCCCTGCGCAAGCGCATGGGTATGTTGTTCCAGAATGGCGCGCTGCTCACCGACATGGACGTGTTCGAGAACGTCGCCTTCCCGGTGCGCGAGCACACCGATCTGCCCGAAGCGCTGGTCCGCAAGCTGGTGCTCACCAAGCTGCAGGCCGTGGGTCTGCGGGGCGCTGCCGAGCTCATGCCGGCGGAGCTGTCGGGCGGCATGGCGCGGCGCGTGGCGCTGGCGCGCGCCGTTGTCATGGACCCGGAGATGCTGATTTACGACGAGCCGTTCGTCGGGCTCGATCCGATCTCGCTCGGTGTCATTATGCGCCTCATCAAGCACATGAACGAAGCGCTCGGGATCACCAGCATCGTGGTCTCCCACGACGTGCGCGAGCTCGCGACCATCGCCCACGACAGCTATCTGTTGTCGGGCGGGCGGGTCGCGGCCGCGGGCGCTCCGGAGCAGTTGCGTGCCAGCGATTCGGCGGCGGTGCGGCAATTCATGACCGGCAGCGAAGACGGTCCGGTGGCGTTCCACTACCCGGCGCCCGACTACGCGACGCAGCTGTTCGCGGCGGACGAGTCATGATCGCCGGCGTCGGCAACGGCTTCATCCTCGAGGGCGTTCGCCAGCTCGGATCGGTCGCGATCTTCCTCGTACGGCTCCTCGGGGAGTGCGTGCCGGCGCTGCGCCGGCCGCGCCTGATCGTGCACCAGATCTACAACGCCGGCGCTCGCTCGCTCATCATCATCATGCTGTCGGGGCTGTTTGTCGGCATGGTACTCGGCCTGCAGGGCTACGAGCTGCTGCAGCGGTTTGGCTCCGTGGAGGCACTCGGCACGGCCGCGGCGCTCGGTCTTCTGAAGGAACTCGCGCCGGTCGTCACGGCGCTGCTGTTCGCCGGCCGCGCCGGCACGGCGCTGACCTCGGAAATCGGCCTGATGCGCGCCACCGATCAGCTCACCGCCATGGAAATCATGGCGGTCGACCCGCTGCGCCATGTCGCGGCGCCGCGCTTTCTGGGCGGCGTGCTCGCCATGCCGCTGCTGGCGGCGATCTTCAGCGTCGTCGGGCTCTACGGCGCGCAGCTCATCGGCGTACAGCTCATGGGGGTCGACAAGGGCGTGTTCTGGTCGCAGATGCAGGGCTCGGTCGGGCTGCGCAACGTCACCGAGGGGGTGGTGAAGAGCGTGGTGTTCGGCGTCGCCTGCAGCCTTATCGCCGTGCATGAGGGGTATCACGCTGCACCCACCGCCGAAGGCGTGGCGCTCGCGACCACGCGCACCGTGGTCGCCTCCTCGGTGATCACGCTGCTGCTGGACTATGTGTTGACCGCGGCGTTCCTGTAACAGGAGACTTGCATCCATGCGTCCCAATCGCACTCTCGAGATCGGAACCGGCCTGTTCGTGCTGCTGGGTTTCGCCACGCTGCTGTTTCTCACCTCGCAGCTGCCGGCCAACGGTCTGAAGTTCGGCGCTCCGAAGGCCGGCTATCATGTGACCGCGGAGTTCGACAACATCGGCGACCTCAAGGTGGGCGCCCCGGTGACCATGGCGGGGGTGCGCGTGGGCGAGGTTTCGGGCATCCGCTTTGATTCCAAGGACTACAAGGCCGTGGTCAGCCTGCGGATCGACCCCCTGTACAGGCAGATTCCCGAGGACAGCTTCGCCAGCATCGAGACGCAGGGGCTGCTCGGGGGCAAGTACGTCGGCATCAGCCCCGGAGGGGCCGACAGCTACCTCAAGGAGGGCGGCCGTATTGACCAGACTCAGTCCGCCATCGTGCTCGAGAATCTGATCAACAAGTTCTTCGCGAGCTACTCGAGCAAGGGTGGCGGCGACAGTCAGGGCAAGGCCGCGGACAACCAGAGCAAGGCGGAGTCGAAGAAATGAGACACACGACAGTGGTATTGACCAGCTTGTGGCTGGTGTGCTCTCTCGCAGACGCATCGCAGGCGCAGACCCCGCCGGCGGCGCAGGGCCAGAGCGCGCCCGCGGCGAACGCAGCGTCCGGCGAGGGACCTACGGAAGTCGTGCAGCACGCCGCCCAGGGCATGCTCGGGGACCTCGACAAGGATCGCGATGCGTACCGTCGCGACCCGACGAAGGTCGGGCAAGTGGTCGACAAGTACCTGCTGCCGCACTTTGACACCGAGGGTTCGGCGCGGCTGGTGCTCGGTGCGCACTGGCGCACGGCGACTCCCGAGCAGCGCAAGCGCTTCGTCGACGCCTTCTATCACTCGCTGCTCACGAACTACGGCAGCGCGCTGGTCGACTTCACCGCCGACCGGCTCAAGATCTTCCCCACCAAGGTCGATCCCGACGCGACACGGGCCACGGTACGCACCGAGGTCAAGCGCGCCAACGGCGATCGCGTCGCCGTCAACTATTACCTGCACAAGACGCCGCAAGGCTGGAAGGCGTGGGACGTGGTGATCGACGGCATCAGCTACGTCAACAGTTACCGCACGGACTTTGGCGAGCAGATCGAGGCACAGGGAATCGAGTCGGTCATCAAGCGTCTCGAGGCGGGCGAGAAGCCCGGAGCGATCGGCAAGCAGACCGGCGGCAAGAGCGGATGAACACAGCGGCGCCCGAGGCGAGCGTTCGCAACGACACCAGCGGGACGTTCGAGGTGGTGGCGTCGGGGAATGGGCGGTTCGCGGCCCGGGGGCCGCTGACGTTTGCAACCGCGCGCCAGGCGCAGGAGCAGGGCCTGCGATCCCTCGCCGGCGCCGCCGGGCGTGAGCTCGAGGTCGATTGCGGCGGCATTACCGCATCCGACAGTGCAGGTCTTGCGGTGCTGCTGGACTGGCTGGGTGCCATGAAGCGCGCCGGCCATGCGCTGCGCTACACGCACCTGCCGGCGGGTCTGGTGGCGCTTGCCCGGATCAGTGAAGTCGAGAAGCTGCTCGAGCGCGGCGTGTAGGGGGTCCGCGCGCCCGCGGCGGGCGGCGCCTTAGATCAATGCGGTGGCGGGGCCTGGGGGGGCGGGGAGGCACCTTCGGGCAGCTGCTGGTCGTCCTCCGATTCCTCCAGGAGTTTCTGCTCCTGCTGCTCTTCGTCCAGTGACTGCCCGCCGTTGACCTTGAAGTCGCGGTGCTGCAGGTAGACGTTGCGCACGAAGGCGTACGGGTCGTAGGCGCTGTCGAGCGCACTCTGTGCGTCCAGCAGGCGTGCGCGCGTGTCGATCGCCCGCACCAGCCACAGCCCGTAATCCACATAGGTGTTGCGGATGTAATGGCGCGGATTGCAGTACTCATCGCCAACGCGGCCGACCGCGTCGCGCAGGTCAGAAGGGCCAAGAAACGGAATCACCAGATACGGTCCGGTCCGGGCGCCCCACTTGCCAAGCGTCTGGCCGAAATCGCGGTCGTTTTTTTCAAGGCCCACTGCCGTCGCCGGATCCATCAGACCGCCGATACCGACGGTGGTGTTGAGCAGCAGGCGTCCGGTGTCCGAGAGGAAGGGCTTGAATTGGCCCTGCAGCAGGTCATTGACCATGACAATCGGGTATTCGAGGTTATCGAAGAAGTTGCTCACGCCGGTCTGCACGACCTGCGGCGTCACCCTGCGGTAGCCGCGCGCCACCGGTTGGGCGATCGCCCGGTCGATCTTGTCATTGAAGTGATAGGTGGCGCGGTTCATCCGCTCCCAGGGATCGCGCGGCTCGCGCTTGCCGGGCGGCAGCGCGGCGCAGCCGAGCAGCAGCAGCAGACCGAGCGATAACAGTGACAACCGGATTGTCGATGGCATCGCGCATTGTAGCAGCCGCGCGCTGCGATTCGCGCGCGACGCGCGCTGCGATTCGCGCGCGACGCGCGCAGCTCAGCGCCCGCCGCCGCGCCGCTGGCCGGTCTGCTGGCCCTGACCGTCGCCGTTGTCGTTCAGTCGGCGCTTGCGGGTGCTCGCGAGGTAGTCGCGCACCTCATCGAGGCGGGCCTGGTAGCGCTGACGCTGTATCGGGCTGATGTTGGGAGAAGCGAGCGCCAGCTGCAGCTGCTGCGCCGCCAGCGCCAGGTCCCCGCCCGCGATCTGGTATTCGCCCATGTAGAAATAGGCGTCGCCGGCATCACCCGCGGCGCTGGCGGCGAGGGCGGTGAGCCGGATCTGGTCCGGCGTGGGCGGCACGATATTGAACAGGTCGAGCAGCATGTTGTGCGCGTCCGCGGGCCGGCCCGCAGCCATGAGTGTCTCCGCGTAGCGCACCGTCAGCGGCACGTTGCGCGGAAAGAGTTCCGCGCCGTGCTGGAAGGTCGCCAGTGCGTCGTGGAGGTGTCCGGCCTTGGCCTGCGCCTGGCCAAGGGCGACGTGCAGCAGGGTGAGCGCCTCGTGCTGCTGCACGAGTGGCATGAGGATCCGGGTCGCCTCATCCGCGCGATTAGCGCTCATCAGCGCCAGCGCCTCGCCGTAGCGGTTGCCGAGCGTGGCGTGGCCGTGCGCGAGTTTCTGGGCGTAAGCCTGCGCGAGGTCCACATCGCCGGTGGCGGTCAGCACGCGCACCCGCTCGCGGATGAGCTCGTAGCCTTGTGAGTCCTTGCCCTTGCGGGGTGCAAACTGCGCCGCCCGCGCCCGCGCCTCGGCGATGCGGTCGGAGGTCACGGGGTGATCGATCAGCATCGCGGGAATGTAGGTGGCCGCGAGTCCCTCGTGACGGCTCATGGTCTCGAAGAAGCTGCCCATCGAGTTGGTGTCAAAGCCGGCGCCGGCCAGGTAGCCGATGCCGACGCGGTCGGCTTCCTTTTCGTTGTCGCGCGTGAAGTTGATCTGCTGCTGGGCGGCGAGCCCCTCGGCGGCGGCGATGCCGCCCTCCATCGCCTGCCCGCCGCCGATGGCGCCGAGCAGGATCGCCGCCAGCAGGGCGGCCGCGGAGGCGATGCTCTGCTGGCTCTGCGCGCGAATCATGCGCGCGATGTGGTGCTGCGTGACGTGCGCGATTTCGTGCGCCATGACGCTCGCCAGCTCCGATTCGGTCGAGGTGGCGAGCACCAGTCCATCGTGCACGAACACGAAGCCGCCGGGTACGGCAAACGCGTTGATGCTCGGGTCCTTGATCACGAAGAACTGAAAGTCCCGGCCACCGTCGGCACTCTGCGAAGCGAGCCGCAGGCCGACCGACTGCAGATACTCGCTGATTTCCGGATCCTCGAGCAGCGCGTTCTGGTCGCGCAGTTGGTGCGCCACCATGGCCCCCAGGCGGTACTCATCGGTGTGCGACAGCACCGCAGCCGCGGGACTGCCCATGTCGGGCAGGTCCGAGCCCGCCGCCGGGGCGCTCAGGCTCAGCGGCGTCGACGGCGGCTCGTCCGCGAACGCCAGGGCGGTAATGGTGACCAGGGCGGCCGCGAGGGCCGGCAGGAGACGGCGCATGATCGGAGTTTGACCGCCGAGGGCGGTCATGAGTTTCCCCACGGTTACAGACGCTTACAAGGGCGGCCTGCGGGACGCGTTCAAGCGTACACCTAGAGGATGTCCGAGGCGAAGTCGGCGAGCCGCGACCGCTCCCCGCGCACCAGCGTGATATGTCCGGAATGCGCCCAGCCGCGGAAGCGATTCACGGTATAGGTGAGACCGGAGGTCATTTCCGTAAGGTAGGGGGTATCGATCTGGGCGATGTTGCCGAGGCAGGCGAGCTTGGTGCCCGGACCTGCGCGGGTGGTCAGCGCCTTCATCTGCTTGGGGGTGAGGTTCTGGGCCTCATCCAGGATCAGGAAGCGGTTGAGGAAGGTGCGCCCGCGCATGAAGTTGAGCGAGCGGATCTTGATCCGGTTGCGCAACAGGTCGTTGGTGGCGGCACGGCCCCAGTTGCCCCCCTCCTGCGACCCGGTGAGCACCTCGAGATTGTCCATGAGCGCGCCCATCCAGGGCTCCATCTTCTCTTCTTCGGTGCCGGGCAGGAACCCGATGTCTTCGCCGAGTGGAATCGTCACGCGTGTCATGATGATTTCCACGAAGCGGTTGGTTTCCAGCGTCTGCATGAGGCCGGCGGCGAGCGCCAGCAGGGTCTTGCCGGTGCCGGCCGGTCCCAGCACCGTGACGAAGTCGATTTCCGGATCCATCAGCAGGTTCAGCGCGAAGTTCTGCTCGCGGTTGCGCGCCGTGATGCCCCAGACGTTGTGGCGCTCGTTGCGATGGTCGCGCGTCAGCTCGATGGTGGCGGTATCGCCGCCGATCTTGCGCACGATGCCCTCGATGCCTTCCGGGATGTCCTCGAACACCCCCAGGTTCGGTTGCCAGTCGCGCACCGCGGGGCCGGTGATTTCATAGAAAGTGCGGTCGGCTTCCTTCCACGAGCGCATGTCCTTGCCGTGCCGCTCCCAGAAGTCCGTCGGCAGCGCCGTCATGCCGCTGTAGAGGACGTCGGCATCCTCGAGGGTCTTGTCGCTGTAATAGTCCTCGGCGTGCACGCCGAGCACCGCCGCCTTGATGCGCAGATTGATGTCCTTGGAAACGAGAATGACGCGGGCTTCCTTGTACTCGTTCTGCAGTGCCAGCGTCTGCGCCAGGATGGCATTGTCGCCGCCTTGCCCGGGCAGGCCCTCCGGCAGCACGCTCGTCAGCTGGCGCGTCTGGAAAAACAGCCGCCCGGTGGAGGGTTTCTTGCCGTGGTTGCCCGAGTAGCCGCTCGGCAGCTGCAGGCCACGGTCGATCTGCTCCTTGGTGACACCGCGCATCATGTCGTCCAGGAAGCGGCTCACCTGGCGCACGTTGCGCGAGGCCTCCGACAGGCCCTTCTTGTGCGCATCGAGCTCTTCGAGCACCACCATCGGCACATACACGTCGTGCTCTTCGAAGCGGAAGATCGCCGTCGGATCGTGCATCAGCACGTTGGTGTCGAGTACGAACAGCCGCCGCCCGGTGCGCGAGCGGGGCTTCATTTCCCGTGACTCGCCCGAAGCGGCCGTGGGACCGGGTTCATAAACGCCGCGCTGCTTCAAGGACTTCCTCCGCATGACCCGCCACTTTAACCATGCGCCACGCCTGCCGCAGGCGGCCGCTGCCGTCCAGCAGGAAAGTGCTGCGCTCCACTCCGATATACTTTCTGCCGTACAGGCTTTTCTGTTTGATGACATCGAAGAGTCTGCAGACGGTCTCATCCGCATCCGAGAGCAGCGGGAAGGGTAGCGATTCCCGGGCCGCGAACTTGTCGTGCGAGGCGACGCTGTCGCGCGAGATGCCGACCACCTGCACCCCCGCCTTGGCGTACGCAGCCTGCAGATCGCGGAAATCCCCGGCTTCGCGAGTGCACCCGGAGGTCATGTCCCGCGCGTAGAAGTAGATCACCAGGCGCTGGCGCGCCGCTGCCTTCAGGCTCCAGGTGCCGCCGCCCGTCATGGGCAGAGAAAAGTCAGGCACCCTGGTCCCGGGTTCGATCGTGGCCATCTCTTTTCAGGACTTGACCGGTTCGAGGATGGCGTCGAGGTTGAGCGAATCGCAGAATTCCATGAACTCTTCCCGCAGGTGCGCCACGTGGATGCGGCTCGGCACGTTGACGATCATCTGCACCGCGAACATGGGGGCGCCGGTATGCGCGGCCGGATAGCTGCGGGTCGAGACTTCGGCGATGTCGATCCCGCGCGTGGCGAAGAAACCCGAGAGACCCGAGACGATGCCGCTCTGATCGAGGCACACCACGTCGATCGAATACGGCAGCATGTCGGTGCGCGCCGTACGCGGCTCGGTGCGCTTGAGGTGAATGCTGAGGTTGCTGGTCTCGGCGAGACGTTTCAGCTCGGTTTCGAGCTTCGCCAGGGCGTGCCAGTTACCCGACACCAGCAACAGCATCGCGAATTCCGTGCCGAGATTCGCCATGCGGCTTTCGCTGATGTTGCCGCCGGACTCGCTGATTATGCGGGTCAGCTCATGAACCATCCCCGTGCGGTCGCTGCCGATCGCCGAAACGGCCAGGTGCTGCTTCATCTGTGGGGTGACGGGTGAGTTTGCCGGCGATTCGCCTGGGGCAGTGTACCGGGAGCGGGGGCGGGTTGCGACCTTGGCCAGCGGACCGCGCGGTTGAGGCTTGCTTAGACGCAAGCCTCACTCGTAACATCACACGCTTCCCCGCGGACGCTTGCAGGTCTCATGTTTTCAGGCAGCCTGGTTGCCATCATCACTCCCATGCGGCCCGATGGCGCGGTCGACTTCGAAGCCTGGGCGCGCCTGCTCGACTTCCACCTGGAGAACGGCAGCAACGGCATCGTCGTCGGCGGCACGACCGGGGAGTCCGCGACGCTGCGCGACGCGGAGCTGCGCGAGCTTGCGCAGCGCGCATGCGCGCAGGTGCGCGGACGTGTGGCGGTGCTCGCGGGGGCGGGCACCAGCAGCACGGCGGGCACCGTGGAGCGGGTCGGCTGGCTCTCGGAGCTGCCCATCGACGGGCTCCTGCTCGTGACCCCCGCCTACAACCGGCCGACGCAGGAGGGACTGTACCTGCACTTCACCGCCGCGGCCGCGGCCGCGCGCAAGCCGCTGCTGTTGTATAACGTACCGGCACGCACGGCGGTGGATATGAAACCGGCGACGGTGGCGCGCCTGTCGAAGGTTGCCGGAATTGTCGGGGTCAAGGAGGCGGTGCCGGAGGCGCCGCGCGTGCGCGAGCTGGTGGGCACCTGCGTAAAGGACTTCGTGGTTCTGAGCGGCGATGACGCCAGCGCGCGCGACAGCATTGCCGCGGGGGCGCGCGGGGTAATTTCCGTCACCGCGAACGTGGCTCCACGTGCGATGTCTGAGATGGTGGCCGCGGCGCTGGCCGGGGATCACAGCGGGGCGCAGCAGCTGGATGCCCGCCTGAGTGCGTTGCACCGCGAGCTGTTTGTGGAGGCGAATCCGATCCCGGCGAAGTGGGCCCTGGCGCAGATGGGTCTCATCGCGGCCGGGATCAGATTACCGCTCACGCCGTTGTCGGCGCAGTATCAGGCAAGCGTGCGGGCGGCCGTGCGCGCGGCCGGCGCGTTGCCCTGAAGGGGCGCGCCGCGGCAGTGAAGGATCGAACGAGGTATGAATGAAGTCGGTTAGGCGAATTCTGTGGCTCGCACCGCTGCTGCTGCCGCTGAGCGCTTGCCACGTGTTCGGGATCAACTCCTGTCACGCGCCGCAGGCGTACCTGGGCGCGCACAGCGTTGCGCCGCTGAAGATTCCCGCCGGACTCGATGCCCCCGAGACCAACAACGCGCTGCGCATACCGGCGCTCAACGAGCCGGCGCCACCGGCGCGCAAGGGCAAGGACCCGTGTCTCGATGGGCCGCCCTCGTTCAAGGTCCGGCAAGCCGCGGCGCCACCGCAGGCCTGATGCAGGCCGCGACCGGATGCCTTATCATGCGCCGCCTTTTTTGAAAGGCTCTCGGACTCGTCCGGGATTCTTTCGAGCAAACTCTCGTAAGTCATTGATTGGAGAGGTGGCCGAGCGGTCTAAGGCGCTGGACTGGAATTCCAGTAACATCTCAACGGGTGTTCGTGGGTTCGAATCCCACCCTCTCCGCCACCTGACGGTGCGGAGTGGCGTGACTATGGTGGCCCGCATCGGTTTCTCCGCGACGACCAGTCGTGAATCCCGTCAGGGCCGGAAGGCAGCAGCGGCAGCGGCGATGTCGGGTGCCGGAGCTTAAGCTGGTGCGGGCCGCCTCCACTGCGCGCGCACTTTGGGACCGTTCATGAGCTACACCGCGCTGGCGCGCACATGGCGCCCGAAGAAATTCTCCGAGCTCATCGGCCAGGAGCACGTGCGGCGCGCGCTCGTGAACGCGCTCGAGAGCGGACGCGTGCATCACGCGTTCCTGTTCACCGGCACGCGCGGCGTGGGCAAGACCACCATTGCACGGATCCTCGCCAAGTGCCTCAACTGCGAGACCGGTGTCAGGGCCGAGCCGTGCGGCGAATGCGCGAGCTGCCGCGAGATCGACGCCGGCCGCTTCCCGGATCTCATCGAGGTCGATGCGGCCTCGCGCACCAAGGTGGACGACACTCGCGATCTGCTCGATAACGTGCAGTACGCGCCGGCCCGCGGCCGCTACAAGGTGTATCTCATCGACGAGGTGCACATGCTCTCGGCGCACTCGTTCAACGCGCTGCTGAAGACGCTCGAGGAACCGCCGCCGCACGTGAAGTTCCTGCTCGCGACCACCGATCCGCAGAAGCTGCCGGTGACCGTGTTGTCGCGCTGCCTGCAGTTCAATCTGAAACGGCTGCCGGCCGCGGACATCGCGGCTCACATGCGCCGGATTCTCGAGCAGGAGGGGGTGGGGTTCGACGCCGCCGGCCTCAGGCTCGTGGCGCAAGCGGCCGACGGCAGCGTGCGCGACGCACTCTCGCTGCTGGATCAGCTGATCGCTTTCGGCGGCGGTCAGGCGGGCGAGGCGCAGGCGCGCGCCATGCTGGGCACGATTTCCCGCGATCACGTGGTGCGTATCGCGGAACTCCTGGCGGCCGCCGATACCGCCGCGCTGTTGCGCTGCGCGCAGTCGCTCGAGGAGTTCGCCCCGGATTACGCGCAGGTGCTCGATGAGCTCGCCGCGCTGCTGGTGCGCATCGGATTCAAGCAGGCCGTGAGCGACTACGAGGGCGATGAGCTGTACGCGCCCGAGTTGCTCGAGCGGCTGGCGCGCGCCCTCACTCCCGAGGACCTGCAGCTGTTCTACCAGACGGCGATCATCGGCCGACGCGATCTGGTGCTCGCTCCCGAGCCGCGCGTTGGCTTCGAGATGACGTTGCTGCGGATGATCGCGTTCCGCCCGGCGGGGGAGTCCAGCGCGGCGCGCGCGCCGGCTGCGCCGCCCGGGGGGCGCGCGGCTGCCAGCACTGCCGCTGCCGGCAGCGCTCCCGGCGCCCACAGCCCTGCCGGCGCCAGCAGCCCTGCGGATGCCGTAAGCGCCACCGACTCCGGTCCGTGGGCAACTATCGTGAGCGCGCTGGAGCTCTCGGGCGCGGCGCGCCAGCTCGCCAGCCACTGCGTGTTCGTCGGCCGCCAGGGCGCAGTCGTGCGTCTGGCGCTCGATGCGCGCAACCAGCCGGTGCGTACGCCGGCGCAGGAAGAGAAGCTCGCACAGGCGCTGTCGCGCTACTACGGCGAGCCGGTGCGGCTCGAGTTTCAGGTCGGGGGTGCGCTCGCCGAGACCCCGGCGCTTCTCGCACGGCGCGCCTCCGAGCAGGAGCTGGCTGCCGCGCGGCGTGCATTCGAGGCCGACCCGGGCGTGCAGGGCCTGCGCGAGCGCTTCGGCGCGACCGTGCTGCCCGACAGCGTGCGTCCGGTAAAATGATTCCTTTCCCATCCCGGCGCGCAGCGCCTGACAGGTGAGTGCTCTCATGCGAGGCAACTTCAGCGACCTGATGAAGCAGGCCGAGGCGATGCAGGCGAACATGCAGAAGGCCCAGGCCGAGATCGGCAACATCGAAGTGGTCGGCGAAGCCGGCGGCGGCATGGTGAAGGTCACCATGAGCGGCCGTCACGAAGTCAAGCGCGTGCAGATCGAGCCGGCGGTCAGCGGCGAGGACCGCGAAATGCTCGAGGATCTGATCGCGGCCGCGGCCAACGACGCCGTGCACAAGGTCGAGGCGCGCGTGCAGGAGAAAATGGCGAGCCTGACCGCGGGATTGCAGCTGCCGCCGGGAATGAAGTTACCGTTTTGAAGCGGGCGCGATGAAGCATTCGCCGCATCTCGCCCGTCTGATAGACGCGTTGCGCGCCTTGCCGGGAGTCGGCCCCAAGACCGCGCAGCGCATGGCGTTTCACCTGCTGCAGGAGGGCCGGCCAGGCGCGCGCGCGCTCGCGGAGGCGCTCGATGCGGCGCTGCAATCCGTGGCCCGCTGCCGGCGCTGCCGCATGCTCACCGAGGGCGAGTTGTGCGCGATCTGCGCCGCTCCGCAGCGCGACGCGGCGCTCCTGTGCGCGGTCGAGTCGCCCGCCGACGTGGTCGCGATCGAGTCCTCGGGCAGCTACCGCGGCCGCTACTTCGTGCTCATGGGGCACCTGTCGCCGCTCGATGGCATCGGGCCCGAGCAGCTCGGCGTGCGCGAACTCGAGGCGATTCTGGAGCAGGGCGGTGTGCGTGAGCTGATCCTGGCCACCAACTCCACGGTCGAGGGCGAGGCGACGGCCTATTTCCTGAGCGAGCTCGCCGTGCGCCGCGGCATTCGCGCCAGCCGCATCGCCCACGGCGTGCCGGTGGGGGGCGAGCTCGAGTACGTCGACGGCGGAACGCTGGCGCACGCGCTCGCCGGGCGCCAGTCGGTCAGCTAGCGCCGCCGCTGCGGCCTGCGCGCCGCGCTCAAAACCTCGCGCAGCCGGCGCAGCCGCCGGTAGCTCTCGTAGCGGCGCGCATGCAGGGCACCGCTCTCGGCGGCCGTGCGCACCGCGCATCCGGGCTCGCGCAGGTGGCGGCAATCGGCGAAACGGCACCCGGGAGCCAGACGCTCCACTTCGACGAAGCCGAGGGTGCGCTCATCGAGCGCGGCGGCGGCGGGCGCGAAGTCGCGCACGCCGGGCGAGTCGATCAGAGCGGCGGCGTGTGGCAGATCGTACAGGCGCGAGGCGGTGGTCGTGTGACGTCCTTCCTCCGCGCGCACCAGTTCGCCGATCGCGATCTGCGCCTGCGGCACGAGGCGCAGCACGAGCGAGGACTTGCCGACTCCGGATTGTCCGACCAGGGCGGCCACGACACCGGGCGTCAGGGCGGCACGCAGCTCGTCAAGACCCAGGCCGGAATCGGCCGAGCAGGTGATGATGCCGTAGCCGGCGGCGTGGTACACCGCGAGCTCGGCGGTAAGCGCGTCGTCGATGCCGAGGTCACTCTTGTTCACGACCAGCGTGGCGGGGAGTCCGGCGGCGGTGGCCGCCGCCAGATAGCGGTCGACGACGAACAGATCCGGTGCGGGGAGCGGGGCGAGCACCACCAGCAGCCGGGTGAGGTTGGCCACCACCGGTTCCGCGCCGCCGCGCTGGTTGGCGCGATACAGCGCCGTGCGCCGCGCCAGCACTTCCACGACGTGCACCTCATCGTGGCGTGAATCGACGCTGCAGCGCACGTCGTCGCCGCACACCACGATGAGGGCGCGCCCGAACGGACGCGCCCGCAGTTCCCGGCCGCCGGCTTCGCGCACCAGCAGGTGCCGGCCAAAAGTGGCGATCACGCGTCCAACCAGAGTCTGCTTCATGCGAGCGGGTGAGCGGTCGTCTGCTACACTGGGATTGTCTGTTGCGCGGTCAAAACACGCTACCACTACCCACCCGCACATGCCGAGCGGCGACTATCTGGTCTGGATCGATCTGGAGATGACGGGTCTGAGGCCCGACACCGATTCGATCATCGAGATCGCCACCGTGGTGACCGACCGGGAGTTGAATCTCATCGCCGATGGCCCGGTGCTCGCCATCCATCAGCCCGATGAAGTGCTCGCGCGCATGGACGACTGGAATCAGCGCCAGCACAGCTCCTCGGGCCTGCTGGCGCGGGTGCGCGCGAGCCGCACCAGCGTCGCTGAAGCGCAGCAGCGCACGCTGGAGTTCCTCGCGGCGCTGGTCAACGGCGGCAGCTCGCCGATGTGCGGCAACAGCATCTGCCAGGACCGTCGTTTTCTCGCGCGCTGCATGCCCGAGCTCGAATGCTTCTTTCATTACCGCAATCTCGACGTCAGCACGCTGAAAGAGCTGGCGCGCCGCTGGGCGCCGGCGGTGGCCGAGAGTTTCGTCAAGCAGGGGACGCACCTCGCGCACGCGGACATCCACGAATCGATCCGTGAGCTGCGGCACTACCGCGCGCGGTTGTTCGCGCCGGCATACGCCGGCGTGCCCTAGAACCTCAGGAGGCCAGGCCGCCTTCGGGGCGCTGCGCGAGGAACAGCCAGGTCTCGACCACCGTATCGGGGTTGAGCGACATGCTCTCGATGCCCTGATCGAGCAGCCAGCGCGCGAGGTCGGGGTGATCCGACGGACCCTGGCCGCAGATGCCGACGTACTTGCCGTGTTTGCGGCAGGCGCTGATCGCCATCGACAGGAGCTTGCGCACCGCTTCGTCGCGCTCGTCGAAGTGGCGCGCCATGATGGCCGAGTCGCGGTCCAGCCCGAGGGTGAGCTGCGTCATGTCGTTGGAGCCGATGGACATGCCGTCGAAGTGCTCGAGGTACTGTTCCGCGAGCAGCGCGTTGGTCGGCAGCTCGCACATCATGATCACCTTGAGCCCGTGCTCGCCGCGTTGCAGGCCGTTCTGCGCCAGCAGTGCCGTGACCTGGCGCGCTTCCGCCACGGTGCGCACGAACGGCACCATGACCTGCACGTTGGTGAGGCCCATGCTCTCGCGTACCCGCTTCAGCGCCTGACACTCGAGCTCGAAGCAGGGGCGGAAGGCCTCATCGACATAGCGCGCAGCGCCGCGGAACCCCAGCATCGGGTTCTCCTCCTGCGGTTCGTAGCGACTGCCGCCGATGAGGTTGGCGTACTCGTTGGACTTGAAGTCGGAGAGCCGCACGATGACCGGCTCGGGGGCGAACGCCGCCGCGATCTGCGCGATCCCCTCGGCGAGCTTCTCCACGTAGAAGCCGACCGGGCTCGCATAACCGGCCATCTGCGCGCGGATCTGCTCCTGCAGCTCCCCGTCCAGGCGCTCGAACTCAAGCAGCGCCCGCGGATGCACGCCGATCATGCGGTTGATGATGAACTCGAGCCGCGCGAGCCCCACGCCGTGGTGCGGGATGTTGGCGAAATCGAAGGCGCGGTCGGGGTTGCCGACGTTCATCATGATCTTGACCGGGATCTTCGGCAGCTTATCGAGCTCGACCTGCTTGCGTTCGAACTGCAACAGCCCCTCGTACACGTAGCCGGTGTCGCCCTCGGCGCACGACACGGTCACTTCCTGTCCCTCGCGGATGCGTTGCGTGGCATCGCCGCAGCCGACCACCGCGGGAACCCCCAGCTCGCGCGCGATGATGGCCGCGTGACAGGTGCGGCCGCCGCGGTTGGTGACGATCGCGGCGGCGCGCTTCATGACCGGTTCCCAGTCCGGATCGGTCATGTCGGCGACCAGCACGTCGCCGTTCTGCACGCGCGCCATTTCGCTTGCCTCGCGGATCACGCGCGCGGCTCCGGCGCCGATGCGCTGGCCGATGCTGCGGCCGGTGGCCAGCACCCGCGAGCGGCCCTTGAGGGCGTAACGCTGAATGGTGCGGCCGCTGCGGCTCTGCACCGTCTCAGGCCGCGCCTGCAGGATGAAGATCGCGCCCGAGGCGCCGTCGCGCCCCCACTCGATGTCCATCGGCCGGCCGTAGTGCTCTTCGATGATCAGCGCCTGGCGCGCCAGCGTGACGATATCGGCATCGCTCAGGCAGAAGCGGCGCCGGTCCGCCGCCGGCACCGCGACCGTCTGCACGCGCTCGGTGGAAGCTGCCGGCGCGTACACCATCTTCACCGCCTTGCCGCCGAGGTTGCGGCGCAGGATCGCGAGCTTGCCGGCGCGCAGCGCGGGCTTGTAGACGTAGAACTCATCGGGGTTGACGGCGCCCTGGACTACGGTCTCGCCGAGACCCCACGAGGCGGTGATGAATACCACGTCGCGAAAGCCCGAGTCGGGGTCGAGTGTGAACATGACGCCGCTCGCGCCCAGATCGCTGCGCACCATGTGCTGCACGCCGGCCGACAAGGCCACCGCACCGTGGTCAAAGCCCTGGTGCACGCGATAGGAGATCGCCCGGTCGTTGAACAGCGAGGCAAACACCTCGTGCATCGCCTTGAGCACCGCAGTCTCGCCGCGCACGTTGAGAAAGCTCTCCTGCTGGCCGGCGAACGAGGCCTCGGGCAGATCCTCGGCGGTCGCCGAGGAGCGTACTGCCACGGCGAGATCGCCGCTCGCGCTCAGGCGCCGCAGCTGCGCGCTCACCGCCGCAGTCAAGGCGGGCGGAAAGGATGTCGCGAGAATCCACTGACGGATGCGCGCTCCGGTCGCGGCGAGCCGCGCCACGTCATCGACGTCGAGCGCGGCAAGCTCGCTGCGAATGCGCGCAGCCAGCCCACCCTGTTCGAGGAACTCACGATAGGCGTGCGCGGTGGTGGCGAAGCCGCCGGGCACCTGCACGCCGAGTCCGGCGAGCGAGCCGATCATTTCCCCGAGCGAGGCGTTCTTGCCGCCGACAGTCTCGACGTCGCGCATCGTCAACTGCTCGAACGGGATGACGTAGGCTTTCAAGAACGCTCCTGAAGGTCAGCGCAACGGCTTACCGCTTGCTCGCGCGCGCGCCGGGTGAAACACTGCGGACTCATCGCAGCAGCCTTGATGAGTACACGCGCGCCGTGAGCCGTCGAACCGTATTCTTCATTTCCGACCAGACGGGTGTGACTGCGGAAACACTGGGCCACAGTCTCATGACGCAGTTCGAGGGACAGGAATTTCGGCCGGTGACTTTGCCATTTGTGTCGAGCCTTGACAAGGTGCAGGAAGTCGTCCGGCGCATCAACCGTGCGGCCGAGGAGGAGGGCCTGCGGCCAATCGTGTTCAGCACGCTGGTGCAGGACGACCTGCGCGAGGTCGTGGTGACGGCGAATGCCTTGTTCCTTGATCTGTTCTCGACGTTTGTGGGTCCGCTCGAGCGCGAACTCAACACGCGCTCGACGCACCGCGCCGGCCGTGCGCACGGCATGGCCGATCTCGCCGCTTACACCACACGCATCAACGCCACCAACTTCGCGCTCGCCAACGACGACGGCAGCGGCGGCGACTACGGGCTCGCCGATGTGGTGCTGGTCGGGGTATCGCGGGTCGGCAAGACTCCGACCTGCCTATACCTGGCGTTGCAATACGGGGTGTTCGCCGCCAACTATCCGCTCACCGAGGATGATCTGGAAGCCGGCAGGCTGCCGGCGCGACTGGAGCCGTTCCGCGCCAAGCTCTATGCGCTGACCATCAAACCGGAGCGGCTGCAACAGATCCGCAGCGAGCGCCGCCCGGAGAGCCGCTACGCTTCGCAGCAGCAGGTGCAGTACGAACTGCGCAGCGCGGAGGCGCTGTTCGCGCGCTACGGGCTGCCGTGGCTCAATACCACCGAGTGCTCCATCGAGGAGATCGCCAGCCGGATTCTGAATACCAGCGGCATCGAGCGGCGTCTGCGCCCGTAGCAGTCGCGCCCGTGAGCTGTATATTGTTGCACGACTCGCGCGCGCGTGCGTCAGGTCGCACGAAAATTGCAAGCGGCGACGGGGCGCAGACAGCGACAAATTCGCGCGGCGATCGGCTTGCAGGGCGAGCCTTGTGCGTTATAGTCGCTGCGTGCTGCTCACTGACACACAGACCCCGGTTTCGTGGCGCGCGCGGCCGCGCAGCTTCGTCGCGCTCATGGGACTGTATGAGAGCAACTTTATACGGCTCGGCTGGCTGGCCGGAAAGCTGCCGGCGCTCGTCGGCCAGTATCGGTCCGCCGTTCGCGGCGATTGTGACCTCGTTCTCACTGTGACCGGGCGCTCGCCTTACACCAGCACCGTGAATCTGACCTATCTGCTGCCCCAGGCGCACGGCTGCCTGCCGTACCCCGACATGCAGGTGCGCATCTACCATGACGCGCACCTGGTCGAGGCGCGGCAATGGGCGGCTGTTCACAGTCGGCCGCTGCTCAAGGCCCTGCGCAGCCACGCGGAGCGTGAACTGGATCAGCGTTGGGCGCGGAACATGATGTTAAATAAGTGGCTGGAATACTGCGTGGAGCGAGGTCATCGCTTCTCATCCCGCACGGAGCCCGAAGCCGGCGCATGAGAGTGGGCGGTCGGCCGCCGCATTTCTCATGAAAGCGCTGCGTCAACTCGGCTTTCCAAAGCTCAGCCTCCGCCCGGATGGCTCACCCGATGATGACCACCGGGTGCTGGCGCTGTTTCGCAACCGCGCCGAGCTCAAGAAGGCTTACGGTGGGCTGCAGGACGAAACCTTCCGCCTCAAGGACCTCATCAAGCAGCAGGAGGCGGCCACCCAGCGCGTCCAGGAGATGCTCAACACGCTCGAGGGGCGCCTGGGCGCCGCCGAGAGCGCGTACCCGGCGCTGGTGTTCTATCAGCTGCGCCGCCTGTGGCAGTCGGGCCGTGAGCTCATCACCCAATTGGTCGCCGATCTCGTGCGGCAACAGGAAGAGCGCGAGCGGCGCGAGCACCTGGCCCAGTACAACCGCCGCCAGTTCGCCCGGCGCCAGGCCGCCGAGGACCAGCTGCGCGCGGCCCAGGCGCTGCATACGCAGGCCACGGCGGAGCTTGCGGCCGTGGAAGCGCAGCGGGCGCAGCTCACCCGTTTCTGGCACTACTTCAAGCGCCGCGCACTGGAGCGGCGCGTCGCCGGCGCCGCGGCGGCGGTGGTCAGCGCCGGGGTCTCACTCGGCCAGGCGCAGCTCGGCCTCGAGGAAATTGCCCGCGAGGCCACGCCCGAGTTTCCGGGACTGTCGCTGCCGGCCCGGCGCGCGATCAATATCGCCGCGATCGCCTATGCGGAAGTGCTGTGGTTGCGCCTGACGCAACTCAAGACCCCGATGCTCACGCTGGCGCGCGAGGCGACCGCCCGCCGTGAGACCCCCGACGACTACGGCTCCCCGAGGGAATGCGTGCTGCTGATGGGGGAGATCGCGCGCGCGCACCGCCTGCTCGGCACTCGCGCCGGTGTTGCCGAGGAAATCAAGGCCCGCAGCGAGAGGCTGCAGCGCGTGGCGCGCTACCGCGGCGCGGCCGACACTTCGCCGATACCGAACTCACTCGCGTTTTCCGAAGGCGACGTGCTGCTGGTGGCGGCGCTCGGGGCCAATGCCGCGCGGCTGCCGAACGTGCTCGCCGAGGACACCTGGGACCTGTTCCGGATCCTGCTGCGTTGAAAGTCCGCTCCAGCGGGCTCGCGCGCGGCTAACTGGCGCGCGCGGTCTTTTGCGGTGGCTGGCGCCCCCCGGTCACCATGTCGGCCATGACCTGGGTCGCCTGCTCGAGCACCACGTCGGCGGCCTCATCCTTGGACTTGTCGAGTTCCTCGACGCTCTTCAGCGCCGGCATGTTTTTCGCCGCCCGCCGGCTGTTCTCCCGCGCCAGCCGCTCGCTCTCGATGCGGGTACGCTCTTCGCGCCGCGACTTGAGGTTGAGCGACACACTGTGCTGCCCGCGCACCGAGTCGATGGCGGCGATGTCCGACACCAGCCAGCGGTAGTCCGGATCGTGCTGCGCGCGCGCACCTTCTTCCGTCGCCAGTGCCGCCACCGGTGGCACCGCGGAGCTACCGGCACTCATCCTGAAGGGGACGCCCGCGATGCGATCCCAGGGCAGGGCGGACTCCAGCGCGCTCTCGCCGATCTCCTTGGTGTCGAGGGGCGAGACGAGCGGCACGTCAGGTTCGACGCCGCGGTGCTGGGTGCTCTCGCCCGTCACTCGGTAGAACTTGCCGATGGTCACGGTCAGCTGGCCGTTCACCGGTTTCGGCGACCAGCGATCGAGGGGCACCAGGTTCTGCACCGTGCCCTTGCCGAACGTGGTCTGCCCCAGGATCACGCCGCGGTGATAGTCCTGGATCGCGCCGGCGAAGATTTCCGAAGCCGACGCGCTCAGGCGGTCGACCAGCACCGCGAGCGGACCGTCGTAGGCCGGCGCGGGCTGGGGATCGTCCAGCACCTCGAGCCGTCCGGCGGTATCGCGCAGCTGCACCACTGGGCCGTGATTGATGAACAGCCCCGTGAGCGCGGTGGCCTCGGGGAGGTAGCCGCCGCCGTCACCGCGCAGGTCGAGGACCAGGCCTTCGACGTTCTCGCTCTTGAGCTCGCGCAGCAGTTTCAGCACGTCGTGCGTGGTGCTGCGGTAATTCTGATCGCCGGCGTTTTGCGCGGCTATATCCTGGTAGAACCCGGGCACGGTGATCACGCCGATCTTGAGCGTGCGGCCGTTGCGCGCCACGGACTTCACCTCTTTATGCGCCGCCTGCGCCTCCAGCGTCACCTTGTTGCGCACGAACTCCGTGACCTTTTCCGCGCTGCCGGGGGCCGCGCCGGCCGGCAGCACCTGCAGGCGCACCGACGTGCCGGCCTTGCCGCGGATCAGCTGCACCACGTCATCCAGCCGCCAGCCGATGACGTCGGTGAACGGACCCTCATGTCCCTGACCGACGCCGATGATGCGGTCATTGGTGCTGAGCGTGCCGGCTACTGCCGCCGGGCCGCCGTCGAGCACGTTCATGATGGTGACGTAGTCGTCCACCACCTGGAGCGAAGCGCCGATGCCCTCGTAGTTGAGGCTCATCTGGATGCGGTACTCCTCGGAGCTGCGCGGTGAGAAGTAACTCGAATGCGGATCGAAGGCGCGCGCGTAGGCGTTCATCAGACCTTCGAACACGTCCTCGTTGGTCACCTGGTCGACGCGCTTGAGCACGCGCTCGTAGCGCTTGCGCAGGATCTCGGCCGCATCCGGCCACTGCTTGCCGGTGAGCATCAGCGACAGCGCATCGTTCTTGACGCGCTTGCGCCACAACTCCTCCATGGTGGCCTGATCGACCGGCCACGCGGCGTGCGCGCGGTCGAACTCGAATGACTCGTTCGCCGCCCAGTCAGGCTCGCTCTTCAGCAGCTCGATCGCATGCTGTATGCGCTCGCGGTTGCGCTGCTGGAAGCGCGCGAAGATCAGGTACGCAGGGTCGATGTCGCCGGTGCGGATCATGTCGCCGAACCGCAGGCGGTAAGCGCTGAACTCGTCGACGTCGTTGGCGAGGAAGTAGCTGCGTTGCCCGTCGAGGAATTCCAGATAGCGGTGGTAGACCACATCCGACATCTTTTCGTCGAGCGCCGCGCGGCTGTAGTGCGCCTCCTCGAGGATGCGGCCGATCCTGCGCGCCGTCGACCGCTGCGTGTCGGTGGGCGCCACCGTCCCCGCAGGCAATACCGAGATGCCTGCCGGGGCCTGGACGGACCCGGCGAGCGCCAGGGCCAGTACCAGCAGGACCGCGGCGGTTATCCACCCGGAGGATCGGCGCACAGGTAGGGTCATCATGAGGACTCGCAGGTTCGGTAGACTCTTAGAGCTAGGCTAGAGCGTGCGGTTCGTCTTTAGCAAGTACGGCCCTCACATCATGAGACCTCTGACAGTACTCCTGGGAATCCTCATGGGGTCGGCCGTCGCCCTGGCCATGGGGCTGCTGATGACGTGGATTGTCATCCTGTTGCTGCCGGCCGACGAGGCGCGGTTCGCGCCGGAGCACGCCCCATTGCTGCGCGCGATAGCGGTTTTTACGCTGTTCTCCGCGGCCTCGGCCGGCAGCTTCTACGGGGAGTTGCGCCAGCGCGCCTGGCGCCTGGGCGCCCATGGGGCGACCCTGGTCATACTGGCCATGGCGGTGTGGATGTACTGGCCGAAGTGAGGCGCGCCCCCCGGTTGGCGCCGCCATGAGCCCTTGGCGAGCCGGCCGTGGCCTCAGTCGTCGCCGGGAGCGGGCATTGCCCGCACCAGGGCAACGAACAGGCGAATCAGCAGCAGCAGCGCTGCCGGCCCGAGCGCCACGGCCCAGAACACCCCCGACCCGTGCGCCAGCCCCGAGAAAAAATCCGCCACCAGAGCCAACGGGCCGGCGTGTGCATTCTGACCGTGGGTATAGGGCCCGAGCACGCGGCTGCCGGCGAACCAGATGAGAAACGGCATCACGATGAGCCCGCACAGCAGCGCCAGGCCGAAAATGACCAGTTCGCGCCGCGGGCGCGGCAGGGCGCCGTACGTATCGCGCAGGTGCGCCAGGCGCTGCAGGGGTGCCGTTCCTTCGGTCGGGGGCGGTGTGGACATTCGCTGCCAGCCGTTCCTTAACACTTACCCTTCGGGCGTCGCCGCGCGGGCGGGCATAATAGCCTTCTCATGCAGAAAATCAGAGCCGCCGTCATCGGCGTGGGCTACCTCGGCCGGTTTCACGCACAGAAATACGCGCAGGCGGCGGGCTGCGAGCTCGTCGCGGTCGCGGATTCCCGGCCCGAGGCGCGTGAGGCTCTCGCCGCCGAGCTCAAAACGCGTGCCGTGAGCGACTACCGGGCGCTGCTCGGCAGCGTTGACGCGGTGAGTGTGGTCACACCGACCCCGGCGCACTTTGCCATCGCGCGTGACTTCCTCGAAGCCGGTGCGCACGTGCTGGTCGAGAAGCCGATCACCGATACTGCGGCGCAGGCGCGCGAGCTGATTGCGCTCGCCGCACGCGTGCAGCGCATTCTGCAGGTCGGGCACCTCGAGCGCTTCAACGCAGCGATACTGGCGGCCGAGCCGTATCTGCGCTCACCGCGCTTCGTCGAATGTCATCGCCTCGCGCCGTACCGCGAGCGCGGCACCGACGTGAACGTGGTGCTCGATCTGATGATCCACGACATCGACATCGTGCAGACCATCGTCGGCGCGCCGATCACGTCCATCGACGCGGTCGGCACGCCGGTGTTCTCCGAGGAAATCGACATTGCCAACGCGCGCATCCGCTTCGCCAATGGCTGTGTCGCCAATGCCACCGCCTCGCGGGTCAGCGTCAAGACCGAGCGCAAAATGCGCATATTCGAGGACGACGCCTACCTGTCACTTGATCTGCAGCAGAAGATCCTGACACTCATCCGCAAACGCGCGCCGGCAGATCCCCCGGGCCCGCTGCCGGTGACGATCGAGGAGCAGAGTCTGGAGCCCGGAGATGCGCTCAAGGCGGAGATCGACTCGTTCCTGGACTGCATTCGCAGCGGCCGCGCGCCGGTGGTTCCGGGCGAGGCCGGACTCATGGCGCTGGAGACGGCCATGCGCATCATCGAACAGGTGAACCGCTCGCTCGCCGAGCGCCGCGCGATGAGCCCGGCAAGCCAGTAGAATCGCGCGATGTCCAGGGACCCTGAGCACTTCCGGCGCACGCCGCGACCGGTGACGGTGGCCGCCATCCAGATGGCGTGCGGCTGGGACACCGAGGACAACATCGCCAGGGCCGAGCAGCTGGTACGCCAGGCGGCCGCGCGGGGCGCGCAGGTCATCCTCCTGCCCGAGCTGTTCGAGACGCCTTACTTCTGCATAGAGCAGGACGCGCGTCACCTGGGTCTGGCGCGCACGGCCGCGGAGAATCGCGCCGTGGGTCACTTCGGCCCGGTAGCGCGCGAGCTCGGAGTGGTGCTGCCGATCAGTTTCTTCGAGCGTGCCGGTCCCGCCTACTTCAATTCCATCGCCATCCTGGATGCCGACGGCACGAACCTCGGCGTGTACCGCAAGTCGCACATCCCCAATGGGCCGGGCTACCAGGAAAAGAACTACTTCTCCCCGGGTGACACGGGATTCAGAGTCTGGAACACGCGTTTTGCGCGCCTCGGCGTCGGCATTTGCTGGGACCAGTGGTTCCCCGAGACCGCGCGCGTCATGGCGCTCATGGGGGCGGAGCTGTTCTTGTTCCCGACCGCAATCGGCACCGAGCCGCCCCCGGCACTGCCGGTGAACTCGCGCGAGCACTGGCAGCGCACCCAGCAGGGACACGCGGCGGCCAATCTCACCCCGCTCATCGCCGCCAACCGCTACGGACTCGAGCGCTCGCTGCAGGACCCGCAGGGGCTGTACATCCGCTTCTACGGCTCATCGTTCATCGCTGACCCCATGGGCGCGAAAATCGCTGAGGCGCCCGAGGAGGGCGATGCGGTCCTGATCCACGGCTTCGACCTGCAGAGCATCGCGCAGCTGCGCGACAACTGGTTCGTGTTTCGCGACCGGCGGCCGGACCTGTATGGCACGCTCGTCACGCTGCACGGCGACTCCTGACGCGCAGCTCGCGGCTAACACCTGACGGGAGTTACCTTATGTACGATTTTGCGCGCACGGAATTGGCAAAGAAGCGCTCCTCGAAGGCTTGCCGTGCTGCGCGCTGACACGGGGTATAGCGTCCATTCCGAGGGGTCACGCGCACGTACCCCTCGAGGAGAAGGCGAGCACGCCCGGCCTTGTAGGTGCGGAGGTATGGTGAGACGCGAGCGAGCAGCGTCAGCGCCTGCCGGCTAAAGATGGCGTAAGCGAAGCTCGGCGAGTGGTGGTTTTGTGCGCAGACCTTGCTGGTGATCTTTCCCGCGCCGACCACCGAGCGCACATGGAGAAGCAGGGGCAATTCCGTACTACTGATGCTCACTACGGGGCGACGGTTCTCGCCCCGATGTGTCCTCGTGAGCGTAATCGTGCCCTCGCCGTCGATGATCCCGGCCAGGTACGCGGCCTCGGTATCGGATAGTTGCTTTAGCGGCACGCAACCCCGCCCATTTGCTGGGCCTATGCAGCAAGCCCAGAACTGTGCCGGCAATGCTCGTCAGAGCACAGCCCGAGAATCTTGCGGGATTGAGGAGATGTGCGTGGCCCTGCGCTGGGCGTTGCGGCCGGTGATGCCGCGTGCTGGAGGTTCGGCGCCGGGCATCGGTTCCCGGCCGCTTAAGGCCGGGAACCGCCGGTTGGTGGAGGCGGGGGGACAGCACATCCGTGGCTTTCGCCGCGGGCTGGACTATGCCTTCGTCCGCGCACTGCAGGGCAGCGCGTGGACGCGGAGCGTGTTATCCGGCTGTCATGGCCAGCTGGATCCTAGTGCCCGCCCCGGGCGATGTGCCGTCGGCGGGTCTATGAGTCTCTACAGGGCAGGCCTGAGGTTGGCCCTCTTCCTACCCCTCGGCGTTGCCATGCCGCCCCTGTGAGAGGCGCCGTCAGGTTTCACCGATGTGAGCTCCGTTGTCAGCCAAACCTCGCGATTTGGCGCGACCCTCGATCGAACCCCCGTCCGCAAGTCCTAGACTTCAGGATCTACGTACGTAGCTACTCTTTGTTTCTCGCGCGGCGCTACCCGAGGAGCAGGGAAGACGCAACGCCAGCGGACAGTGACTCTTAACGCACCGGCCTGTCGCACGCCGGAGCGCGATCCTGTGAACGCGTCCCCTGATTCAGTCGCACAGGCACGAGCTGGTCAGAGGTCAGCTGCGGTTAGGCAGCTAGAGCGTAGTTGTCGTCGTTGGCAACTATGATTTGCAGCAGGATTAACGAGGGCACTGCACCTCGGTACGCCCCTGAAGGTTCGTAACCCACGTCGAAACCGGTCGCCCCCTTCAGGTTCACCTCTAACAGCATACGCGCCTGAGGGCGTCGGCGCGCGTCTTCTCAGCCGCGTCGCAACAGGCGCGCCTTGTCGCGCTGCCAGTCGCGCTCCTTTTGCACGGCGCGCTTGTCGTGCTGCTTCTTGCCCTTGGCGAGCCCGACCTGCACTTTGGCGCGGCCGTTCTTCCAGTACAGCTCCAGCGGCACCAGGGTGTAGCCGCGCCGTTCCACCGCGCCGATCAGTCCCTGCAACTCGCTGCGCTTCAGCAGCAGCTTGCGGGTGCGCACCGGGTCGGGCGTCACGTGCGTGGAGGCCGTGGGAAGGGGTGAGAGGTGCGCGCCGATGAGGAACGCCTCGCCGCCGCGCAGGTAGACGTAGGCCTCCTGCAGCTGCGCGCGCCCGGCGCGCATGGCCTTGACCTCCCAGCCCTGCAGTGCCAGCCCCGCCTCGTAGCGCTCCTCGATGAAATAGTCGAAGCGCGCCTTGCGGTTTTCGGCGATCAGTCGAGGCGATTGCGCGTCTTTGGTCATGAGCGGGAGGTAATGGGACAATGCCGCATGCGAGAGGTCAAGCGCTCAGCGCTCGTCAGCAAGCCGCCCTCCGAGCTGTTCGCGCTCATCAACGATATCGAGAGCTATCCGCAATTCCTGCCGTGGTGCACCCATGCCCGGGTGCAGTCGCGCTCGCAGCAGGAGATCGTCGCGACCCTCGGCGTCAGGCAGGGCGCGTTGCACGGTGAGTTCACCACGCGCAACACGCTCGAGCCCGACCGCAGCATCCGCATGCAGCTGCTGAGCGGGCCGTTTCGCACCCTGCAGGGCGAGTGGCGGCTGACGCCGATCGAGACCAACGGTTGCCGCGTGGAGCTCGCCATGCGCTTTGCGTTCAGGAACCCGCTGAGTGCGCTGCTGTTCGAGGCGCAGTTCGCAGCCACGATCGGCTCGCTGGTGGATGCCTTCGTGGCGCGCGCCCGGTCGCGGCCGTGAGCCCGGTGGCGCCCGGCAAACGCTGCCTCGTCGCCTACGCGACGCGCACGCGTCAATACCTGTGGAGCGTCGAGCTGCCGCTGCACGCGACCATCGCCGATGCGCTGGCGGCGGCGCGCGCCGCCGCCGATCCGGCCGCAGCGATCCCCTGGGATTCCGCGCCGGTGGGCATTTTCGGCGAGCCGCGCGCGCGCACCGACAATTGCGCGGATGGCGATCGCATCGAGCTGTACCGGCCGCTGCGTCGCGATCCGCGCGAGCGGCGCCGCGAGCGCGTGCAGCGTGAGCGCCGCAGCGGCAAGAGTTGAGGCGCGCGCCTCAGATCCTCGGGAACTTCGATACCGGCGGTCCCTGGTCCGGCGCCTCCGGTGGCGCATTCGGCACGTTGTCGCGGTCGAAGCGCGTCACCTTGTCCTGGGTGAAGAACACGATCAGGTGGCGCTCCTCGGGTCTGCGCAGGCGCCCGTGCTTGAAGTAGTACACGTAGTCCCAGCGATCTTTATCGAACAGCGCGGGCACCATCGGGGTGCCGAGGAGGTAGCGCACCTGGCTGCGGGTCATGCCGACCTGCAGCTGATCGACGGTCTTGCCTTCCAGGTAGTTGCCCTGCTGGATGTTCATGCGATAGACGCAGCCGGTGAGCGTCGTCGCGAGCAGCACCAGGGCCGCGAATGCGGCCAAGGGTAGGCGCCGCTGCGCCCGATGGAGGATAATCATCCTGCCAATCATACCTGATCGCGGATCGCCCGCAGTTTCAGCTGCCGCGGACCGCCGGAGAGTTCGCGTGGAAGGCAAGGACCTGCGCAAAGCCGGTTTGAAGGTGACGCTGCCTCGCCTGAAGATCCTGGAGATTCTCGAGGGCAGCGCCACGCGGCACATGTCGGCCGAGGACATCTACCGTACGCTGCTGGAATCCAATGAGGACATTGGCCTGGCCACCGTCTACCGCGTCCTCACTCAGTTCGAGGCCGCAGGGCTGGTCACGCGTCATCATTTCGAAGACGGCATGGCGGTGTTCGAG
Source organism: Steroidobacteraceae bacterium (assembly GCA_041485725.1). Classification (GTDB taxonomy): domain Bacteria; phylum Pseudomonadota; class Gammaproteobacteria; order Steroidobacterales; family Steroidobacteraceae; genus 13-2-20CM-66-19. The sequence goes on from JBGPKC010000003.1 coordinate 66,144, forward strand.
CTCAACCAGGGGACCCATCACGACCACATCGTGTGCCAGGACTGCGGCCGCGTGGAAGAGTTCATGGACTCGAGCATCGAGGAGCGCCAGACCGCGGTGGCAACCAAGCTCGGCTTCACGATCCGCGATCACTCACTGATTCTTTATGGGCGCTGCAAGCGCCCCAACTGCGCCTTCCGCAACCGCGGCAAGAACGGCTAGCGGCGCCTGGCGGCGGGCGGCCGCGGCGCGCGCGCCACACTTGCGCCGGCCGCGGGCGCCGCCTTGGCCGGCGGCTGCGTGGCGGCTGCCAGCATGTCGCGGGCATGCTCGCGCGCCTTGGCGGTGACTTCGATTCCGCCCAGCATGCGCGCGAGCTCCTCGACACGATCGTTCGCCGTCAGCTCGGTGAGAGTGGTGCGCGTGGTGCGGCCGTCGGTGAGCTTCGTGACCCGCAGGTGGTGATGCGCCTGGCAGGCGACCTGCGGCAGGTGCGTCACGCACAGCACCTGGCCGCATCCGCCGAGCGCGCGCAACTCGCGGCCGACGATCTCCGCAACCGCGCCGCCGATGCCAGCGTCGACTTCGTCGAATACCATGCAGCGTGTCGCTTCCGCCGCGCACGACACCTGCACCGCGAGCGACAGGCGCGCGAGCTCGCCCCCCGAGGCGACCTTCGCCAGCGCCCGCGGTGGTTGTCCCGGGTTGGCGGTGACGCGGAACTCGATCTGATCGATGCCATGTTCGGTCGGATCGGCGTTGCCGTGCTGGGTAACGTCCGCCTCGAAGCGTCCACCGGTCATGCCGAGCGTCTGCATGCGGGCGGAGATATCGCGAGCCAGGGTGCGCGCCGCAAGTACGCGCTTGCCGGACAATTCCTGGGCCTGCGCGCGATAGCTCTGCAGCGCGCCGGCGAGCTCCTTGCGCAACACCGCGAGGTCCAGTTCCGCCCGCTCGAGCGCCTCCAGCTCGAGACCGAGCTGCCGGGCACGCTCGGGCAGCTCCGGCGCTGCAACCCGGTGCTTGCGCGCCAGCTCCTCGATGGCCGCCAGGCGCCGTTCGACCTCGTCCTGGCGCGCCGCGTCGACGTCGAGGGTCTCGCGGTAGCGTTCGAGCTCGCGCGCCGCCTCGCGCACCTGAATCGAGGCTTCCTCCAGCATCGGCAGCACGGCCGCGAGCTTGCCATCCAGCGCCGCGAGTCCGCGCAGGGCCTGCAGCGCGCGGCTCACGCCGGCGTGCGCGCTCGCGGCTTCGTTCTCGTAGAGCTCCGCGAGGGCCGTCTGCGCACCCTGCGCGAGCCGCCCGCGGTTGGCGAGCCGCGCGCGCTCCTCGCTGAGCGCGTCGATCTCGCCGGCCTTCAGCTGCAAAGCCTGCAGCTCCTGCCCCTGGTAGCGCAGCAGCTCGAGGCGGGTGTCGCGGTCGCGCGCCTTGCTTTCCAGCTCCAGGGTGCGGTTGAGGAGCTCGAGCCACACCCGGTGGGCGATACCGAGCTGGGCGGTGAGCCCTGTGAGGGAGCCATAGCCATCGAGCAACACCCGTTGCGCGGCACTGCGCGTCAGTGACTGGAATTCATGCTGGCCGTGGATATCGATGAGGATGTCGCCGGCCTCGCGCAGCAGCTGCACCGGCACCGCCTGCCCGTTCAGGTAGGCGCGCGAGCGCCCGTCCGCTCCCACGACCCGGCGAACGATCAGTTCGCCGGGGCCGCTGACGGACTGATCCTCGAGCCAAGCCTTCAGCTCGCGGGGGGCCTGGCTCAGCTCGAAGGTGCCGGAGACTTCCGCGCGCTCGGCGCCATGGCGCACCACTTCGGCGCCGGCGCGGCCTCCGGCGAGCAGCTGCAGCGCGTCCACCAGGATCGATTTGCCCGCGCCGGTCTCGCCGGTGAGCACCGTTAAGCCGCGACGCAACTCGAGCTCCACCGAATCGATGATGGCGAAGTCGCGGATCTGCAGGTGGGTGAGCATGCGGCTTCAGCGCTCAAAGCTACCGCGGCCCCAGTGGAGCTTCGAGCGCAGCAGCTTGTAGTAGTCGTGGCCGGGGGGGTGCAGGAGCGTGATGCGCTCGAGCGCGGTGCGCACCTCCAGGCGACCGCCGGGCTTGAGGGCGCCGAGCACCGCGCCGTCGCAGGTGACCTGCGCCTGGGTGTCGGGGCGCTCGAGCAGCGACACCTCGATGAGCGAGCGTGCCGACACCACGATCGGGCGATCCGAGAGGGTGTGGGCGCAGATCGGGGCCATCACCAGCGCCTCCAGGTGCGGTTCGATGATCGGGCCGCCGCACGAGAGCGCGTAGGCGGTCGAGCCGGTGGCGCTCGCCACAATGATGCCGTCGCCGGTGTGCGTGTTGACATAATCGCCGTTGAGGCGGGTTTCGAAGTCGAGCGTGCGGCCGGTCTCGCGCTTCTGCATGACCACGTCGTTGAGCGCGAAACCCTGCGCGGGCTGCCCAGTGGCGCTGTGCAGCTGCGCCGTCAGCAGCGGCCGCTCGTCCGCCTGCAGCTCCCCGGCAAGGGCCGCGTCCACCGCTGGCAGCATGTCCTGGGGCATGACGTCGGTGAGGAACCCGAGACGCCCGCGGTTGACGCCGAGCAGCGGCACGGCGTGGCGCGCCGCGAGGCGCGCGGCGTACAGCAGCGTGCCGTCACCGCCGATGGCGATGATCAGGTCGGCACGCTCGGCGAGCTCGCGCTCCGCGACGCGCACCACCCCGGCGAGGCCCGCGGCCAGCGTGGCGTCCTCACTCACCAGCACCCGCACGCCCCGGCTCGCGAGGTGCGGCAGCAGCGCGCTCACGCTCTCCGCGATGCGCGGATCCGCGAATCTGCCGACTAACGCGCAGCAGCGCACCGGAAAGGCCATTGGCAGCCCCTGACGTAACCCGCCAGCATCGCGGGGGGCGGGCCTTTGTAACACGCTGGCGCGCCTTTCAGCCAATGTCGCAATTCACACCTCGGGCAGATACTTGCGAGGGCTTTGCTTGACGGTCGGTGCAGGCGAAAGCTAGCTTTCCGCGTGCGGCTGTGCATGATCGGCTTTATGGCGCACGATCGGGACGAGGCACTAGGCGAGCGGGCTCAGCACCTGCTGCGGATACTCATCGAGAGTTACATCCGGGACGGTCAACCGGTGGGCTCGCGGGCGCTATCGCGCGAATCCGGATTGCAGTTGAGTTCTGCCACCGTCCGCAACGTCATGGCGGATCTCGAAGAGCTGGGTTTCGTCGCCTCGCCCCACACCTCCGCCGGCCGCGTGCCCACCGACAAGGGCTACCGCTTTTTTGTCGACACGCTGCTGCAGCAGCGGCCGCTCGATGAGGCGGCGAGTGCGGAGATCCGCCGCCAGTTCGAGGCGGGCCGCGACAACTCCACGGACCTGATCGCTACCGTTTCGCAGCTGCTGTCGAGCGCGACCCAGCTCGCCGGGGTAGTGACGCTGCCGCGCACCCGGCAGGCTTCCATCACCCAGATGGAGTTCGTCGCGCTGTCGGAGAACCGGGTGCTGGTGGTACTGGTGTTCAACGACCGCGAGGTGCAGAACCGCATCATCCAGCTCGAGCGCCACTACTCGCCCGATGAGCTCAAGCGCGCCTCAAACTTTCTGAATGAGCAGTTCCGCGGGCGCTCGCTGCGCGAGGTGCGCCAGGAGATCCTGCGCCAGCTCTCCGAGGCGCACGCGCATATGAACCAGATCATGCTGGAGGCGATTGCCGTGGCCCAGCAGGTGTTCGAGAGCGGCGGCACCGAGGGCCGGCTCGAGTACGTCATCAAGGGCGAGACCAACCTCATGGGCATGGCCGAGCTCACCGGCATGGAGAAGCTGCGGCGGCTGTTCGAGGCGTTCAACGAAAAGCGCGACTTTCTGCACCTGCTCGACCAGAGCCTGAAGGCGGAAGGGGTGCAGATCTTCATCGGTCATGAATCGGGCTACCAGATCCTCGACGATTGCAGCGTGGTCACCGCGCCCTACGCCGACGGCGAGTTAGTGGTCGGGGTGCTCGGGGTCATCGGGCCCACGCGCATGGCCTATGAACGGGTCATCCCCATCGTCGAGCTGACCGCTAAACTGCTCGGCGCCGCCTTGAATTCGCGGCGCTGATCCCCCACCCCCGGGGTGCTCGCCCGCGCCCGCTAAGCGGCGGCGGGGCTGTTTTGGGGATTTCTGGAGGTTTGGATGACTGCCAACGAGTCCGGACGCGACCGGCAGAGCGCCGCGGCGGAGCCCGCCACGGTGCTGCCGGAGGCTGCAGCGCAGCTGGAGGAGGTCGAGCGACTGCAGCAGGCGCTGGCCGAATCCGAAGAGCGCGCCAAGAGCCACTGGGAGCAGTACCTGCGCGCCGTCGCCGAGCTCGACAACGTGCGCAAGCGCGCGCAGCGCGACATCGAGGCAGCCAACCGCTACGGGCTCGAGAAGTTCGCCTCCGAGCTCCTGCCGGTGAAGGACAGTCTGGAACTGGCGGTGCAGAACGCCGGGCGGGCGGACGCGGGCAGCCTCAGGCAGGGGCAGGAGGCGACGCTGCAGCTGCTGTCCCGGGCGCTGGAAAAACTGGGGGTTACCCTGATCGACCCGCTGGGGGAGCCCTTCGACCCGGAGCGGCACGAAGCCATGATGGCAAAGGAGTCCGACACCGCCGAGCCAAACTCGATCCTGCAGGTGGTGCAGCCGGGCTACGAGCTCAACGGCCGGCTGCTGCGGCCGGCGCGGGTAATCATCGCCAAGGAGCCGGCCCGGGCTTGAAAGCGCCCCCGACCACCCCGAAGAAGTGGCCCTGGCATCCCTCTTTTGACAGAAGATTTTCCGGCGGGAGTAAACCCATGGCAAAGGTAATCGGTATCGACCTCGGCACGACCAACTCGTGCGTGGCCATCATGGAGGGCGGCAAGCCCCGGGTGATCGAGAACAGCGAGGGTGATCGCACCACCCCCTCGATCGTCGCCTTTACCAAGGACGGCGAGGTGGTGGTGGGCCAGCCCGCCAAGCGCCAGGCCGTGACCAATCCCCAAAATACCCAGTTCGCGATCAAGCGCCTCATCGGCCGCAAGTTCGACGACGAGGTGGTACAGCGGGACATCAAGATGGTCCCGTACAAGATCACCCGTGCGGACAACGGCGATGCCTGGGTCGAGGTGCAGGGCAAGAAGATGGCGCCGCAGGAGATCTCGGCGCGCGTGCTCATGAAAATGAAGAAGACCGCCGAGGACTATCTCGGTGAGCCGGTGACCGAGGCGGTCATCACCGTGCCGGCCTACTTCAACGATTCGCAGCGCCAGGCGACCAAGGACGCCGGCCGCATCGCGGGCCTGACGGTCAAGCGCATCATCAACGAGCCGACCGCTGCGGCACTCGCCTACGGGCTCGACAAGCAGGGGAAGGATCGCAAGATCGCCGTCTACGATCTGGGTGGCGGTACCTTCGACATCTCCATCATCGAGATCGCGGAAGTCGACGGCGAGCGGCAGTTCGAAGTGCTGTCGACCAACGGGGATACCTTCCTCGGCGGGGAGGACTTCGATCTGCGCATCATCAATTTCCTGGCCGAGCAGTTCCAGAAGGAGTCCGGCGTCGATGTGCGTCAGGATCCGCTCGCCATGCAGCGCCTGAAGGAGGCCGCCGAGAAGGCGAAGATCGAGCTGTCCTCGACCCAGCAGACCGACATCAACCTGCCGTACATCACCGCCGATGCCTCGGGACCGAAGCACCTCAACATCAAGCTGACGCGCGCCCAGTTCGAGAGGCTGGCGAACGACCTGTTCGAGCGCTCGATCCCACGCGTCGAGCAGGCGCTCAAGGACGCCGGTCTGAAGCCGTCCG